>JBJKOY010000251.1:0-1465 GCA_046706945.1 Ignavibacteriaceae bacterium | reverse complement strand
AACGATACCGGGTCGTTCGGTCCGAACCATCTCCAGGTTTTTTCAAATGCCATCTCTTCAATTCCTTATTTTTAGTTCCTACACGCCGCTGAAGGAGCTGAACCCGCCGTCGATCGGTATAACGGCGACGGTGACGAATTTTGCCGCATCGCTTGCCAGGTAAATAACGGTTCCGACAAGCTCTTCAGGCTCTCCGAACCGCCGGAACGGCGTTATATTCATAATAGTCTTGCCTCTTACGGTCAGCGAGCCGTCTTTCTTTGTCAGTAAAGTCCTATTTTGTTCTGTAAGCAGGAAACCCGGGGCGATTGCGTTAACTCTTAATCCGCTCCCGAACTTGCTTGCCAGTTCAACCGCCATCCATCTGGTAAAATTGTCTATTGCCGCTTTTGCCGCGGAATATCCCACAACGCGGGTTATCGCCCTGGAAACGGCCATCGAAGAGATATTTATAATCGATCCTTTTTTCTGATCAGCCATGGTTTTGCCGAAAATTAAAGTAGGAAGGACAGTGCCGTTCAAGTTTAAATCGGTTACTCTTTTAAACTGTTCGAATTCCAGGTCGAATACCGTCTGGTCCACTCCGATAGTGGCCCCTTCCATATTGCCTCCTGCGGCGTTTACAAGTATGTCCATGCGATTGAACTTTTTCAAAATTTCCTTATTTACCTCGGCTAAATTTCCCTTATCGAGCACGTTGCATTTCAGTCCTATTACTGCCTTTTCTTTTCCGTTAAGGCTTTTAATTCTTTGTTCCAAACTTTTTTCATTAATATCGAGAAGCACAACTTTTGCGCCCGCATTTAAGAAACCTTTTGCCATTTCGCCTGCCAGTATTCCCGCTCCCCCGGTTAAAACCGCAACTTTATCTTTTATACCGAACATATCACTTATATAATCCATGAAGAGCCTATGAAATTAAATATTTAAATTATTTATTAATTCCGGAACAAAGTAAAGTTTATTGATCTAATGTTCCGGTTCAGGTAAAATTGAAACGATTCAATAATATGGGTTTTTATAATAAATGTCAATGATCTTATTTTTTAAAATCGGGAAATATAATATAAGACACCATGTTTTAATAAGCATGACAGGACCGAGACAAAAAGGCATCCGGTAGCAAGTAGCCGGTAGTTAGTAGGTCTATAAAAATAGTTTAAATGGTCATAACGGGAATAATATTTCTATGTACCCCTTATATGCCTAAAGCGGTTTTATTTCTTTTTAGTTACCTAGAATAACTTCATATAATTTTTGGATAAAATGCATTATTTTTCCAGCCTGATTTTTTCATGAACTTAATCAATTATTAAGATGGCAATCGGCGCAGCCCCCGCAATTTTAACGGCCCTTGAACTTGTAGTGCGTTACGGAGAACAAGTCGTCCTGGATAAGGCTTCTCTTACGATTCACGAAGGAGACAGGATCGGACTTATAGGCAGGAACGGCTCTGGTAAATCAA
>JBJKOY010000250.1:0-1033 GCA_046706945.1 Ignavibacteriaceae bacterium | reverse complement strand
CATATAAAGAACAAAGGGATTATCACCGGTCTGGTTGCTCCTGGCTGCGGGGAATATACTAGGAACCAGCTTGACGTATTGACGGATTTTGTGAAGAAACAGGGCTCGGGCGGATTAATTTGGATGCGAGTGAAAGAATCCGGAACTGGTGTCGAACTGGAAGCGCCAATCGCTAAGTTCCTGTCCGACGAAGAGAAGTCGGAACTGGTAAAAGCATTAAAAGCCAGGGCGGGAGACCTCATATTTATTCTTACCGGACCGAAATTAAAAGTGCTTTCCATTATGGGATCGCTGCGCCTGGAAATGGCCAGGAGGCTGGATTTGATCGAGACGGATGCAGAGCCGAGATTATTATGGGTCACCGACTTTCCGCTGTTCGAATGGGACGAGCAGACAAAAAGATTTTACGCGATGCACCATCCTTTCACTTCGCCGCATTTGGAGGACGTGACTTATATGGAATCGGACCCGGACAGGGTTAGGGCACGGGCATACGATCTCGTATTAAACGGCAGCGAGATTGCGGGCGGAAGCATAAGAATACATAATGCCGACCTGCAGGCGAAGATGTTTAAAGCCCTGGGTATATCGGAAGACGAAGCCCAAATGAAATTCGGCTTTCTTATGAATGCATTCCAGTACGGCGCCCCGCCTCACGGCGGAATAGCTTTCGGGTTCGACAGGATGGCGATGATATTTGCCGGCGAGAGTTCCATACGGGATGTTATAGCATTTCCAAAGACCGCTTCGGCTGTTTCGCTGATGGACGATGCGCCTTCGTCGGTAAGCGAGGAACAATTAAAAGAACTGCATATCAAAATAAGATAAACACCGCGGAGATTTTTTAACGATATACCGGATCGTTTAAAGTTAAAGAATTTGTAATTCCTCTACGAGGATTAGACATCTTCTTTGATCGGTTTTCTACAAATCTTCAGCCTCTACGAGGCTGGGTTGAACGGAATTAAGTATCTAATGAATGTTTAAAGGATAAACATAATAAATTAAAGACCGCTCCCAAAAGGACATCGTA
>JBJKOY010000249.1:0-2607 GCA_046706945.1 Ignavibacteriaceae bacterium | reverse complement strand
GGAATATTTTTATTAAACCTAAGCGAAAGATCGGCTTCCTTATCTCCCATATTATAAAGTACATATTGCTTTTGTCCGAACAGGTACATTGCAACGTTCCCCGGTCCTAAAAGAGTTACGCCCAGTTCTTTATTAAAAGCACGCCGGATCATTTCCAGGACTTCGGGAGGCATTTTAAGCAGATCGTTGCTGTCGTCCGGCAGGTTCAGTACATACATTGTCCCGTTCATATACTTCGCATCCAGCAGAACGCCGAAATCATAATCCGGCTTAACTACTGCAACGTCCCTTACGTAAGGCCAGGTAGTGGTTTCGATGCGCGGAAAGGTAAACGGTTTATCTGATTTGACAATTCGCTCGTTCCAGCCTTCCCTGAGACGGAATTCCGAGGAAGTAACGTATCCGCTGCAGTCGAGGAGGCTTAAAGTATTCTTGAATTCCGTGTTTTGAAGTTTTTTCCAGAGACCCCAGGTCAAAAAGATATCGTGCCTGTTTTTTAGTCTTTCGAGCATTTCTTCCGCTAATTTAGGGTCCTGCAGCGAATGCAGAGTGAATATTGCGTTCTCGCTCTCTGCCGGGAACTCGGCTACCGGCGTTAAAGGAATTCCCGCTTCCCCGAGGTAGCCGAAAATATTATATTCGCCGGTTGAACCGTACGGCAGGTAAATAGGCACGCCTCGGGAAGTCCCGTTCAGCATCCCGGCTACCCTGTCGAACTCCGGAAGCATTTCTTTGAAATGCGGGTAAACGTCGCTTGAGGGCCCGGTAGTCGGGTAAAGCTGTCCGGCGCACCATAAAATTATTTCCGGAGATCTTGCGAGAACGGCTTGCCAGACCTGGGCGGTGTAGTTGTTATTTTCTCCTTTCATGCCGTAATTATCAAGCCACGATCCGATCCATTTCGAAGGATCGACGCTTGAAATCCATTTTTGGAAAATATAGCCGCTGTAGATCGGGATATGCTGGTCCTGCATTACGGGGTCGCGTGTTTCTATGCCGACGGCCATTTCATCGTAAAGTTTGGTCTCACCGTAAACATCGTACCCGTTATGACGGTGTCCCTCGTACCAGTTCGGAAATTTAATAATGACTTTTACGTTAGGGTTAATTTTTTTTGCGGGGTCGATGATATATTTTTTCGATTGTTCCAGAATCAATTTGGTGCGGTAATCGGCCCAGCTCATGGTGCCGCGGTCTTCGACGCTTTTAACGTCCGTGGCCGTGGTAAAAAGCCAGTCGTCCAAAATAATATTGTCGAACACTTTTGCAAGGGCTTCCATTCTGTTCCGGAGCGAAGCCATGTCGGCAGGGTCGTTATAGTTTGAAGGTCCCCCGTGCGGGGAAACGGGCACCATAGCACCCGACACCTTTATTCCCATTTCCTTAAAACGGCCGACGACCTTTTTCAGCAAAGGGATGTCCACTTTATCGCCGCTGTTGCTTTCAAGGTAAACGCGGTCCGGGCGTACCGGGGCAAAATATTCCATTGTTTTTTCGAACTGAGCGGAATCCGCCAGCAGTTTTTCAATATCGCCGTGAGTAAAATAAACGGCGTATTTTAAATGAGCCCAGCCCTTGTTCATATTTGAACCTCCGTTTTTGTTTTGACACGGTGCGGATATTGAGAATAGGAAAAAGAAAAAAGCGGGAATTATGCTTACACGGGAAAAGCGTTCTAATAAAGAAGTTTTCATTTAGCCTCCTTTGTATTGTTTAAATTTATTCCTTTGAAGGATGAAGTGCAACGATTTAAGTTAAATTAAATCGCGAAGACCGCGAAGACGAGTCGAGGATTTGTCCGGAGTTTGTTGAATTTTATTTTGAAAGGTAATTATAAAATCACTAAGTTACGGAAGCGATATACATTGATACCGGTGGTTATGGCTGCAAAAATAAACAGGGCGAGACATACATAAATTAAACCAACCGCATGAGATAATCTTTTTCCGTATAGAATATTCTTAAGGCTATTTGATTATATAATGTTTTTTCATAAGTAAGTTAATCATTCAAATCCTGATAAATTAACAACCGGTTCCGGACTTTTGTTGTAACCGGCGTGCCGGAGGAGTTTAAAAATAAAAGTAAAAAGGTGTAAATAATGAAGAACGAGTTTTTTGCGCACGTCAAACAAAATCAAGACGGGAAATGAATTAAACAAACCTTAGCAGATCATTTAAACTCTGTCTCAAAATTAGCTGGTAAATTTGCTTCTGAATTTGGAAACAAAGATTGGGCTGAAATATTAGGTTACTGGCACGACCTGGGAAAATTTCTTCCTGCATGGCAAACGTATCTGCTTCGAAATTCCGGTTGCGATCCCGATGCACATATTGAAGGGAATAATAACAGACCAAACCATAGTACAGCAGGTTCGGTATTAGCGTTTGATTCACTTAAAAACTTTCCAATTCCTTATCAAAAAATTGCTAAACTTCTTGCATACGGAATAGCAGGGCATCATGCTGGTTTGCCTGATTGGTATCCGGATAATGCCGGAGGTGATTTACAAAACAGAATTTTTAAGAAAAATACTTTGGAAGCTATCTTAAATACTGAAGAGCTTGAACAAATTCGCAATATACCGGAAGCAAAAGAATTTATTGA
>JBJKOY010000248.1:0-4470 GCA_046706945.1 Ignavibacteriaceae bacterium | reverse complement strand
GAAAAAATCGGAAATATGATTGCAGCCGCAATAATAGATGCTTTCAAACAATATAAATAAGGAAAAAATCCGCGGCATTGGCCGTCATGACAAAATCAAATTAAATAATTACGGGAAGATCGATGATTTCGGAAAGACTTAAGAACGTGATATTAAAAGAGCTGAACATAGAAGAATTCGACATAAGAGACGAGACAACGGCCGACCAGGTTCCCGGCTGGGATTCGTTCAACCATATAAATGTGATCCTTGCAGTTGAAAAGGAATATAATATAAAGTTTAAAGGACTTGAAATCCTTCGCGTGAAAAATATCGGAGAATTGCAGAAACTGGTTGATTCCAAAATTTCGAATTAAAGGGAATAGAAAAATCTTTAACAAATCCGGCGGGCCGGGATGCTTTCCAGTATAGACTTTTATAAACTGATCGACCTCTTTAAATACAATCCGCGGGATCCGCTGTATTTCAGTTCGAGCTTTTTCCTTTTTTTCTTCTTTGCGCTGGTCATATTCTACCGTGCTGCTTCGAAGAGCAAGAATATAAAAATCTATACGATCATCTTTTTTTCGCTGTTCTTTTATTACAAGAATTCGGGCCTCTTTTTTCTCCTTCTTTTCTTTTCCGCTTTGACGAATTTCTATCTCGGCAATCGGCTTCATAGAACCGATTCTCCCGGAATTAAACGCTTCCTTTTCATATCCGCGATCGTAATCGACCTGGGCCTTCTATGTTATTTTAAATATACCAACTTTATAATTAGGATTATAAACGAGGTTCATTCCGGTCATCTTAATCCGCTCGATATTCTGCTGCCCGTCGGGATTTCTTTCTATACTTTTAAGGCCATGAGCTACGTTATCGAACTTTATATCGGTACCATGGAACCTACGAAAAGCCTGAGGGATTTTTCTTTATATATGTTTTTCTTCCCCAACACACTTGCCGGTCCCATTGACAGGGCCGCGGCGTTTTTGCCGCAGGTCGAGCACGATTTCAAGATATCCAAGGCGGATGTGGGACGCGCGGTTTTTTTAATTCTCTGCGGACTGTTTAAGAAAAACGTGATAGCGGATTATATCGGGCTTAACTTTGTCGACAGGGTCTTTGAGGTGCCGCTAAGATTTACCGGCGTTGAGAATTTGCTTGCCACCTACGCTTATGCGCTGCAGATTTACTGCGATTTTTCAGGCTATACCGATATGGCCCTCGGAATAGCACTGCTTCTCGGCTTTAAGTTAATGGATAATTTCAATGTCCCGTTCATTGCTTCAAGCGTCGCGGATTACTGGAGAAGATGGCATATCTCTCTTTCAACATGGCTCCTGGATTATCTGTTCAGACCGCTGCAGCTTAAATTCAGGCAGATGAGGGTATACGGAAGCGCGCTTGCCGTGTTCATTACTTTCCTCGTAGTCGGTATCTGGCACGGTGCGGACTGGACTTTCGTTTTCTTCGGCCTGATGCACAGTATATACCTATCGTTTTCTCTTTTAACCCAAAAGTTCAGAAACTCATTTTACGATTTGCTCGGAATACGAAACACGAAGGGATTAAAAGTTTTCCAGATAATATTTACTTTCCATCTTTTAATGTTTACCGCAATACTTTTCAGGGCCCCGTCTCTTCAGTCGGCCCTGGATTTGGTGCATCAGATATTTACGTTTTTCCACGGCGCGGTATTCTTCCAGTTCGTCGCCGGTTATTGGAAAGTATTTGCGCTGATGGTATTGGGATATGCAATGCACTTCGTTCCCAGGAAAATAGATTTTAAAATCCAAGGCATAATAACAGAGATGCCTGTTGTCGTCCAAGCATTGCTTATCGCAGTAATGATACTGATTATATTTCAGGCGGAAAGCGCCCAGCTGCAGCCGTTTATTTATTTCAAATTCTAACAAGTATACCCTTGCCCCACGCTCTTAGCTCAAAGCCCTTTGCTCTCTGCCCTTTGCTCCATGCTCATTGTATTCGACACAAGATTTTACTAGGCACGTGTTATTACACTATTATACTGATGCGCTTGGTCAGTTCGTTAAGTAGAGAATAGCCGTCCCAAACGGGGGAAAAATTCAGCGCCTGGCCTACAGGGACTATGCGGTCTATTCCCGCGCCGTTCACTTTTGAAGCGAACGATTTCAGCTTGTCTTTAAAGAAACCGAAATAAGTCAAGGTCTGGTCTTTCCTGTTTACGAGAGGAATAAGCTCGTCGAGGTCGTTTAAAAAACATTCGAAGAAAAATCCGCCTCCGCACGATTCTCTTGATCTTTTGATTTCGTCTTTTGAAACTCTTAGAACAGTAGGTCTTCCGCTTTTCGGAAGGGAAGGCTTTGCGGCCAGGTCGGTTTTCGAGGCGGTCTCAAACATGTACGTTAATTTTTCAACGGCTAACTCCGGTGACCCGGTTATTCCTTTTTTTTCCAGTTCTTTGCCGAGCAGATCCCAAAAAATTGTACTGGATGATCCGCATTCGGCCGGAGAACCCGCGAATAAAACAAATCTCGGCGAAGAACATGCCGTTTGATCGAACCAATACGCATCGTTGTAGAAATTCCTTGCGAGCAGTTTTTTTTCGTTTCCCTCAAGCGAATTATATATCGAAGCATCGATTACCGTGTAAGAGAATTTGTCTGCAAATATAATATCCTTCGTCCCCGGCTTAGAAGGAAGCCTTCTGATGCTGCTTACGGTCTGATCGCCGCCCCACAGCACCCTAACGTCCGATCGCGAAGATATGTAAGTATTGATTTCGTTATCCGCCGGGTAGGTAATTATGATATTGCGGGCTTTTATACCGGCCCAATCACGGTAGTTGATAATTTCCCTAATAATGCTCAAAAGCAATTCAAGCTGCGGATTAATGTTTAGAGAAATTCTGATCACGTTAATATTCCCCGCAAGCAAAGACAACGTCCACGAATATAAAAAAATACTGTCGACGTTTGAAGGAGCAATATGGAACGCCAATCCCCTGGGTACAATTATTTCGGAATCGCCGGTACGGTTTTTAAAATCGGCGGAGACGGCTTTCAGGTTGCTTTTCCTTAACCAGTATGCAAGGGCAACCAGTTCCGGGTATGTTTTTATTTCGGGGTGATCCAGGATCTTTTTCGAAAGAGCGGATAAAAACTCAAGACTCAAATTATCGAAAGCAGGTAGTGTCTTTTCGGCCGTAAACGAATCGCTTATAAGTTCCGTTAATTCCGCATCCGGTTTATAATCCGGCACGTAGTTTATTACTTTCATATTGCATCCGCCTTTGCTGTATTTGTTAAGGTTTCTGCATGCGTATCGCTGCAGCCGCGCAGTTCGGCTTTCGGCACCCTACCGGTAACCTTAAAATAAGTACCTTTGCGTCCGCACCTGCAGCTATCCGCGCCGATTACGGTACCCGTATCATCGGTCAGCAGGGAATGTCCCGGGTAGCTTCTGGGCAGAACGCTTAAGGTTTGTATTATACCCTCGCTGCCGTACGGAAGGACCGACCAGTCTTTATAATCGCGGATGATGATCTCGGCGAAATTGGGAGCGTGCATGTATCCGTATTCGCATTCCATATAAATACTCCCGACCTGCTCAACCATCCCGTAAAAATTAAAAATGTTTTTCAAACCGAAAGTACGGCTTAGTTCCGATTTAAATACTTCGTTCGTAACCGAACGTTCGGCGAGCTTTTTCCAGCCGCCGCCGTGGATCAGTATCCCGCGGCTCAGATCAATTTCCTGCCCGGTTTGCTTAACCGAATTTAATAAATATTCCCAAACCATGAACGTAAAACCGAAGATAAGTACCTGTTCGTCTTTGTGCTTGCGGACGTATTCGTTCAATCCTTTCAACTTTAAATTCATATTTTCGTCTAGGGCGAAAAAATGATCGCGTCCGAAATTCGACATCCCTACAAGGCCGGCTCCTCTTGCGCTTAAAGAGGATCTGTCCCGGATGGTTTTTTCGGCATCTATAATTATCATCGGAAGACGCCGGCTGCCGATAAAAGAAGTTATAATAGCGGATAGAGCTTTCACCTGCAGAAGGGAGGTCTCCGTGTCGACGGCGATCCTGGATAACTGCCGGCCGGTTGTACCGCTGGAAGTCAGGATCTTCAGCACTTTATTATCGGGGATGCTTTTGATATCCGCCGACTTAAAAAGCCTTACGGGCAGGAAGGGCAGTTCGCTCAAGAATTCAGCTTTTAACGGAACGGCGAACCCGAGGTTATCGAGAATTCTTTTGTAAACCGGGCTCTGCTTATAATGAAGCCCGGTAAGTGCGGAAAGCTCCGTTCCGAGCAGCGAAGACTTCCGATCGTTGTTTATGGTATATTGGGATAAAGAAAACAGCTCTTCCAGCGCTTTCATTACGGTTCCATCTCCCGGATAGCATTATAGTCGGGTTTCCCCGAATCATTGACAGGGATTAAATCAATGTTTTTAACTCTTACAACTGAATGGTGAATTTTATATACATCGATGGTTT
>JBJKOY010000247.1:0-5575 GCA_046706945.1 Ignavibacteriaceae bacterium | reverse complement strand
GCCTTCAACATGGGAAAAAAGTTCCAACTATACCAAAGACAACGTGTACGGCTGGTATCGCCGTGAATTGACTATTCCTGCAGATTTAAAGGGGAAAGACATCTACATTAATGTCGGCAAAATAGACGATGCAGATGAAACATATTTCAACGGTGTGAAAGTCGGCGGCCTGGGCTCTTTCCCGCCTAACTATACTACGGCTTGGGATCAATTAAGATATTACAAAGTACCTCACGAAATTATCCGTTATGGCAAAAAGAATAGTATTGCTGTTAGAGTATTTGACGGAATACAAAGTGGCGGTATCTATGATGAAGGAGAAAAAATAATCGAGGGACCTTTTGAATCTACCAGCCCGGGCGGAAGCGGCGGCGGCTATCTGGACGGCGGCATCGGCTGGTATAGAAAAACATTTGAGCTTCCTGAAGATATAAAAGACAAGCATGTTTTTGTAGAATTCGACGGCGTGTATATGGACAGCGACGTCTGGATAAACGGGTTTCACCTTGGCAACAGACCTTACGGTTACTCAAGCTTCCAATATGAATTGACCAAACACTTGAAATTTGGCAACGAAAAAAATGTTATGGCCGTAAGAGTGGATGTGCAGCAGCCGTGTTCAAGGTGGTATTCTGGTGCGGGTATTTACCGCAATGTAAGATTAATTATAACGGACCCGGTTCATATTGAGCATTGGGGAACCTATGTTACTACTCCGGAAATATCTGCAAAAAAAGCGACCGTCCGCATCAAGACAAATATTAGAAATCAATCTCTCACGTCAAATCAAGTTAAGCTTGTAACTAATATTTTTGATAAGTCAGGTAACAAAGTCGGAAGCAGCAGTTCAATACAAACAATAAAAACAGGCGGCATCGGCACTTTTACGCAGGTAATTAAAATTCAGAAACCGGAACTTTGGTCGGTAGTGAATCCGATACTTTATCATGCGGAATCCGAAGTTTATGTTGACAATAAATTGACGGATGAAAGTAAAACTCCTTTCGGTATCCGTTCTTTTGAATTTACAAAGGACAAGGGATTTTTCTTAAACGGTAAGCATGTGGAAATAAACGGCGTATGCCTTCATCATGACCTTGGAAGTTTAGGTACTGCTATTAATAAAAGAGCGATTGAACGGGAATTGGAAATCATGAAGAACATGGGCTGCAACGCTATACGTACAAGCCACAATCCGCCGGCGCCTGAGCTGCTCAATTTATGCGACCGCATGGGACTGCTAGTTATGGACGAAGCATTTGATGAATGGAAGATGAACAAAACTAAGTACGGATACGGAAGATTTTTTGATGTGTGGAGTAAGAGAGATCTAACCGATATGATCCGTCGAGACAGGAATCATCCGAGTATAATTTTATGGAGCATCGGCAATGAAATCCCGGAACAAGGTAGTCCGAATGCCTACGAAATGTCAAAGCGTCTTGCCGATATTTGTCGCACCGAAGATCCGACACGTCCGGTTACATCTGCTTGCAATAATCCCGGAGAAGCTGTTAAAAGCGGCTTCTCAAAACCGCTGGATGTGCTTGGTATAAATTACAATACGGCTTTCTACAATACATTAAAAGGAAAGGCTAAATTGTTCGGCTCGGAAACCGCATCAACAGTTAGCTCGCGCGGAGTATACAATCTAGTGCGGGAGGGCGATTCGCTTAAAATCGTAAAGGAACTGAATAACCAGTGCTCTTCTTATGATATAGATGCACCTGATTGGGGTAATGTGGCAGAAGCATCACTTCTGGCTGTAAAAAACGCCCCCTGGATTGCGGGTGAATTTGTCTGGACGGGCTTTGATTACATCGGGGAACCAACGCCGTTTAGCTGGCCCTCGGTTAGTTCTTATTTCGGCATTGTTGACTTGTGCGGCTTTCCGAAAGACCGTTACTACCTGTATCAAAGTGAATGGACTAAAAAACCTATGGTTCATATTCTTCCTCATTGGAATTGGAAAGGTTTCGAGGGGATGAAAATTCCTGTTTGGTGTTACAGCAATTGCGAATCCGTCGAATTATTTCTGAATGGAAAATCACTCGGTGAAAAGAAATTCAGCGATACAAAAGATTTGCATTTAGCATGGAAAGTCCCTTACTCGCCGGGAACATTAAAAGCAGTTGGCAAAAACAATGGAAAGATAGTCTGCACGGATGAAGTGCAAACTGCAGGCGATCCGGCAAAAATAATATTGATTCCGGACAGAAAAGAAATTAGCGCCGACGGTAAAGATCTCTCATATGTCAAAGTTGAGATTGCGGATAAAGATGGAAACATTTGTCCAAACGCAGATAACCTTGTGAAATTTGAAATTAACGGTGAGGGAACTATTGCCGGGGTTGGAAACGGCAATCCGGTTAGTCATGAAGAATTCAAAACAAATAAAAGAAAAGCATTTCACGGTTTGGCTCTTGTTATAATTCAATCGACGGATAAAAACGGAGAAATAAATATTACTGCAAGCTCAGATGGTTTAAAAGAATCGGGAGTTACAATAAAAACGAAAAAGTAACAAATAAAGTATTGAGTCGTATTTTTTTGATAACATTAAGTCAGCTTTTTCATAGAGAAAATATATGAAGAAAAATTTAGTAAGCAATTTTTTATTTATACTGGCATTATTTTTTTGTTCCAAAATTGCAGTTGGTCAAACAAACGGCAAAACGAAACCGGAGATTGGTAAAACAGCGCGTTACTGTAATCCTCTTCCCATGGTTATCGGGCCGGGCGGTAATGCATCGGGAGATGTAACTGTAATCCGAGATAAAGGCAAGTATAATATGTTTTGTACCGGCGGCGGAGCCTGGGTTTCTGATGATATGCTGAACTGGACCTTCAAGTCAGTTAAAAATGTTCCGGTAGCGCCGGACGTTGTGAATTACAACGGCAGTTTTTATATGTGCGGTAATGAAAGCCTTGTTTACAAAGCAGATAACCCTCTGGGGCCATATACAAGTATTGGAAATTGGAAAAACACTCCTGATGTTAAAGGCGGCTGGAACGGCGCTTTCGATGTTGACATATTTATCGACGACGACAATAAACCTTATCTTTATTACCCGGGACGCGGTGTAAGCGGTATCTTTGTTGTCCCTCTTGATCCGAACGATATTAGTAGGTTTGCCGGAACGGTTAAACATCTTTTCGGATTCAACAGCAAACATGTATGGGAGCGTTACGGCGAAATGAACGAATATACTGATGTTGCTTGGATTGAAGGGCCGTGGCTTCAAAAACATAACGGTATTTATTACCTGGAATATTCGGCTTCCGGAACACAGTGGAAAACTTATGCTGAAGGATACTACACTGCAAAGTCGCCGATGGGGCCGTTTATTTATGCTTCCAACAATCCATTGCTTCGGAGGACTGATGGTATAGTTACTGGTCCCGGTCACGGCTGCATTGTGGAAGGGCCTGATGTAAAACTCTGGCAGTTTTATACAATCGTATTATCGAACCCTCCCGGAGGGCGGCGTATTGGTATGGATCGAATAATTTTTGATAAGGATGGTAACATGTCGGTGAAGGTTACTGATACTCCGCAATGGGCACCCGGTGCCGTTAAAGATCCGGCAAAAGGGAACAGTGGATCGATTCCTCTTACCATCGATAAGGTACGCGCAATGAATGCTCTATCAAGTTTCTCATCGGAGGCGCCGGGACATTTTGCCGCCTATGCCGTGGATAATTCTAGCGGTACCTGGTGGGAACCTTCACCTGCGGATACATTGCCTACGTTTACGATTGAACTTTCTCCGGCCACACGGTTTGACGTGGTACAACTGTTTAACATCGACGGCGCGAGAATTTTGTTTTACGGAGAAAACAGGCATTTCGGTATGGAGCCTGCTAAGTATTCACCGTTAATTTATCAATACCGGATAGATGTATCTATGGATGGAAAAAAATACGTTCCCACGCTAGATCAAACTAAAAATATCGTTTCCCGTAATACAATTTTTAATGAAATCCCGCCGGTTAAATGCCGCTTCGTTAGACTGACAATTACAAACTGGCCGAAAACTACTCCGCTTGGGATTATTGAATTTACAGTCTTTGGAAAACCGGCCGGTTACCTGCCTGCTGCAGTGCCGATCCCGGAATTTAAATAATTTAAGATTTACAGTGATTAAAATCTTGAAATATTATTTTAATATATTTTCTATTTGTAACTTGGATTTTAACATAAAGCATATTTTTATTTATCGGGTGAATTGAAGAATACTTAAGTTGGGTCTGATTTTGCTTTGAACTAATCCGGACAAACTTATTATAAACATTATACTATTGAAAAGCAAAATAGAAAATTTCAAATAAAGTATTGGAGAATAATCATGAAAAAGAAAAGTAGTCTTGCTTTACTTTTGGTACTAGCGTTTGTACTGCCTGCTGTGATGATGATGGTGATTGCGGCGGGAAATAATAATCTTCCATCCAGACCTGAAGGTCCATGCGATATATACGATGCAGCCGGTGATCCCTGCGTAGCTGCTCACAGCACTACCCGGGCATTATATGCAGCCTACAACGGTCCGCTCTATCAAGTTATGCGTCAATCGGATGGAAAAACCTTAGACATTGGTGTAGTACAGCCAAGCAAAGGAGATCCCGGCGGATATGCCGATGCCGCAGCACAAGATGCATTCTGCGCCAATACTTATTGCTGGATCACTACAATCTATGACCAATCCGGACACGGCAATAACCTCAAACAGGCGCCTCGCGGTTTTTTCAGCGGTCCTGCTATGGGCGGATTTAACAACATCCCCATTGCCAACATGGCTCCGGTTACAATTATGGGGCATAAGGTTTACGGAGTATTCATAGAACCAGGGATGGGCATGCGAATAGATGATCCCAAGGGAACCGCTGTAGACGATCAGGCTGAGGGTCAGTATTGGGTTATAAACGGTCATCACTTCAATAACGGCTGCTGTTTCGATTACGGAAATGCTGAAATAGATAGTCATGACGACGGCGACGGTACCATGGAAACTCTGTATTACGGCAATGCAAACTATTGGTATCATGGAAAAGATTCAGGTCCCTGGGTTATGACCGACCAGGAGAACAACCTTGTAGGCTGTGTTAATAAATATCCCGATGATAAGTATTGTGCGGATCTGCCGAGCGTTACGTGGCGATTCGTAACCGCGATGGCCGACGGTGAACCTCATCAATGGAGATCTATGGGCGGAAATGCCCAACAAGGCAATTTAAAAGTTATGTTCGACGGATCTCGCGTGATTAATGACAGGAGCAGTTATGATCCTATGCGTAAGCAGGGAGCTATTTTATTGGGAAACGGCGGAGACAACAGCAACGGTTCTCAAGGTACGTTCTACGAGGGCGCAATGACGGCGGCAGGTACTTTCCCGTCAAAAGAAGTTAATCAAAAGATTCAGGCCAATGTTGTAGCTGCCGGATATGACGTTCGGAGTTTGAGTTTGGCTCCTGCGAATGAAACCGAAACTCCTCCCGGATTACAAACCTTTACTCCCCGGTCTTCGCAAAATTCCACGGTGACGTTTACAAATACTACCGGAGAACCGGTGAAAGA
>JBJKOY010000246.1:0-14012 GCA_046706945.1 Ignavibacteriaceae bacterium | reverse complement strand
TTTTATATTATTTTATTGTTTTTATTGATTTTACGGTCTTCAATTATTAGTTTACATTAAATTTATTCAAATTTTTATTGTATTTTTTCAAATCCGGTATTTCAGAAATCAAATTAAAATTACGTTTTATTGGATCGATAATAAGGTATTAGGTAAAGAATTTAAATCAAATTAAATACTTAATATTTTGATTTTAAAACCTAAATTAACCTTGAACTTAAACCTGAACTTGAACTTAATTCAGTCTTAACCGCTTCTTTTACCAGAATTATGAAGAAAATTATTTCAATTGCCGTCGGAAAGGGCGGAGTCGGTAAAACAACCACAGCAGCAAATCTGGCAGCTTGTTTTGCGGTAGCGGAGAAAAAGACTTTATTAATCGATTTCGATCCGTCCGGCTCCTGTTCGGATTGTTTCGGATTTTCTTATGAACGACCGGTCAACGGCATATTTAAAGTACTAAGTTTTACGAGAACAATTAAACAGGTAGTTCAAAAAACCGATTTGGCATACCTCGACTTTATTCCTTCGGACATAAATTCTCCGGAGACTGAAGACAGGCTTCTTAAAATTACCAACAACAGTTATTTGTTTAAGAATATTCTTGGTTCCTACGAATTATGCGATTACGAATATATAATTATTGACTGTCCTCCTTCCTTAAAGGGTCTTACTACAATTGCTCTTAATTCGTCTTCGTCAGTTCTTATTCCAGTCAGAGCCGGCCAATATTCAATTCTTGCTTTAAGAAAAATGTTCGATTATTATTACTGGATAAAGAAAAGAAATAACCCCGATCTGCGCATTGAAGGTATTTTACGAACGATGTACGAATCCGATACTATTGCATGGATATTGACCGACAAAGAATTAAACGACAACTTCAAAGACCATCTTTTGCAAACCGTGATCCCCAAAAATATTACTCTCACCGAATCGGAATTTTACAAGAGACCGGCTGTATTGTTTAATTTGAAATCAAAAGGCTCGCAGGCTTACCTGCGTCTGGCAGAGGAAATATTTTCTAAAAATTCAGACGAATTCGATCCGCAAAATTTTTATAATCTTTCCGTTAGTTTTTAAATAATAAAGCGGAAGTTTTGCTCCCGCTTCTCTTATTCTTGTTTCATGCAAAAAAGGTCAAACGTTGTAAACCGACGAAGCCGTCGTGCCTCCGTGCCCGGTCCAGTTGGTATGGAAAAATTCGCCTCTCGGTTTATCTATTCTTTCGTAGCGGTGAGCGCCGAAATAGTCTCTTTGCGCCTGAAGGAGATTAGCCGGAAGTCTTTCGGTCCTGTAGCCGTCGAAATAGGACAAAGCCGAGGACATTGCCGGTGCCGGGATTCCGTTCATATAGGATGCGGCAACTACTCTTCTCCATGATGCCTGCGAAGAAACGATTTTTTCCTTGAAGAACGGATCCAGCAAAAGATTGGTCAGACCGGGATTCTTATCGAAGGCTTCCTTGATCTTACCCAGGAATATGCTTCTGATAATACATCCGCCGCGCCACATTAATGCAACCCCGCCGTAATTCAGATTCCATTTGAATTCGGAAGCAGCGGCTCTCATTAATTCATAGCCCTGGGCATACGACACTATCTTGGAAGCATACAGAGCTTTCCCGATATCTTCGACAAATGTCTTTTTATCACCTTCGAACTTAGGAGCGGGGCCGGATAAAATCCCGGATGCTTTAACTCTGTCTTCCTTCATAGCCGACAGGCATCTTGCGAAGACCGCTTCTCCTATCATCGTCAGCGGGATACCCAGATCCAATGCCGTAGTGGCGGTCCATTTACCAGTGCCTTTCTGTCCGGCGGTATCCAGAATATTTTCTACTAGCGGCTTGCCGTCGGTATCTTTATATGCCAGAATATCCGAGGTAATCTCTATCAAATAGCTGTTCAATTCTCCCTGGTTCCATTTCTTGAACACTTCGTGCATCTCGTCGTCCGACATTTTTAAGAGCATTTTCATAATCTGATAAGCTTCGGTTATAAGCTGCATGTCGCCGTACTCTATTCCGTTGTGCACCATTTTTACAAAATGGCCCGCGCCGTCCTCGCCTATCCAATCGCAGCAAGGGGTTCCGTCTTCCACTTTTGCGGCAATAGCCTGCAAAATAGGTTTTACCGAGGGCCATGCGGCTGTAGATCCTCCCGGCATAATCGAAGGGCCTTTCAATGCGCCTTCTTCGCCGCCCGATACTCCGGTGCCGATATACAGCAATCCTTTGCTTTCAAGGTATCTTGTCCTTCTCGTTGTATCGGGGAAATGAGAATTTCCGCCGTCAATAATAATGTCTCCTTTTTCCATAAGGGGGACCAATTCGTCTATAACCGTATCTACGGTCTTTCCGGCCTGCACCATCATCATTACTTTTCTGGGTTTTTCGAGAGCGTCTATCAATTCATTAACCGAATGTGCGCCGATTATTTTTTTACCCTTGGCTCTTCCGTTTACAAAATTGTCAACTTTCTTCTGATCTATATCGAAAACTGCTACGGTAAACCCCTTGCTCTCCATGTTAAGAGACAGGTTTTCACCCATTACCCCGATTCCAATTAAACCGATATTTGCTTTATTCAATGCTTCCTCCTTTTCAAATTTTGTTTTCACGTTATATAAAAAATTTCAGACTGCAAATCAGCCTAATTATTTTTTCCAGTGAGGAGTATCAGGTAAATATTCATTAAATTCGGCAATAAGAGATTCTTCGTACCCGCCGGCATATTTTCCGTTAAAAAATTTATCCAGTGCCTCGTTTAAGAATCTTTCCCATGACGCCTCTTCATGCCCCGGGTTAACGGGATAGAACAGCACGCCGTTGGATTTAGCGGCTTTCATATCGCCGGGAGCGTCGCCGATCATAAGTATTTTATCGTCGGCATATTTGTTTTTGGCCCCGTATTTAATATGTTCGGTTTTTGTACCGAACTCCTGTCCGCAGATAATTCTTACATGCTTGTCGATATCGTGCTCTTTCCATTCGCGTTCAAGAGCTTCGCCGGGAGTTTGAGAAATTACCATTGCATCGGCCTTTTGAACCAGCTTTTCGAGAGACTCGCGCATGAACGGGAACGGAGGGATATCGTAAACCATGTCTTCGATTGTGGCATTAATGGCTTTAGACCATTTCAATGTATTTTCAATTACAGGGTTATTGACATCGGCGGCATATTTCTCCAGCGCCGGATTCCCGAGCTTGGTTTCTTTTTTAACCCATTCGCGTACTTCGTTTACTTCCGCAATTTTAGCACCGCGCGCTATTACTTCTTTTCTTTCGCGCAGTAAATCAAGGACCTTAATCAAAGCATGGAACCTATTGCAGCCCCGGGATTTCGAATAAAGGTTAACGAATTCCCATGCCTCTCGCGCGTACTTGGAAACTTTCTGCAAATTCCAATGCTTTATTGTATTCGGACAGAAACATTCCTTATGCTTTATTTCCATTGTATCAAATGCGCAGCCGTCCGAATCTATACCGATGAAAAAATCTTTTTCCGGTTTTAATTCAATTAGTAACTTATGTGGATCGTCAGTCATTTTTTTCTCTCTGTTTTTATTGATGATTTAATAAGCCTCCGGAGCGTAATCCGGAAGTTTTTTATCTGCAAAGATCGGTTTCAGTTTTGCGAATCTCTGTCTGCCGTTTACCAGGGGAACGGAAATCCAGTCCTCGCCTACCAGCGGTCGTACGTAATCCAGGAATTCGTCGGTAACGTCGATCCTGTTTTCAGCAATCCATTTTTCGGGGAAAAATCTTTCGGAGAGGGCCACTTTCTCGAGCGGCACTTTGTCGAACGAAACATTATAAATAAAACCGGGATTTCTCAGAATAGTAGCCATCCAGCCGTTCCCGTCATTCATTGCAATTTCCACGGCTTTCTGTCCTACCTTATATGCTTCGTCCAGATCTACCGTTGAGGCATATATCATGGTATCTCGCTGATCCGTTCCCATAACCTGTCCCCGTGAAGCGCCTTTTGCTTTAAGACCTTTTGCATTAAGATAATTAACCACCGCCTGGTAAACGGAGACTTTGCTTGAACCGAAAGAAGTATGCCCGAATGCGTCTTTTACTTCTCCGATATTCCCGACGTCGAAACCTTCGCTTATAACCGCAATACAGCGGCCTTCTTTGGTTAAACTGTCGTTCACGTTGTCTGCAAGTTCTTCCAAGGTCACCTTGGATTCTGTCAGGTAAATTTGAAGAGGAATTTCACGTTTCGGGTCCGCCAGTCTGGAAGCAGCCGGGATATAACCGATCTTTCTGCCCATCGCCTGTATTACAAGCACCGGGTCAGCAGGGGACGAGCCCGTGTTTTCTTCGTTTGCATTTTGAATTATATGCGACCAGTACCTGGCCACGCTTCCGTAGCCCGGAGTATGATCGATAAGTTTGAATTCGCTGTCTCCCACGTCGTTGTCTATGGTTTTCGGAACGCCGGTTGCAACAAGGTCCAAACCTTTCGCACCGGCAAGTTCGCTTACTTTAAAAGCCGTATGCTGGGAATCGTTTCCTCCGATATAAAAAAAGAAGCCGATATTATGAGCTTTGAAAATTTCTATTACTCTTTCAAAATCCTTTTTCTGTTTTTCCTTTAATTTATATCGGCAGGTTCCTATGCTTCCGGCAGCCGGAGTAATCCTTAACAATGCAATTTCTTCTTCATCCTGTGCCGACAAGTCAATTAACTCTTCCTTAAGAACACCTTCAATACCGTGCCATCCGCCGTAAATTTTTCCGAAGACTTCGGGGAACATTTTGCATGTATCTATAATGCCTCTTAAAGAATTATTAATTACCGGAGAAGGGCCGCCTGATTGCGCGACCAGTACATTTTTAGCCATACGCTTTATTACTCCCTTCCGAATTAATATTTTCTTTTAGTCCTTAAAAATATTCTGATTTTTTATTAGCTAATTTCGCAAATTTTTATTCACGATAAAAAAATTCTATTTAACAATTAAGCAAACCCGTCTTTCTTTTCTATCCGCCGCTTTATTTACCCGCGTATATTAACGATAAAATATTATTTACTTCTCTTCCGTTCTCGCCCCTTACGACCGGTAAACGGCCGGAGAGAATCGATTCCGAAAAGTCCTTGATCAGCGGCATATGAAAATTCTTTTCGGGAGGACATTTTATCTCGCTTTCGCCGGAACCGGTTTTTATAATGATAGTTCCGTTGTTTAACACGGGTACACGGATAGAACCTTTGCTTCCGAAAATATCCAAGGTATCCTGAGGCTCATTTGCCGCATGCGAAACATTCAACGCAGCCACAGGACCCGATTCAAATTTAAATAGGGCGGCTGCAGTATCTTCCACCTCTCTGTTAAATCTAACGTTGGCTAAAAAACCTTCCACTCGTTTTATTTTACCGAATAAGTTTATTAAGACTTCTATCCTGTGACATCCGAAATCGAACATCGGACCTCCTCCGGATTTCTCTTTTTCCATAAGCCAGTAGCGAGGTTCTCCGGGCTGCGGATTAAAATACTCGAATGCGTTCATCTGACAGTGAACGACCTGCCCAATGCCTCCTCCGGCAATTATTTCCTTTATTTTTTCAACTGCCGGATAAAAATGCCTGTAATAAGCGATACCCAATTTTACATTATTTTCCATGCAGCTTTCGATCATTAAATCGCACTCCCCGTTGTTCAGCGCCATGGGTTTTTCGCAAAGGACGTGCTTGCCTGCTTCTGCGGCGCCGACCGCAACAGGCGCATGAAGATAAACCGGGGCGGCTATGTATACCGCATCAATTTCCGGGTCCGACAGAAGATCGCGCCATGAAGCATACCATTTTTTTGCGCCGAACTCCGCTGCAAATGATTCCGCAAGCCCGGGATTCTTTCTGTTTACGGCGTAGAGTTCACAGCTTTCAAGGTCTCTCAGTGCGGGAGCAACTCTTTTCCTTGCGATGTCGCCGCAACCGATTAATCCCCATTTAAGCTTTTTCAAAATATCTCCGCGTTTTTATTTATTTTATCAGGTTCCGTATTCACATTTAAAAAACATCTTAGAAATTAAGTTCTCGATAAAGTAATCGGTTAAGAAAAATATAATATTTTTCTTTAAAAATCGAGTTCGAAAAGAATTTTATTTTCAATTCTTAATTTTATAATTCATAATACCCGATTTTACCCGGAATTTATAATTAGAAATCGTACGGAATATATTTTCTTTCTCCGCCGGATTCTCTAAACAGCGAAGTATTCCTAGCCGTTATCCTGTTGTTTTTTACTGCGGTATTCAATGCTTGTCTGCTGCCTATTATTATAGCCATTTTTTTCGCCCTGGTAACGGCCGTATAAAGTAGGTTCCTCTGAAGCATTATAAAATGCGATTTGACCATGGGCAATATTACGCACGGGTACTCGCTGCCCTGACTTTTATGGACCGTAATTCCGTACGCCAGCGTAAGTTGTTCAAAATCGTCCTCCGTAAATTCAACCGTTCTGCCGTTAAAACTGACGTAATAAACTTTATCCTTTTTCGAAGAGAGGATAAAGCCCCAATCACCGTTGTAAATATCTTTCCCGTAATTATTTGAAAGCTGCATTACCTTATCCCCTTCTTTGTATTCGAAATGCCCGGATTTATGAATAACGCGGTTTGTATTGAGGGCATTTTGCAGCAGTTTATTGTAATTTACCGTACCGTTAATACCTTTATGCATAGGACAAAGTATCTGCACATCGTTTACCGGGTCGAAGCCGTATTTATTAGGCAGGACATCTGTGCAAAAACTAAGAATCAAATCCGGAATTTTTTCTTCTTCGTTCTCTTCTACGAAAAGCAGATCGTCCGAACTTCCGGGCCCGGGTAAATCCGTCTTGCCGGACAAAACGGCATGAGCAAATTTAATTATTCCGCTTTGTTCCTCCTGCCGGAAGATTTTTT
The DNA here is from genome assembly GCA_046706945.1 of Ignavibacteriaceae bacterium. Lineage (GTDB taxonomy): Bacteria > Bacteroidota > Ignavibacteria > Ignavibacteriales > Ignavibacteriaceae > FEN-1297. The sequence continues at coordinate 7,093 of JBJKOY010000246.1, read as the reverse complement.
CCAAAGCGGCTACTGCCGGAATTCCGGAGCCGATCAAATCCTTCAAAATGTTGCCCGGACCTACGGAAGGCAGTTGATTAATATCGCCCACCAAGATCAAATTCGTGTTATCGCCTATAGCTTCCGTTAAACGGAACATTAATGAAGTATCTATCATCGATACTTCGTCGACAATCAAAAGATCGGCTTCCAGTTTTTTATCCGCGTTAAAATTAAACGACTCATAAACGGGGTTATATTCAAGCAGGCGGTGGATTGTTCTAGCTTCCATTCCGATTATTTCGGTCATCCGTTTGGCGGCCCTGCCGGTAGGCGCGGCAAGTAATATCTTTTCGGTCCTTTTACCGTAAATTTTTATAATGCCTTTTAAGGTTTCGGTTTTCCCGGTTCCGGGTCCCCCGGTTAATATAAATATTTTATGCCTCAGCGATTTCCCGATCGCATCGATTTGTTCGCTGCTGTATGCTCGACGTAATTTTTGAATATCCAGTTTTGTAAGGTTTATCTGTTCACAATTTGAGGAATTTATCCTCCTGATATTTTCTTCTATTCCCCTTTCAAAAAAATAAAACCTTGAAAGATATACATTGTTTCCGGCAAAAATTATTTCATTTTCTTTTTCCATCTCATCAAGGATTTTGTCCCGAAAGGCTAATTCATATTTAAGCACGGATACGGATTCGGCCGCCAATTCCTGAAACGCAAGAAACACATGGCCTTTACCTGCCGCTTCTTCAAGGATAAATAAGAGGCCGGATTTAAGCCGGACAGGGTCGTATTCGCTAAAACCGATTTTTTGAGCGATCGCATCGGCTTCATTAAATCCAATTCCCCAAATACGGTTGACGAGTTTATAAGGGTTGTTTTTTATGACAGATAAAGAGCTTTCGCCGAACGCATTTTCAATCTTGACCGCATAAGTAAACGGAATCCCGTGTTTATTCAAAAACAATCCCAGCTCGACGGTATTCTTTTTTTCCTCCAGCGATTTTCTTATAGCTTCGATTTTCTTTTTTCCCAGGCCTTTTACAGCCTTCAATTCCGTCGGGTTGTTCTCCAATATCCTTAGCGAATCCTCTCCGAATTTATCTACAATATCTTTCGCAAGCTTTTCTCCTATTCCCTTGATTATGCCGGAGCTCAAAATTTTTACCAGGTCGCCGGATGCCGATGGGAGCCCGATTTTAAATTTTTCGAATTTAAATTGCCTCCCGTACTTAGGGTGCTCAATCCAATCGCCGAAAAATTCCGCCGGCTGACCTTGTCCGTATTTGGGTATTATTCCGGTTACCGTTATATCGTTATTTAAAAGAATAATCCCGAAACCCGAGCCTTCGTCGTAATATATATATCTTTTAATAATTCCTTTTAATGAAATCATTCAATCGGCTGAGATTTAATTAATTTAATAGATGAAATATTCAAAATTAAATAACCGGAATTAACATAAATTTTGACTGCGAAAAAATTTTTATTCTCCCCAAAAGCGGGTTGAAAGCAAGGAGGCAGGCCTGCCGGCTCAAGATAAATTTCAATTTTGAGTTGACCAATTTATTTTTCCGTCCAAGCTAAAATATACGGATAAGGCGGTTTAATTAATTGGGAGAATTGTAAATATGCATCATACTAAAGAATTATGACGGAATTTTCCGCATCCTGGAAATAAGTAGGAACCACTTTATCGGCTTCCGGTTCGTTCGACCAAAAATTATCGTCGAATAAATATCTGAATTCATATTCTTTTTTAATATCCAATTCAAGGGTAACGGAAAAAGAGCCGTTCCGTTTCATTTTTTTCATCGGAGTTGCGCGGGTATCCCAGTTGTTAAAATCGCCTACGAGGTATGCTTTTTCATATTTATCCGCAATATCCGAAGGAACGGAAAATGTGACCTTACAAGTCGGACCGTCGGCTTGATATTTCTTCTTAATAGCCATATCCCCTCCAATCATATTTTGTGTTCCCATAAGTAAATTATTTTTTAAACAAATTTCAAGTATCGAACATATAAACAGTTAAATTACATGGAGTTAAGTTGACGCGGCCGTTTTTGCAGGTGAAAAGATCAAAATTATCTATGAATAGCATCACAAATCAATTTTATACATAAATAAAATAATTGATTATAGCCTAAAATAAACTTAGATTCTTATCGAATTCATTATACAGAAAAAGACGATCCGCCTAAATTTTTATTTCATTACTTATCTCAAGAATGAAAAGAAAAGAACAATTTAACTTTCCGCACTCTTCAACACCGATAAAAGTTTTAATCGAATATATAAATGCATTTTTTACCTTGTGAAAAATGAAATATTTTTTAACAATATATACATGCGCCGTAATCCTCGTTAATTAAATAAACATTATACGTCAGGAGGAACCATGAGAAGAAGAAATTCGCAGAAAAGGATGGACAGACTTATAAAGGAAAAACGGAAGGATACTTACAGGGCTACTAATACTTTGCATGAACCGGCTTACTGTACCGAATGCGGAGCAATATACAGGAACGGAAGATGGAGCTGGAAGGATGTGGAAGACAAGAAGTACGGAACTTTATGTCCGGCTTGCAGAAGAACCGCAGACAAATACCCGGCCGGTTATGTTGAAATAAAAGGAAACTTTTTCAGCATGCATTCTAATGAGATTACCAACCTCATTCGCAATACCGAAGCACTTGAGAAAACCGAACGGCCTTTGGAAAGGATTATGTCGCGCCGGTTTAACAGGGATAAAGCAGTTTTAACGACTACGGGGATTCATATCGCCAGAAGAATCGGGGAAGCTTTGTTTCGTTCGTATCAGGGAGAATTTAATTTCCAATACGCCGACGGAGATAAAAGTATAAGAGTATATTGGGAAAGATAAGCAAGTTCGCAGTTACTGTCCGAAAATAATTATTCAAGCCGGCTGTGTCCCGATTTAATCGGGACCGGCAATTTAATTTTAGCACTGATCGGGTATCATTTTTTAAACCTTTCTTTAAGATATTTAAAACCAGTCAATCACCGAATTCTTTTTAAAAGCACCCGGAAAATCAGGGCCGATTATTTACCTAATTTAATTGCTTTGCTTTTAAATTTTCTTGTTGATAATATTCGTCGATGAAAAAAATAGATTTCGCGGGGAAAAAGGGGACAATTTTCTCAGTTTATCTGTTAATGATGTTATTTGTTTGTAATTCGGTCATTTCGTTTTTCATTCTGGAGGACAATCCGAATTACCCCCGGGAATTTGCTTTCCAGGTCAACGAATTTTATACTGTTTCGTTCCTCTCATTCAAAACCGCCGATTTTGAAAACGGCTTATTCTTCAAACCACGCTGTAAAAGACAAATTGAACTTACAATAGAAGATAATGAGGAAGCGAACTTACTCTATAATTTTTCCTCCGGGGTGAAAGACTTAAAGAAATCTCTAACCTTACATCTTTTTTTAATCTGTCAATTCTCAACCAGCACTTAGAATCCGGCCTGTATAGAATTCAGCTTATATTATTCTAAAGATACAAATGACCGTGCATGTATATTCTAAAAATTATTTTAAAAAGGTGGAGTAACGAAATGAATAAACTAAAATTCTATGCCGTCGTTGCCGCATGTCTGTCAACTGCATTTTATTTTTCAAATTCTCCTGCCAACTCTTTGTCGGACGAATTAAATAAAAAGGTAACCAGGGTTTTAGGTTTTTATTATGACAATGAATTTACGGTAACTTCGGACGACGGTGTGGTTCAAGTTAAAGGGGAAGTTAAAACCGTGTACGATAAAAACCGAATTTCGGAAATTATCTCGAAAATAAACGGGGTGAAAGAAATAGAAAACTTAATCGATGTTAAAAACTCTTCCGTCCCGGACGATTCCATTAAAGCCGATTTCCTGCAGGCTTTAAATTTAAACAGATCTATTCTCGAACCTGATAAAATTAATATTTTTGTTGATAACGGAACAATAAGGCTGAGCGGCGATGTTACGTTTTACAGGGAAAAATTAATGGCAGAGACAATAGCTTCATGGATAAGAGGAGTTACTGACATAGTAAACAATATCCAGTTAAGGCCGAGAGTCGAACCGATCGGGGATCAGGATTTGGGCACCGTTGTCAAGGAAATTTTACGCGACCATAATGCATTTAGCAGCGAGATCAGGTTTACCGTAAAAGAAGGCGTAGTGACCTTAGACGGCTCCGCAGATAATCTCTGGATAAAAAACGAACTGGAAAAAGATCTGCTTAGAGTTAAAGGCGTCAAGTACGTAATAAACAATATTAATATAGAACCGCGAGCAAACAGCGAAAGTTAATTTTTAAATATGCCGCAGAAACATGATGAAGGAAAAAGTTTCTGCGGCATTACGATGAATTTCTTAATTCTTATTATTGATTCTTTATGATAACGGTATATGAAAAACTTTATCCGTTTTTTCCGCGTGTTTTATCACGTCGGCAACCGTATCGACCGGGATGTTGTTTTCGTCCGAATTTTGCTCTTACCATTCGCATAAGGAAGTAAGCCGTTGTGTTGAGACGGGATGGTAATCGGTCACCTTTCCGTAAATGATACTGTCCGCGGGGGCAATATCGTACGCAAGAAAGATTGCCCATTTGCTGTTTGGGATGGTTTGACTCAGCAAAATGTCGGGATACGAATTCAACTTATCCCGGTCGTCGGCTGCCGACCGTGTTTGATTAAAAATAAATAAACCGTCGCCGAAGGAAAATGAGAAGGCGGAATTTCTTCCGCCTTCCCGCCTGGTAACGGTAACCTGGTATATTGTGGAAGTTCTGAAAACCCTTTCGTTGCACGGCAGAAACCTGTTGACGGATGAACCGCTACCGGGTGCCGTATAATTAAAATAAATATCCGTCGAAATCAATGCTGACAAATTCGAATTTTTATATGATTCCGTATCAAAATAACCTTGCATATAGTCCGCCCTAATTTCTTTCATAAAAACATTGTTAATTAAAATCATTTCAAGTAATTGACAGAATTTGAGATCATGCTATTATTTTGATACATAAAAAATTGAAGTTCCTCGTGCATTTATTAAAATTTTTATTTGTTTTCATCTTAATTTCAATTTATTCATATATAGAGATTCAATTATTGAGCCAGAAAAAAGTTATATTAAAGCCGCAATTTCGCAGCTTTCATAATTCCTTTATGTGAATGCTTAATTTTTTTTGTAAATTGGCCAAATAAAACGGGGTATCCCAAAATGCATTTTAAAACCTCTTTCATAAACATTACAACAGTTATAATTTTTATGTTATCTATAAATTTAACGGGTCAGGAAATAAGGCCGATCAGGGACAGCGTCGGGTTCAGCTGGTGGCCCTCGGAAATGAACAGGCTCATGGATTACCTGAAAACGGAAAACAAAAACCAAAAGAAATTCAGTTCGCAAAATCTGGTTGCGGCTATCTCGCCTCACGACGACTACCTTTACGCGGGGGAGGTGTATTACCCTCTATACAGACTTATTAAGACTAAGGAGGTTGTCATCTTCGGAGTTACTCACGGCACCGTCAGAAAAGCAATGAACGATCCTAAAAATATCCTTATACTGGACGACTTCAAATACTGGCGCGGACCTTATTCCAACGTTGATATATCGCCGCTTAGAGAATTTATCAAATCGAAATTAAGGCCGGATGAATTTATAGTAAGCGACCGCGCACAAACAATTGAGCATTCAATCGAAGCCTTGATACCTTTTCTGCAATATTATAACAGAGATATTAAAATCACGCCTATAATGGTTACGGAAATGCCTTTTGAAAAAATGAACGGTATCAGCTCCGAACTTGCGGATATTATTTCGGATTATATGAAACAAAACCGTCTCCGCCCGGGCAAAGATATTTTCTTCTTAGTTTCTTCGGATGCGAATCATTACGGAATAGATTTCGATAATATGCATTTCGGACTTGATAAAAATGCCCATAATCTGGCTGTCGAAAACGATGTGCGCGTAGCTAAAAAATATCTTTCCGGAACCTTGACGGAAGAAAAAATAAAAGGCTTCGCCGACGAGCTCCGGGGAAGGACCAAAAATTACGCTCCTTTATGGTGCGGCAAGTATTCCATACCTTTCGGTCTTCTTACGATAAACAAAATTATTAATGAGACTGCGGGTAAGGAGCTTTCCGGTACCGAATACAAGTATTCCGATTCATGGACCGAAGGAGTTATACCGGTAAAACATACGAATCTCGGACTTACCGCGCCTTTTTCTTTCAAACATTGGGTAGGATATTTGTCGGAAGGCTTTTATTTAAAATAGAATCGGGCGGAAGACTTTTTTAAATTTTATTCCTAATGATTTCCGCGCATTAAACGGCTAATTATTGTCGTGTTCTGATGATTGATAATAAATTTGCCTTCTGCAGTATACATATAGTCGATTCTGTTTTTATAGAATTTTTCTATCCGGCCCCTGACTATTTTCAAAGTGCTGTTAAGGAATTTATTACTTTCTGTAAAACCCTCTCCCAGCACAGCAACTGCGCTCGGCAGCCATCTGGCAGGAAATATACCCGCATATTTTCCGTCCCCTTCGTATTCGCTCAATTCTTTTTGCAGAAGCGTAAGTACTGCTTCTTGTCCTTCTTTTGATTCCGTCGATAACTTTTGTTTTTCGCACCATTTTTTCAAGGCATCGATATTCGGGACCAAAAGTGCAACGGTATACGGCGACTGGTTATTGTACAACATCAATTGTTCTATATATTCGGAACGTTCGGTTATCGTTTCCTCGATGCCTTCCGGGCTGTATTTTTCGCCGTCGCTTCCGATGAGCAGACTTTTATCGCGTCCGAGGACATAAAGGAAACCGTCTTCGTCGATATAACCGATATCGCCGGTATAAAGCCAGCCGTCTTTAATCGTATCCGTTGTGGCCTTTTCGTTTTTCCAATACCCGGCCATTACGTTTTCGCCTTTAACCACGATCTCACCCTTAGCGCCTGCCGGCAGCTTGTTTCCGTTTGCGTCACATATTTTTAAGAGCAAATCTGGTACAACCCTGCCGCTTGAACCCAGCTTATGTTTCTCCGGGACGTTTGCGGAAATTACGGGCGCGGCTTC
>JBJKOY010000245.1:0-4326 GCA_046706945.1 Ignavibacteriaceae bacterium | reverse complement strand
CCTACAACGTGATGATGCAAAACGGTCCGAGAGGCGGTTCCGTTTCCGATCTGGTCAATATGAAATCCTTATTATTGGCCACTGATGCGGTAGCCGCAGATACCGCAGCTGCCAAACTTTACGGAATGAACCCGGACGACGTTCCGTATATAAAATACGCCGCGGAAATGAAGATAGGCACAATGGATTTGGGTTCGTTGAAAATCAACAGAATCACGATGTGAGCCCGGCCGGTGCCAGAGATATGAAACTGTCGCATTTAAAGAAAATAAGAGTCGCTGTTTCGGTTTTGTTTTTTACCGCGCTTGCCGCTTTATTCCTCGATTTTTCCGGCACTCTTTCGCCCGCATTAACCGGGTATATTACTTATCTCCAGTTTATTCCGTCACTTTTAAAATTAATAAATTTTTTCAACGCCGCGGCGGCAGGATTTATAATCGTTTTCGTACTTACGCTGTTTTTCGGCCGCGTATACAGTTCAAGTATCTGTCCGCTCGGTACGCTTCAGGACATAATTTCATTCATCCGGAAAAAGCTTCGCAGAAAAAGATACTTCAAACTTTCCGCTCCGCATAACCTGCTGAGATATTCCTTCCTTGCCCTTGCGGTAATATTCTTTTTTTGCGGAAGTATGTTCGCTTTTACTTTGCTGGATCCGTACAGCTACTTCGGATGGATTGTTACTCAGCTTTTCAAGCCGGTTCTTGTTGCCGGTAATAATTTACTGGTATTATTGCTGGAACATTTTAATAATTATTCCGTTTATCCCGAACAGTATAAATACCCCGGTATCATTCTATTGTCGCTGCCTCTTTTCTTTTTTGCGCTTGTGTTCTGGATGTCATTCAGGCACGGAAGATTGTTTTGCAATACGGTTTGTCCGGTAGGCACCTTATTGGGGCTGGTGTCACGGATATCTTTTTTTAAAATCAGGATTATAGAAGATAACTGCATCGGCTGCAATCTCTGCGAACGGGTCTGTAAATCCGGCAGCATCGACAAAAAGAATAAAACCGTAGATTTCAGCAGATGCGTAAGCTGTTATAATTGTTTTACGGTATGTCCCTCGAACGGCATTACATTTTCGACCTCCCATAAAAAAAAGGCGGTTGAAAAACCTTCCGAAATAGATTTAAAGAAAAGAGAATTTGTCGCCGGGATCATTCTCTTTGCCCTAGGTACAAAAGGCATTGCTTTTGCGCAGCAGAAAATCATTCCCAAAAAATTAAGTAAGGTGCCGGATTTAAAGAAATATCCCGTATCGCCTCCGGGATCGGTAAGCATTGAGCATTTTACGGCAACATGTACGGCATGTCATTTATGCATAAGCGCCTGTCCTACAAAAGTACTGCAGCCGTCTTTTCTTGAATACGGAATACTCGGGATTCTTCAGCCAAGAATGGATTATCGAACAAACTTCTGCAATTTCGAATGCACGGTCTGCGGCGAAGTGTGTCCTACCGGTGCCGTTCTGCCTTTAGCCGGCGAAAAGAAAAAACTGACCCAGATAGGGAAAGTAAAATTCATAAAAGAAAACTGCGTGGTATATACCGAAAAGACCGACTGCGGGGCATGCGCGGAACAATGTCCCACAAAAGCGGTTACAATGGTCCCGTACGAAAATATAAAAGCTCCGGAAATAAAAGACGATTACTGCATCGGATGCGGGGCATGCGAGTTTGCCTGCCCTACCAAACCGTATAAAGCTATATTTGTTGAGGGAAACCAGGTGCATTTAACCGCCAAGATAAAGGAAGTAAAAAAGATAGAGAAAAAAGCAGACCGGGATACGGACTTTCCTTTCTGAACATGACAGTACCGCCGTTCGACTTATCATTATTTATTCTATTTAAACCTTACCATTTAAAAAATTGACTAACATAAGCAGCTAATTGCGACAACATGGGAAGTTTAAATAAATGAAGATAAAAAATTTATTTCCTCTGGTTTTCTTTCTTTCGATGAATATTTACGGTCAGAATTATACGGTAAGGGGAAGAACAGCTTCGGCGTCAAACAAAAGCGGACTTGATAATGCCAACGTTGTGATCACACACATACAGGACGGCAGGCATAAAGGAATAATTACGGATAAAAACGGGAAATTTGAAATCGACGGACTTATTCCGGGAAAATACGAAATTTCCGTAAGTTATGTAGGCTATATTACATATAAAAAGAACTTCGAAATTAAAAACCGTCAGGTTGATTTCGGTACGATTTATTTAAAGGCAACAGATATAAAGCTCGGGACTGTTGAGGTAAACGGCGAGCCTGTACCGGTTAATATAAAAGCGGATACAACCGAATATAATGCAGGCGCATTTAAAACAAATAAAGACGCCGATGCTGAAGATTTAATTACAAAGATGCCGGGGATTACCGTCCAGAACGGAACTGTTCAGGCGCAGGGTGAAAACGTTACGAAAGTACTGGTCGACGGCAGGGAATTTTTCGGATCGGACCCCAATACCGCTTTAAAGAATTTACCTGCGGAGATCATCGAGAAAATTCAAGTATTCGATCAGGAGAGCGATCAGGCACAATTTACGGGCTTCGACGACGGAAATACATCCAAAACAATCAACATAGTTACAAGGCTTGCAGACAGGCAGGGAACCTTCGGCAAATTTACATCCGGTTACGGCGATTACGGAAGATATGCTGTCGGCGGGAACATTAATTTTTTCAACGGTCCGCAGAGGATCACAGTTCTTGCACAGCTGAATAATATAAACCAGCAGAATTTTTCGAGTGACGATCTTCTCGGAGTGATGTCCGGCTCGGGCAGAGGCATGCGCATGAATTTTTTAAGAGGGGGCAACGGCGGCGGCCAGGGCGGCGGAAGAACAGGCGGAGGCGGGGGATTCGGCGGAGGCGGGTTCGGCGGCGGAAACGTATCAAATTTTTTAATTAATCAATCCACCGGCTTAACCCAAACCAAAGCCTTCGGAATTAACTATTCGGACAGATTGGGGGAAAAAATCGATTTAACCGCCAGCTATTTCTTTAACCTGACCGACAACGATGCAGAATCTTCGACAAACAGGAACTATTTTCTGACCTCTCCGGCAACTCAGACATATAACGAAATGAATTCTTCTTTAACGGACAATACAAACCACAGGATAAATTTACGGCTTAATTATCAAATCGATAGGTCGAATTCCGTATTGTTCTACCCTTCGTTTACAGCCCAGATAAACGACGGCTCCAGCAATATTTCGGGAATTACCGCATCCGGCGACCAAAAGCTGAACACATCCAACAGCATTTTCAGTTCAAATCTGTCTGCAATAAACTCATCGAATAACCTGTTGTTCAGACACAGGTTTGAAACTCCCGGCCGAACCTTATCAATCAATCTTAACGGCACGTTCACCAATAACCTGGGAAATAATAACCTTTCCGCGCAGGAAATATATTATTCGAATAATACGCCTTCGGATACGATTAGCCAGGCCGCGGACCTGATTGTTCACGGCTTCAGTACTTCGGCGAATATTGTCTATACCGAACCTTTTTTCTACCAAGGACTTTTACAGTTTAACGCAGGCATAAATTACTCGCAGGACAACAGCAATCAAACAACATACGACAACTCGAACGGCGCGTACACTCTTTTGGACACTTCCCTGAGCAACGTCTACAAAAAAATTTACAGGACGCAGAGTGTAGGAACCGGGTACCGATTCAGATCGCGCGACTTCTTATTAGCAGCAGGTTTAAACTATAATCTCGCTCAACTTATAAATTCGCAATTCTTCCCGCAATCGGAAAATATCCAAAGAAATTTTTATTCTTTTCTGCCTTCGTTTATGTTAAGATACAATATTTCCCGGAACGATAACCTTAGGATTTTTTACAGGACCCGCAACGACGACCCCAATATCAATCAATTACAGGACGTCCTCAACAACAACGACCCGACCCAGCTCAGCATGGGAAACCCTTTATTGAAACAGGATTACAATCAGACGATCGTAATGAGATACTCCGAAATTAACGGTTCGCATATGAGGACATTATTCGTCTTGTTCAGCGCATCCATCATAAAAAACTACATAGGGAACAATACCATCATTGCCGAACAGGATACCACGGTATTCAACAAGATTCTTTTAAACAGGGGCACAAAACTGACGGTTCCGGTAAACTTAAACGGCTACGTAAACCTGCGTTCTTTCGTTACGTACGGCCTGCCGATCGATTTTATAAAATCCAACATGAATTTTAACGCAAGCGCCAATTATATCCGGACTCCCGGGATTATAAACGGGATTTCCAATTTTTCGAATTCAAGCACTTACGGAATGGGAATAGTTC
>JBJKOY010000244.1:0-2465 GCA_046706945.1 Ignavibacteriaceae bacterium | reverse complement strand
GTCTGCCGGTTAGTTTGACTGTCAAATATATGAAAGGATATAAAAAAAACAAAACGGCAGCCGCCAGGAAAAAATCGAACAAAGATTTTAACGAACTCATGTAAGGACTTGAAATATTATATTTTATCTCGATCAAAGGAAAATCATCCAGCATTGAAACCGAGGTTTTGCCGACCAGGAAATCCAGGTTGTTTCCGATTACTTTAAAATCCACTTTTTCGCTTTGACATGCCGAGACTATCGACATCATCTGGTTGTACGACAGCTCATTTGTGGAAAAAATGACTTCTTCTATGTTTTTTTCTCTAATGACCTTCTTAATATTTTCAACGCTTCCTATTACTTCCAGACCGTCCATTACGATCCCGATTTCTTTATTAGTTAAGGCGATCAACCCGGATACAAGATGAAATTCGGTGCTTTTGGACTTTAATTTATTGGCTATTTTTACCGAACTGTCGTTTGTCCCGACTATGGCGGCTCTTTTATGCGCAAAGTCTTCCCCTTTCATGCCTATCTTAAAAATTATCTTGAAGAGAATTCTCCAAAGGGAAAGGCTGAAAAAGAGAATAAAATAAGTAATAAGAACGGCGGCCCTGCTGTATGCATACTGCTTAAAGAAAAAAGTTAATGAAGATATGATTAAGAAACTTGCGGCCACCGCCAGCAGGTTTCTCACAACCGACAGCGAATCGTTTCTGTAAATTCGCATTGCGGCCGCAGCCATAATATGAATAGCGGCAGGTACTAAAAATATAACCGGATAACTTGAGCCGGGAAAGCCTTTCCAATGACCGAACAGAGCGTATAATTTATCCGCTCCCCACAGCGATAAATTAAACACCAGGAAATCAATCAGGAGCGAAATTAATATCAATCTGCGGCGCCAGAGGAAATCGAAAAACTTCCTAAATACAATGGCACCCCGGAGTATAATTTCTACCACGAAAGATCCCGAGAGATGCTTCTTTACGAACAGATGCATGGCGTCGTAAAACACTTTCGACTCGTCGATACTGCTTCTCTTGGTGCTTTCCCCCTTATAATGGATGATCTGCGTGGTATGCACATAATAAACTTTGTATCCGCTCTTTTGAACCCTGTAGCAAAAATCAAGATCCTCGCCGTACATGAAGAATTCTTCGTCGAGGCCGCCTACTTTTTCGTAAGTTTCTTTTCTCAGCATCATAAATGAGCCGGAAATGGCATCAACTTCATAAGTTTTGTTTTCGTCCAGATAGGTGAGGTTATACCGCGCAAAAATCCTGCTTCCCGGAAACAAAGTACTTAAGCCCGTTACTTTGCAGAACGAGGTCCACGGTCCGGGGAAACTCCTTCTGCAGGCAAGCTGCAGGCTTCCGTCGGGATTTAAAATTTTGCATCCGGCCATGCCGGCGCCGGGAGTATTTTCGAAAAACTCGATCATTTTCTGGAATGTATCTTCCCTGATAAGAGTATCGGGATTAAGCAGGAGCAGGTATTTTCCTTTTGCCTCCGCTAGTCCCTGGTTGTTTGCCCTGCTGAAGCCGAGATTTTTTTTATTGGCTATTAATCTTACGCGGGGGAATTTCTCTTTTAAAAAATCCACGCTTCCGTCGTCCGAGGCATTGTCCACAACAATAATTTCGTACTCAATGCTGCCTGTTGCTTTTTCGACGGAATGTATCAGGTTCTGTAAAAACTCTTTTACATTATAATTTACTATGATAATAGACAGATCCACAGCCGTTTCCCGTTTTAATCTTCCTATTATGCTTCTTAAACGAAGTTTCCATACCATAAAAATTGCTTCACGAACGATTCTTTTAGACATTTTGGAAGAACCTGTTCTGCGGTCAATGAAGATTATGGGTATTTCCCCGATGTTAAAACCTTTTTTATACGCCTTATAAGTCATTTCAATTTGAAACGCATACCCGTTCGATTTGATATTATCCAGATCAATGGATTCAAGCACCTTTCGCCGGAAGCATTTAAAACCGCCTGTAGCGTCTTTAACCGGGAGTCCAGTTATCACTTGCGTATAGATGTTGGCAAAGTAGCTCAGCAGCAGCCTGCTCATCGGCCAGTTAACTACATTAACCCCCTTTTTATACCTGCTTCCCAAAACGAGATCGTAATCTTTTATTGCCTTAATGAAATTTTTAATCTCTTTCGGATCGTGCGAAAAATCAGCGTCCATTTCAAAAATTAATTCGTAATCATGTTCGAGTGCGTATTTAAAACCCGCAATATACGCGGTGCCCAGTCCCATTTTTTTCTCTCTGCGGAGAAGATGCACCCGTTCGGAGTCCTTAGAAAATCCTTCTACGAATTCAGCCGTTCCGTCCGGAGAATTATCGTCAACAACCAGGATGTCCAAGCCGTTTTTATACCGGTCCACAATTTCGGGGATCATTTTTTGAATATTTTCAAGTTCGTTATACGTAGGAATAATTACTAAAGATTTTTCGGGCATTTATTTA
>JBJKOY010000243.1:0-6898 GCA_046706945.1 Ignavibacteriaceae bacterium | reverse complement strand
TAATAATTGCTTGATAGATTCTTATGAAAATTTATAAAATAAAAAACGGCATTGCTATTGAATACGACGGCAGATTTTTTTTATTGGACGAAGAGGATTGGAACGTTTTCATAAACGACGACGATCTGTTCGATAAATCCGTCGACATTATTAAAAAGAAAAAACCCGAAGCGGATTCCCGGGTCGTATTGAATAACCTGGAAGCGCCGATAGGGTCTCAGGAGCTGTGGGCTGCAGGCGTTACGTATTTCAGAAGCAAGGAAGGAAGGCAGGAAGAATCTAAAAAAACCGGCGGCGGAGATTTTTACGGGAGAGTATACGAGGCGGAAAGGCCGGAATTGTTTTTTAAAGCCGCAGCACACCGGGTAGCTTGTCCCGGCGGAACCGTTAGGATTAGGAAAGATTCGGCCTGGAACGTTCCCGAACCGGAGCTGACGGTACTGATAACTTCATCCGGGAAGATCGCAGGATATACGATCGGCAACGATATGAGTTCAAGGAGCATTGAAGGAGAAAACCCGCTTTATCTACCGCAGGCAAAAACATACGACGGCTGCGCCGCGCTCGGGCCGTGCATTTACGCGGCTGAAGAACCGCTTGCCGGCGATACGCGGATAAATCTGGAGATTAAAAGAGACGGCTCGACTGTTTTTCAAGACGGTGTCGAATTAAAGCAAATGAAAAGACAGCTCGGCGAACTGGCGTCTTTTTTATACAGGGAATGTTCGTTCCCGTGCGGCAGTTTTTTGATGACCGGAACAGGTATCGTCCCGTCGAACGATTTTACCCTGCGCAGCGGCGATGAAATAATAATTAATATAAATCCGATAGGTACTTTAATAAACACGGTGGAATAAGATGGAATTATCAGGCTTAAATTTTATAGGAAGCGAATTATCAGGCGAAGGAGAAGAGGTTTTTAACGCGGTTAATCCCGAAAATTCTCAAACGCTGAAAACGGATTTCCGTGAAGCGGTTAAAAAAGAAATTAACGAAGCGGTAATTAAGGCGGAAAAGGCGTTTAAGGTTTACCGTAAAAAGAGCGGCAAAGAAAAGGCGCTTTTCCTTGAAGAAATTGCGGACGAAATACTGGAGCTCGGCGATATATTAATAGAAAGAGCTCATTTAGAAACCGGGCTGCCGGCCGGAAGGTTAACCGGTGAAAGGGGGAGAACGGTAGGCCAGCTAAGATTGTTTGCGGAATTGCTTAAGGAAGGCTCGTGGACGGATGCGCGCATAGATACAGCCGATCCGGAACGCAAGCCCGCGCCGAAGCCCGATATCCGGAGCATGAGAACGCCTTTGGGACCGGCAGGCATTTTCGGCGCCAGCAACTTCCCGCTCGCTTTTTCAGTTGCGGGAGGAGACACGGCGTCGGCTCTCGCGGCGGGCTGCACGGTGGTAGTGAAAGCGCATCCGGCTCACCCGGGCACTTGCGAACTTGTCGCGTCGGCCGTAATAAAAGCCGTGCGGAAAACCAATATGCCGGAAGGTACTTTTTCCATGCTCCACGGCCGTTCGAACGATGTAGGAATGGAAATAGCGAACCATCCGCTGATAAAAGCAATCGGATTTACCGGGTCGTTCAAAGGCGGCAAAGCCATTTTCGACGCCGCAGCAAGGAGGCCGGAACCTATCCCTGTCTATGCCGAAATGGGAAGCAGCAACCCGGTTTTTATCCTGCCCAACGCGCTGCGCGAAAGGAAAGAAGAAATTGCGAAAGGCCTTGCGGCTTCGGTTACGCTGGGAGCCGGACAGTTTTGCACAAACCCGGGACTGGTATTTTACGAGGAATCAAACGAGGCCGAAAAGTTCAGGGAAAGCGCGGCAAAGAATTTCGGGTCCGCTGCGGCGGAAACAATGCTTACGGAAGGGATCAACAAGGCATACCGCAGCGGCATAGAGAGGATGAAAAAAAGTGCGGGAATTAATTTCCTGGCGGAAGGAAAGTCATCCGGAGGCGACCTGGAAGGAGTCGCGTATCTAATGCAGACCGGCTCAGGCAATTTTATAAATAACGATATGCTCGAACAGGAGATCTTCGGCCCTTCCACCTTAACTGTTGCGGCGGACAATAAAGCCGAACTTATAAAGGCGGCGGAAAAATTAAAAGGACACCTGACGGTTACCCTGCACGCTACGGAAGAAGATCTGAGAGATAATGCGGATCTGCTTTCAATACTTGAAAGAAAAGCCGGCCGGCTAATAATCAACGGTTTCCCTACCGGGGTGGAAGTCTGCCATTCCATGGTGCACGGCGGTCCGTTCCCCGCCACGACGGACAGCAGGTCGACTTCCGTGGGTACTCTGGCAATAAATAGGTTTTCACGTCCGGTATGTTATCAGAATTTCCCCGACGAATTTTTGCCCGACGAACTTAAGAACAAAAATCCGCTGAAGATCTGGCGGCTGGTAAACGGGCAAAGGATAAAGGATTAATTGTCATTGAAATAGTTTGTGGTTTGTTGCTTTTTTGTATTGTTGGCGGTTGGAGGTTGTATTGTTGGAGGTTGTAATGTTGGTGGTTGGAGGTTGTAATGTTGGCGGTTGGAGGTTGTATTTTTCTTTCGCATCGAGCTCACAAAACAACATCCGATTATTAGGTAAGAAAAATCTGCAAACGCAGAATACGGAAAATTTGAATACTAATATAATAGGTACTTAAAGGAATAGGCAGCATAGCATTTGCGCAGTTAACAAAAAATGGAGAGATAAGAGTGACAAGGGGTATGGTTTAACAGCCAACAAGTCCTTCTCTTTTTAAGAGAAGGACTACGGGATGAGTTGGAAAATAAATAGGGAATCTCATATTTAATTAAAAATTTATAACTTATATTAATTTTAATCTCCCAGGTTAAATTTTGTATAAGAAAAAATAAGTTATTATTATGAGTTTAAATAAGAATCAAAAACTGATAATGATAGCAAAACATTTATGCAGAGAACTTCGTAGAAATTCAACAAATGCAGAGCAAATATTTTGGGAATCTGTTAGAAATAAAAAATTTATGAACAAAAAATTTTATAGACAATATCCTGTCTTCTTCGATTTCTGCGGAAAGGAACAATTTTTTATTTTAGATTTTTTCTGTTTTGAAGAAGATCTGGCGGTTGAAATTGACGGCGGGTATCATAAAAGACAAGAGAATTACGATGCTCTTCGAACGCATATTATTAGCAATTTAGGAATTTCTATAATACGATTTAATAATAAAGAAGTAGAGAATAACCTAAAAAAGGTTTTAGAAAAATTAAGATTAAAAATAAATTCTTCAAAAAATTACTCAACTACTAAGAAGGAATTAAATAGGAAATAATTATTATGATCTCGAACTCATCCCGCAAGCGGCAAGCTCCACCCTTCCCTTTAGAAGTGCTTAAAGGAATAGGTAACGTAGCATTTGCAAAATTGACAAAAAATGGAGAGACAGAGTGATAAAGGGTATGGTTTAACTGACAACAAGTCCTTCTCTTTATAAGAGAAGGACTACGGGATGAGTTGGAAAAGCTAAAAATGCTTTGCATCCAGATTCAATCTATATCTTGCATAGCACTCGCAATGAGAACGGCAAGCCCCATCCTTCTCTATAGAAGGGAATGGCTTATTGGCATAGGCAACGTCGCATTTGCAGAGTTAACAAAAAATGGAGAGATAAGAGTGACAAGGGGTATGGTTTAACAGCCAACAAGTCCTTCTCTTTTTAAGAGAAGGACTACGGGATGAGTTGGAAAAGCTAAAAATGCTTTTTAATGAAGAAGAAAATTGATCGGTAATTTTTTATAATTTTATTTTTTCAACAAGATATACGGGGACATAAATGAAATACGGATACTTTGACGACGGCAGTAAGGAGTACGTAATAACACGGCCGGATACTCCGCTTCCGTGGATAAATTACCTGGGCACCGAGAATTTTTTCGGGATAATTTCCAATACGGCCGGAGGCTATTGTTTCTACCAGGACGCGAGACTGCGGAGGTTAACACGTTACCGTTACAATAATATACCTATGGACGGCAACGGGCGTTATCTTTATATTAAGGACGGTAACGCGGTATGGAACCCGATGTGGAAGCCTATGCGCGTAGAACTCGACCAGTATGAATGCCGGCACGGTCTCGGCTATTCCAGAATAACCGGACGAAAAAACGAACTTGAAGTTTCCGCTTTGTATTTTATTCCCCTCGGATACAGAAACGAAATTTGGAATGTCCGTTTAACAAACCTGTCAAAGATCGAAAAAAGAATAAGGTTATGGGGATTCGTCGAATGGTGCCTTTGGGAAGCAAACGACGATATGACCAACTTTCAGAGAAATTATTCCACCGGTCAGGTTGAAGCAGCGGGCAACGCCGTATTCCATAAGACGGAATACCGGGAGCGCCGCAATCACTACGCTTATTTTTCTACGGACGCCGAAACGTCCGGGTTCGATACGAGCAGGGACGTTTTCGTAGGCCTTCACAACGGCTTGGAAGCTCCGTCCGCAATAAAAAAAGGAGAGTGCGGAAACAGTATCGCCTACGGCTGGCTTCCTGTCGGGGTGCATCAGATTGATATTACTCTTAAAGCAGGCGAAACAAAATATATAAATTTCCTCCTCGGCTATGCAGAAAATCCTTCCGAAAAAAAATTCAACAAAGACGGGACAATAAGAAAAGACGAGTTCAACAAAATATATTCAAAATTTTCGGGCAACGATCCGGTTCAAATCGCGTTTGCAGAACACAAAAAATATTGGGAAGAACTGATCTCTTCGTTCCGCACCGAGACCCCCGACCCTATTGTAAACCGCGTCGCAAATATCTGGAACCAGTATCAATGCATGGTCACTTTCAATATGTCCCGGTCGGCGTCCTTGTACGAATCCGGGATAGGGCGCGGAATGGGCTACAGGGACAGCAACCAGGACCTGCTCGGTTTCGTGCACATGATCCCCTCGAGAGCCCGTCAGCGCATTTTGGATATAGCTTCTACCCAGCTTTCAGACGGCACCTGTTATCATCAATACCAGCCCCTGACGAAAAAAGGCAATGCGGATATAGGCGGGGGCTTCAACGATGATCCTCTCTGGCTTATACTTTCAACTTCGGCTTATATCAAGGAAACCGGCGACCTTTCAATACTGGATGAAATTACCGGCTACGCCGATGTCGAAAATTCGCGGGCCACTCTCCTGGACCATTTAATAGTTTCGGTCAAATATACCCTGGATCACCGGGGACCGCACGGCCTGCCGTTAATAGGGCACGCCGATTGGAATGACTGCCTGAATCTGAATTGTTTCTCCACTTCTCCGGGCGAAAGCTTTCAGCTGGCCGGACATATAGATAACGATAAGGTAGCCGAATCGGTTATGATTGCCGGTCTGTTCTGCAGCGCCTGCGACGAATTGGCAGGCATCCTGAAACATTCGGGCAAAAATGAAAATGCCGGCATGTATTCTGGCTTTGCCGAAAACATGCGCAATACTATTTTGGAGCATGCATGGGACGGGGAATGGTTTTTACGGGCTTACGATTCTTTCGGCCGTAAAGTCGGTTCCTCGGAAAACGAAGAAGGGAAAATTTTTATAGAAAGCCAGGGATGGTGCATATTGGGAGGGATCGGTTTGGATAACGGGTATGCGTTAAAGGCTTTGGAAAGCGTAAAAAAACACCTGGCAACCCCGAACGGCATTATCCTTCAGCAGCCTGCTTTTCAAAAATATTATCCGCATCTCGGCGAAGTAAGCTCCTACCCGCCAGGCTATAAAGAAAATGCAGGTATTTTTACGCATAACAATACATGGATACAGATTGCCGAGACGATGATCGGAAGAGGCGACCGGGCGATGGAGTATTATAAAAGCATTTGTCCGCCTACAAAGGAAGAACAGATTGATATCTACCGGGCGGAGCCGTATGTGTACAGCCAAATGACAGCCGGAAGGGATGCACAAACCCCGGGAGAAGGGAAGAATTCGTGGTTAACCGGTACCGGCGCGTGGTCTTTTGTTTCTATCTCTCAATATATACTGGGAATACGTCCTGACTTTGACGGGCTGACTATCGATCCGTGCATTCCTTCAAGCTGGGAAAAGTTTACCGTAACCAGGAAATACAGAAACAGTTCTTACAACATTACGGTTAAGAATCCGGATAAGATCTGCAAAGGAATAAAAAGCATGCTGCTGGACGGTAAGGCAATAACCGGAAATAAATTACCCGATTTAAACGACGGTAAAGAACATAAAGTCGACATCGAATTGGGATAGATGAAAAATAAAATCAGCCTTATACCGTATAACCTTATACCTTATTCCCGACAACAGGCCGGCGGAAAAGTACACGGATAACAAGTAAAAATTAATTGTCCATTATAATTAATTTTAAATCCATAAGTACGGATTAGCTTATGAAGCCTTTCCTGCAAGCCGTAAGTAAGGCCGCCGAAGAGGCAATCGGAACCGTTATGTATCCCGAAAATCTTGCTGACATCTGCAGGTTTACGACCGAAAAAATCCAGGAATATATCAGATTGTTGATATCGGCGGGTGCCCAGATAATCTGCATACTCGAACCGAGCGCGGTAATGCTCGGACCGGAACAGTTCGAAGCGTTCTCGTCTTTCTATGTAAGAAATATTTGCGAGAGTTATAAATATATGGGTACGGCGATCGTCTATCATGTATGCGGCAATTCGATGCATCTTTTGGAAAAGATGGCCGAATCCGGGGCGGATGCATTAAGTCTCGATTCTCCCGAGACTGGCGTAGAACTTGCCGAGGCGGCAAAAAGAGTCCCGCCGGATATTATATTAATAGGTAATATTAATCCGATCGGCTCTATTTTAAGAGGGAGTCCGAATGAAGTAGAAAGGGAAGTTTCGGATCTGTGCCGCAGTATGACGGGATAC
>JBJKOY010000242.1:0-10806 GCA_046706945.1 Ignavibacteriaceae bacterium | reverse complement strand
TGTACTAATTAAATGTCTCTCCCAAATCTTTTAACTTGTAATCTGCAATTTGTAATTTTTAATTACCCCCTAAAGTTATATATTTAGCATTATAATTTTCGGCGCTTTTATATGAATTTATTTGTCCCGTGTTCAGGCATTTCTGAAAAAGTAAATCAACTTTTCCTTAATCACTAATCTTTTACGGTAATGAAAACGATACTATCATTCGGCTTTATAATTTTTGCTGGTCTTTTTATTTATTCTTACGGACAAAACAGCGGCAAATATGATCCTCATAAGACATTCGATCCTACATTCGATTCCCGGCCAGGCACTTTTTATAGAAGCGGAAGCGGTCAGCCCGGACCGGGCTACTGGCAAAATAGGGCCGACTATAAAATTTCCGCCAGACTAGATGATAAAAATAATACCGTTACCGGGAATGTAGAGATAACTTATACGAATAATAGCCCCGATAACTTTTCGTATGTTTGGCTCCAGCTAGATCAGAACAGGTTCAGCGACACCTCGCTCAGCGCACTAACATCTTCCCCCCGAAGCGGCGGTCCGGTATTTAACGGAGGCTATAATATTTCCTCCGTTAAGATCGAAAATAACGGCGCAAAATCGAATGCGGATTATATCATAAACGACACAAGGATGCAGATTAGACTTCATAATCCTCTTAAAGCCGGCGGCGGCACATTGAAGATATATATAGATTATTCTTTTCAAGTTGCGCCCAGCGGCATGGGAAGATCGGGCTTTATGGAAAGTAAGAACGGCAAAATCTACGATATTGCGCAATGGTACCCGAGGATGGCGGTGTATGATGATATTGTCGGCTGGAATAATTTGCCGTTCCTAGGGGGCGGTGAGTTTTATCTGGATTACGGCAACTTCGATTATAAAATAACCGTACCGTGGTATATGATTGTCGCAGGAGCCGGGGAGCTTCAAAACCCGGATGAAGTTCTGACGAAACAGGAAATCAAAAGAATAAAGGAAGCGAAAAACAGCAATAAAACCGTACCGGTAATAGATTCCGCCGAAATTGCAGCTCCCGAAACCAGGCCCGTGCATAAAGGAGATCTTACCTGGCATTTTAAATTGAACAACACGCGGGATGTTTCCTGGGCCGCTTCTAAAGCGTTTATCTGGGATGCCGCTAAAGTTAATTTGCCCTCCGGGAAACCGTGCCTTGCTATGTCGGTTTATCCGGCGGAAAGCGCCGGCAACAATGCCTGGGGAAGATCGACAGAATACCTTAAAAGAAGCATTGAGATTTTCTCCAAAAGCTGGTACGAGTATCCGTATCCGACGGCAGTTAACGTCGGCGGACCGGTGGGAGGAATGGAATATCCCGCTATTGTTTTCTGCAGCTGGCGGGCCAAAGCCGGCATCCTTTGGATGGTTACCGATCACGAGATCGGACATAATTGGTTTCCCATGGTTGTCGGATCGGATGAAAGAGAATATGCCTGGATGGATGAAGGCTTCAACACTTTTATCGACATTTATTCTACCGCGGAGTTCAACAACGGTGAATATGCCCCCAAAAGAGACAACGAATATGATCCCCAGGGCGTAAATCCCGCCGAAGACATAGTTCCTCTTCTTACAAATCCGGATGTGCCGCCGATCTTAACTTATGCGGATGCCATTCCTTATAAATATGTTCATCCGCTCGAATATTATAAAACGGCCCTCGGCCTGGTTATGCTAAGGGAAATAGTTTTGGGACACGACAGGTTCGATTATGCTTTCCGTACCTATATAAAAAGATGGGCTTACAAACACCCTTCTCCAACGGATTTCTTCAGAACGATGGACGACGCTTCCGGCGAAGATTTGAACTGGTTCTGGAAAGAATGGTTCTATAAAACATGGACACTCGATCAGGCCGTTAATAACGTGAAATATGTTGACGGGGATACGTCCAAAGGCGCCTTAATAACTATTTCAAACAACGATAACATGGTTATGCCGGTTACAGTTCGCGTTAAGGAATCGAACGGCAAATCCGGTACCGTCAGATTGCCGGTTGAAATATGGGAGAAATCAGGGAGCTGGACATTTAAATTTAATTCCACAAGTATGATAGATTCGGTTATAATCGATCCGGATAATCAGCTTCCGGATATCGACAGGAAAAATAACGTATGGACATCAGGCACAGGCAATTAATTTATTTTAATATCCGAGAGAACATATTTATTATTAACTATTAAATTTACAGACATGAATTCAAGAATTTTATCCGTTGTTTTGTCGGCGTTCGTTTTAATATTTTCATCCGGAATATCGGCGCAGACCAAAAGTGACTATAACCCCCGCAGCTTGTTCGATCCGACTTTTTTAAGCTCGCCGGGGACTGTCTACAGAAGCGGCGACGGTATGCCGGGCCCTGCTTACTGGCAGAATGAAGCCGATTATACGATAAAAGCCGAACTGGATACCGCCTCAAAAAAAATTTCTGGAACAGTAGTTATCGATTATAAAAACAACAGTCCTGATTCTCTTCCGTATGTATGGCTGCAGCTCGATCAGAATAAGTTTAAAGAGGACTCAAGAGGGACTCTTACAACCCGTATTTCCGCGCACCGTACTCATATGAATAGCATTACCGGCGGATATGAAATAAGCAGCGTTTATATCACCGAGAACGGAAAAAAGACCAAAGCCGATTATATTGTTACCGATACAAGGATGCAGATAATCTTGCCGGAGGCATTAAAGCCTAAAAAGGGTTCTCTTGAGATTGAAATAGCCTATGCCTTTAAGATTCCTAAATTCGGTTCGGACAGGATGGGTTATACTTTTACTAAAAACGGTATTATATACGAAATCGCCCAGTGGTATCCCCGGATGGCAGTGTACGACGACATAATCGGCTGGAATAATCTCCCCTATCTCGGCAACGGTGAATTTTATCTCGAATACGGAAACTTTGATTATTATTTAACCGTTCCTGCCAATCAAATTGTGGTGGGCAGCGGCGAACTTGTCAATCCGGAAGATGTTCTAACAAGTCTTGAATTGAACCGCTTAAGTGAAGCAAAGAAAAGCGATTCGACCGTGTATATTGTCAAACCGGATGAAGTAAATAGTCCTTCGATGAGGCCCAAATCAGACGGAACTCTTACCTGGCATTTTAAAATGACGAATTCAAGAGATGTTGCGTGGGCTTGCTCCGATGCTTTTGTCTGGGATGCTGTAAGAATAAATCTGGCCGGTAACAAGGAAGCTCTTGGGATGTCCGTATACCCTGTTGAAGTGGACGGCGACTCTGCCTGGGGCAGGGCAACCGATTATCTGAAAAGCACCGTCGAAACGAATTCCGAAATGTGGTACGAATACCCGTATCCCGTTGCCGTTAATGTTGCCGGCGACGTAGGAGGAATGGAATATCCCGGGCTGGTTTTCTGCGGGTGGAAGTCTAAGTCTTCCGAATTATTCCAGGTTACCACGCACGAAATAGGTCATACTTGGTTTCCTATGATTGTGGGCTCGGACGAAAGAGAATATGCCTGGATGGATGAAGGATTTAATACGTTTCTAAATATCTACTCTACTCTATATTATAATCACGGCGAATACAAGCCGTGGGCAAGCAGCGCAAAAAGCATAATTCCTTTTTTACAAAGCGGCGACAATACTCCTATTCTTACTTATCCCGACGATTTTAACGGCTGGGAACTCGGCGTACTCGGTTATTTTAAGCCCGCCGTGCTTCTGAATATTCTGAGAAAATATGTTCTGGGCCCCGAAAGATTCGATTATGCTTTCCGGACGTATATACGGCGCTGGGCCTATAAACACCCTACGCCTAAAGATTTCTTCAGGACTATGAACAGCGCTTCGGGAGAGGATTTAAATTGGTTCTGGAAAGAATGGTTTTATAAAGCCTGGAACCTTGATATCGCGGTCAAATCTGTCAAGTATATAGAAGGACTGCCTTCAAACGGCGTGAATGTCACAATTGAAAATCTCGATAAAGCCGCAATGCCCGTTACGGTTGAAGTTAAAGAATCAAACGGTCATAAGGGCTCGGTAAAAGTGCCGGTAGAGGCATGGGAGAAATCCGCTTCCTATACATTTAAATATAATTCCACAAGTATGATCGACTCAGTTATCGTTGACCCGGATGAAAATCTTCCGGATATTAATCCGGATAATAATATCTGGACATCATCCGGCAATAAATGATCGGTTAGTCGAACATGTTCAGCTGGTTTGTTTTCGTTATGGAATCGAAAGACTTACCCAGCAGTACCAGCACGGAATCCGCAATAGGCTTTATCTGCTTTTCGATATAATGCTGGTAATCGATATCGCTGTGGTCAAGTTCCACGGGGACGGGACCGCGCTTGGTAATAAAATAATAAACTGTTCCCTGGTTTGTTCCCAGCATCTTGGCGGCCTTTACCTGGGGAGGTATGTTCTTTGTGTAACTTTCAATGTTTTTACGAAGATGCTTTCTGTATACCAGCTTATCGTTCAGTTCACCGTTCTTTACGGCGCTGACTATCCTTCTTATCCAGTCGTCTATTTCTTTGTCCCTGAAAATTCTTTCGTATAACTCTACCTGGAAATCCTTGGCAAGCCTGGTCCAATCCGATCTAACGAATTCCATTCCTACAAAATCCAGCTTTTCTCCGTTCTCCGTTGCCAGGAGTCCTGCGTACCTTTTCTTTGCCCCGGTTTCCGACCCTCTTGCCGGGGTTAAAATAAATTTTCTGTAATATTTTTCGTATTCTATTTCCATATGAGATTCAACGTTGAATTCCGTCTTAAGTCTCTCTTTCCAGTATATATTAAGGTCTGCGGCAATGGATTCGCCGGAGTTATTTCCCCGGCTTTCTTCGCCCTTTAACTTGACGAAAAGCGAATCGGTGTCGCCGTATAAAACCTCGTATCCGTCTTTCTCAAGGTGTTCCTTGCTCCCGAGTAAAAGCCATTGACCGGTTCCTGTAATTGCGGACGGCAGATCGGGATGGAAAAAACGGCAGCCGTAAGATCCCATTACCCCGTAGAAACTGTTCATTAATATTTTTATGGCCTGGGAAAGATATTTGTCGCTTTTCTTTTTAGCCTCGCTTCTCTGGATCATTAATTTTTCTATAAAATCCGAGAGGAAATTTTTAGTAGCCGAAAATCTATACCCGGTAGGAGTTGTTATGGTATCTGTACCGCTTTCCAGCCTTGACAACGGATCTATATTGAAAGTCATTATTATCGAAGGATACAGGCTTCTGAAATCCAGGACTATTACGTCATCGTAAATTCCGGGCTTTGGATCTATTACGTAGCCGCCTGCCAGATGTTCGGCAGCGTCAAGATCTTTTATGTTGGGTACCACGTAGCCTGCCCGGTGGATTCTCGGCAAAAAGAAATGATCGAACGCCGCTGTCATCATACCAAGCTGATCCATGAATAGTCCCGATAATTGAGAGCGCTTTATGCTCTGTTCAATTAGGCCGGTCTTTTCGAAAATATCCGATACCAGTACGGCGTCGTTCAGATTGTATTCCGCCAGTTTAATCTTGTCCTTTCTGAAAAGATTCTCTATTTCGCGGACTTTATTCTGTTCCGGGGTAATCGTTTTCCCCGTTCCCAGAAGTTCCTGCGCAACGGTTTCGAGTTTATAATCCTCGAAAGCGTAGAACGCGGACCGAAGTGCGGGCGGCCCGTCTATTACAATTCGGCCCGGTATGCCGGCAAAGTATCTTCCCGACTTTCTTGCTCTTAAAGAAATTTTGCTTTTTCCCCTTCCTATATTAAAATTTATTCCGAGTTCCTGGCATCTTTTCTCCAAAAACATGAGATCGAAACCTATAACATGCCATCCTATTATAATGTCGGGGTCCGTTTCTTCAAACCATTTAATGAAGGAAGTCAGCATCTCGGTTTCGGAATCGAAAAAATCGATTTCCTTGGGAGCACGCTTTACCTTCGGTTCACCAAGCATGAATACTTTTTTCAGTATTTCGCCGGGATGTCTTACGTCTCCGGCTATCGAATAAACCTGCCCGCTTCTTGTTCCTGTTTCTATATCGATTGATATTGTTTTAAAATCGGGTTTTAATTCCGCCGGTTTCACTTTAGGATTTCTTAATCTGAAATAACATTCTTTTTTTACCGCTTCGCCTTCAACGTTCATTTGTACGTTTAAAAACCTCTCCATCAAATACCTTCTTACAGGGTCAACATCGGATTCGTAAGTGTGAATGAAATTTTCAGACAATTTCTGAGCCGCTTCTTTTAATTCTTTTTGAGTATTGAAATAAATTGCGTCTGCTTCCGCGCCGCCGAATGTTTTAAGCGCGACTTCTTTCCTTTTAAAATTCCTTAATAAATTTTGAAGATCTGTTTTCCTTTCTATAAAGAAAACCGGCTTAACGTTATCGACTATAATTTCGTATACCTCCCTTTTAAAGGAAATACCCCAGAAGCGCAGGATATTTCTCCCGTTTAAATCCAGCCAGTCTCCGGTCAATATAAAAATGTTCTCCTTGATCATAATTAAAATATGATTAATAATTCGAAGTTAATTCGTAAAACGCTTCCTGAATTTTCATTGTCAAGGCGCCGGGTTTTCCGTCCGCTATTCTCTTCCCGTTAATATATGTCACCGGCATAACTTCCGTTGAAGTTCCCGTGAGAAAGAATTCGTCGAAATTATTAATCTCTTTTTCTTTTACTCCTTCGTTTATAAATTCAATGTTTAATCCTTTGCATATATCGATTATGGCAATCCTAGTTATGCCCGGCAGGATGTTATCGGACAACGGGTAAGAAAATACTTTACCGTTTCTAACACCGAAAAAGTTTG
The DNA here is from genome assembly GCA_046706945.1 of Ignavibacteriaceae bacterium. GTDB lineage: Bacteria > Bacteroidota > Ignavibacteria > Ignavibacteriales > Ignavibacteriaceae > FEN-1297. The sequence continues at coordinate 3,989 of JBJKOY010000242.1, read as the reverse complement.
TGTGCGTACCCTCGGTCAAATATCCGTCTTTTACCCACACTGTTTCGTATGCGCCGTTTTCAAACGCTTTCTGGTTCATCAGAACGCTCGGCAGCAGAGAAACGGATTTTATGTCGCACCGCGCCCACCTTATATCTTTTTCCAGAATTATCTTAACTCCGTTTTTATTCAATTCCCGGTTCTGCTTGACCGGAGATACCGTTATTATGAAGGTCGGTTTGGTTTTATCTTTTGGGAAATGATGCGTCCTCGGAAACGCTTTCCCTCTTGTTATCTGCAAATATACGGTTACTTCGTCTTTCTCAAAGCCGTTTTTATGAATCAGTAGATCGAAAATAGCGGGCAATTCCCCGTACGAATCGAATCCTTTTATTTTAATTTCTTCCAGGCTGTGTTTAAGCCTTTCAAGATGTTCTTCCTGCATAAAATATTTCTTGTTGTATGTTCTTAGAACTTCGTACACACCGTCCGCATATTGAAACCCCCTGTCGAAAGGCGAAATTTTCACGTCCTCTTCGGGAAGGAATTCGCCGTTGAAATAAATTATCATCTTTATATTTCCGTAGTTTTATTGAATTTGTAAGTAATAATCTTTTTCGGGTTTTGTTTTCTTCATACTAATTAAATTATAAATTGCGAATAGTTCAAACGAGAAAGGAATATACCCGATATAACCGGGCAGCGGCATTTCGAATACGTGAACATAGTTTAGGAAGGGCAAAGTATAGATCCATTTGGGATACGAGAAATAATTCCAAAGCTCCCAGAAAAATCCGCAGATCAGGCAGCCGGCCGCAAGAGATATCAGCGGTTTCCAGTTGACAGCCTTTGCGTAGTTTATTAAACTTCTGTTATTAAGTTTATAGTTGACCGGATCAATTATAAAATAAAGCGCCGCCCAAAGCAGGTAATAAAAATATTTCGGTAATAATAATACCAGTAGAAGCATAATGCATCCCGAGATAAAATATTTTTTTATTGCTGCCGGCCCGATGCGGAGATCTTTATTTATATTGATTTTTTTTATTAGACTCGAACATGAAACCAATTCCGCTGTTCCGAATACGGCAGGCATAACCGTTGAGAAACTCAGTGAAGCCCAGAGGAAGAATTGAAGATTTGTAAAGTGCAGCCTGCCTACATAATGCCAGTTTTCCGTAACGGAATTAAAAAGCTCGAAGAACCACCATGTAGGAGCCGATATTAAAAAAAGCACCAGATATTTTTTTATGCTTCTTCGGATGAGCGAAGTTCCTTTTTTAGAATAAACCAGCCCGTCTACCGTTAATGAATATCCCAGCCACAGGAAGAAGAAGCCCCACTGCGTTCTGAAACCTGTCAGTGACCAGTTTAGATACCAAAATACAACGACCAGAATTATACCGATCCATCCGTAAAAGGGAAATTTTTTCATCAAGACTAGAAAATAATTTTGAATAATAATGTTTTATTAAAACGTTAACCTATAACACCCAATAACCTACTTCCAACCTCCAACCGCCCACAACCTACCTCCAATTAATACAAACTAATTCACGAGTTTAAAATAAAACTCATCGTCTCTCCGTCAACATTCCCCCCGCTGATTATCACACCGACCCTGCCTGGAAAAGAATTTCGTTTGTTTAATAAAGCGGCAATACCGAGTGCGCCTGAAGGTTCGACGACCATTTTCATCCTGTAAAAAAGAAATTTAACGGCTTCAATAATATCGATTTCGCTTACCGTCACCATATCGTCTACATATTTAAGTACGAGAGGGAATGTAACTTTTCCCAAAGACGGCGTCCTGGTACCGTCTGCGATCGTCGGGGGATTTTTGGTGGTATGCAAAACTTTTGTCTTGAACGATTTTGTCGCGTCGTCCGCCGTTTCCGGTTCAACGCCTATTACCCTGCACGAAGGAAGGTAACCTTTTGCCGCGGCGGCAGTGCCGCTTAAAAGTCCGCCGCCTCCGCACGGGGCCAGAATATAATTCAGTGTTTTAACCTCCTTAAGGAATTCCAAAGCTGCTGTTCCCTGTCCTGCAACAATATCTTTTTGATCGTAAGGCGGTATTACCGAATAACCGTTTTGCTTTCTTAATTCCTCCGCAATTACCTCGCGCGTTTCTTTTTCCGGGTTGTATTCGATTATATTCGCGCCGTAACTTTCAGTTGCCGCTCTTTTTATTTTAGGCGCGTTGTCCGGCATTACTACGTAGGTTTGCAAGTTAAGAAGTTTCCCGACAAGCGCAACGGCCTGAGCATGGTTTCCGGAAGAATAAGTTAATATACCTTTTTCTTTTTCTTCATTGCTTAAATTGGAAATTGCATTAAATGCTCCCCGGAACTTAAATGCCCCGGTCCGCTGGTAATTTTCGCATTTCAGCAATACTTCCGAACCCGTAATTTTATTCAGCGTGCCGGAATTTAAGACCGGGGTCCGGTTCGCCGTATTCTTAATTAACTCTTCGGCTCTCAGAATTTCATTATACATTGTGAACTTTCCGAAAAAATTTAATTTATTTCTCCGTAATACATTTCCGTATCGTATTCGATCCTTATTTTACCGTTTGCCTCCGAATTCGCGAATATTTCTTCCGCCTTTCTCATCATATCGTTAAAAGCAGGGTGATCCCTTCCGGGAATATATGATGACGACAATAACCTCCCTTTCAAACCGGACAGGTCCAATTCCTGGAAATTCGGAAAAACTTTAAAGCTATAGACCTTGAAGAATTTTTTAAGTGTATCTTTATTTATGTTTTTATGATCAACTTTTTTGTAGTCGATGCCGAAATCCAGCAGCAACTGTTCGTAATCTGCCGAGAACCTGTTGGTATGGGTTTTTCTGCTGTTCCAGATCAAGACCGTAACTCCTCCCGGCTTTAGTATTCTTGTAAATTCTCTTTTACATTCGTCTATATTAAACCAATGAAACGACTGCCCGGCCGTTACCATGTCTACTGAGTTATCTTCCAATCCGGTGGATTCAGCCGTGCCGTTTATGCTTTTAAATTTTATATATTGCATTAAATACCTTTCGCCGGCTTGTCTCATTTGTTTATTCGGTTCGACGCCGTATACGGTATTACCGTTTGCGAGGAATAATTGACTGAGGATTCCTGTTCCTGAACCTATGTCCGCAACGGACCGGCCCGGGGAAAGATCGCATTTAACTTTAAGATAACTGATAATTTCAGCCGGATAACCTGGCCGGTATTTTATATAATCTTCTACCCTGTCCGCAAACCTTTTTGTCGGGTCGGTCATTTCTGCAGTTCCTTTTTTTATTAAGCAAGCTTAACTTCAACACTTTTTATTTTATCTTCCATCGTTTGAGCTCTGTCCGTTCTTGTCCCAATCCTCATTGAAGTGGAGATCCTGGGGACTCCTGTCCGGTGGAGGGTTTCGTGGCACTTTTTTAAGACGGAAAATACTTCGTCCCATTCTCCTTCTACGTTGGTGCCGTAAGCGTGCATTTTATAATTCAATCCGCTTTTTTTCAATATTTTTTGAATTTCCGCAATATACTCCGAAACGGACACGCCCACGCCCATAGGGATCACACAGAAATCTATTATTGTATTCATTGCAGTTCCTTTAAAACCTGATTAAATATTTATAATACGTAATTAAAAATAATTAAAATTAAACATGTATTAAATTCTCTTATTTATTTTTAATATTTCGTGATACCGGGTTAACACGGCTTAGTTAAAAACAAAAACCCCCTTTAAGGGGGTTATTTTCAAAATTATAAAAAGCCCCCGAAACCGGGGGCAAAGTGAACATCGATTATAAATATTATAAGCAATTCGTTAAAATTATTTCGCCGTAACCGTTTCGTATCCCGTATTGTCCTGTACTCCGTTATTGTATTCGTTGTACATCTGGTAAAGTATGCTTCTGATTTCATCGCAATTTCCCACTTCGCACTCTCTTTTAACCAGGAAAGTGCCCCTGGCATCCCCTATTTTCAAAAGCGCCCATGCCGCCACAAGTTTC
>JBJKOY010000241.1:0-3303 GCA_046706945.1 Ignavibacteriaceae bacterium | reverse complement strand
GAAGCGGGAAGGAAAACCGTAGAGCTTTTTACTGCTGTTTACAGATCCTCACGCAATAATAAGCCTATAAAATTTCCGCTAGAACTTTGACCCGGAACGAATACCTTAAATATATTTATTATCTCTCCGTATATTATTTTTAGATCATCTTCAAGCTGCGCAGCCTTATTATTTTCTTTATTTGTATATCTGATCCAGTAGAAGCATTTGTTCCCGGTGCTGCGCCGGTTCAGATCGGGTATACGCATCTATGTGCATTATGTATCTGTTCTTGCCCTGATTCAACGGCAGCCATACCGGCAATCCCATCCCGTTCGGGTCGCCGTTCTTCACGAAATTAGCAACGAATCCCTGAAAGATATAGGATACTTTATAGTCTTCGGGCTGCCAGTCGTACACACGGTTCGTGGGGAGATTGCCCATTACATATTCAATTTCAGCCGAGTGAACCGCCCCGGTAGGAGCCGGACCTTTCTGATTACTGGTATCCTTCATGGCGGGACGCGGCCGGGAATAATAATACCGGTATACCGGCATCCCGCCTGTCTGCACCTGTAAATCGCCCCATTTCCAAGTACTGAAAACCGTAAACCGGTCGCTCGCCAGATTTGTAGCGGATTCAATTACTTCTTTTTCATTCGCATGAGGAAATACTTCCAGCACCTTATCCGCATTATCTCCGTACAAGGTCCTGATTACGGAAATAAAATTTTCCGGTGTCGGCTTTTGTCCGCGCAGGAGCGATCCGTAATTTGATTCTTCGGAGTTCCAGCCCAGCAATAACGGCACGTGAGCCTGCTTCCCTTCCTTAAAAATGTTTTCAGGGGTATCCGGCAGGAAATATCCGTCTACTATTACCGAAAAATATGGCGAGCCTCTCATTGCCGTAGCTTTCAGCAAGCTGTCTGCCGGTATGTCCCGCAATTCTTTGAGGCTGCCCGCTCCGACCAACCGGGCGAATTTTATCCCTTTTTTTTCTCCGTCTGAAAGCGAAGCCGGTGCCAGCGGACCGAAGAGTCCGCCGCTTTCGCCGACGGCCCCTTCAAATAAATTTTTTGACAGGGGCGAAGCCATCAAGCCGCTGACCGACATAGACCCGGCCGATTCTCCTGCTATGGTAACCTTATCTGGATCTCCTCCGAAAGCGGCTATGTTCTGTTTAACCCAGCGAAGCGCCTGAACCTGGTCGAGCAATCCGTAATTGCCTGATGCGTTATTCGGCGACTCTTTTGTCAACCCCGGGTACGCGAAAAATCCGAACACATTCAGCCTGTAATTGGCAGTTACTGTTACGATGCCTTTATTCCTGGCCATATTTTCGCCGTCGTAGCGGTACTCGGATCCGTCCCCCGCAAAGAAGCCGCCGCCGTAAAAGTAAACCAGTACGGGCAGTTTTTTATTCCCCCTGCCGGCCGGCGTCCATACGTTAAGATAGAGGCAATCTTCGCTTTCTTTGGGGAACCGGAATTTCATATCGCTGAATATGGGAAGCTGCGGGCATCCCGGTCCGAACTGATCGGCTTTAAGAACGCCTGACCAGTCTTTAACCGGCTGCGGCGGTTTCCACCTCAAATCCCCGACAGGCGGCTGCGCAAAAGGAATGCCTAAAAATATGTCTACACCCGAATCGTTTATTCCTTCGACAATACCGTTAGCCGTAGTTACGCGCGGAGCAGAAGGGTTCTCATTATTTGATTGGGCTTGTAACGATGAAGTTGTTATAAAAATAGTCAGCATAACAATAAAAATAATTTTCATAATGCATACCCGCATATTTATCTTGATTTAAATATGGTCAAAGAAACGGCTGAAAGCAATTCGAAACGGCAAAGAAATTTTATGAGGAACGCTCCGGAATTTTTTTTCGCCGCAATAATCAAGAACCGTGCATCTGCTCGGAACTTAATCCGCCGGGAATATAATAAAGAAAAATTAAGAACAGCCGATATAAATTTTGTATTAGTTATTTATGCTCAATAAATATTATCTTACCGACGGTTATTACTTTATTTTTATTCTCTTAAATATGCCGTATAGTTTTCATTTTGAATTGTACAAGGAGTAGTTATGAGATTAATTATCCAGCCCGATTATGATTTGGTTTCCAAATGGACGGCGAACTATATAGCGCGGAGCATCCTTCATTTTAAGCCTTCGGCGAAGAAGCTATTTGTGCTCGGTTTGCCTACCGGATCCTCGCCTGTCGGCATGTACAAGGAGCTGATCAAGTTAAATAAAAAAGGCATCGTATCTTTTAAGCATGTAAAAACTTTTAACATGGACGAGTATGTCGGCATTCCCGAAGATCATCCTCAAAGTTACCATACATTTATGCGCAGAAATTTTTTCGATCATATCGATATCGATAAAAAAAATATAAACATACTCAACGGAAACGCCCCCAATCTTCAAAAAGAATGCGATGAGTACGAAGAAAAAATAGAGGGATCCGGAGGAATAAAACTATTTATCGGCGGGGTCGGCCCAGACGGTCATATTGCCTTTAACGAGCCGGGTTCATCGCTCGGATCTAAAACACGTATAAAAACCCTTACAATGGATACAATAATCGCAAATTCTAGGTTTTTCGACAACGATATTCACAAGGTGCCTAAAACCGCTCTTACGGTGGGGGTAAAAACAGTGCTCGATGCGGAGGAAGTACTTATTATAGTAAGCGGACATGCTAAGGCTCTTGCCTTAGCCAAGTGCGTTGAAGAAGGCGTAAATCATATATGGACGTTAAGCGTGCTGCAGCTGCACCCGAAAGGTCTTATAGTCTGCGACGACGCTTCGACGGTGGAATTAAAAGTAGGCACCGTTAATTACTTTAAAGATATAGAATCCAAGAACCTGGACCCTAATTCGCTGCTCGAACCGGTTCCCGGCCGGATCTAATGAAGAAGTTTACTAAATTAATAAGTGAGAATTTGATGCAGACCTTCCCCCTCAATAAATTTCCAATGTCCCTGTTCCCGTTTCTAATAATTTTTTTATTCGTTATTCCGGTCAACGCGCAGAATAATGGAACTTTGCTTAACGGCAACTGGACAATTCAATCGTCGGAAATTGTTAAAGAAAGCGGTGAAACCCTCTCAACCGAAAAATATTCCGCCGAAGGATGGTACCCTGCAACCGTTCCCTCTACGGTTATGAGCTGTCTTGTGGACGACTCAGTTTACAAGGATATTTTTTTAGGAGAAAATCTTGCCAAGGTCGATACGAACAGGTTTAAAAATCCCTGGTGGTACCGGACCGAATTTAAAATTAATAAAATATCCGGGATGGATAATGTCTTCCTGC
>JBJKOY010000240.1:0-12916 GCA_046706945.1 Ignavibacteriaceae bacterium | reverse complement strand
TGATATAATTTCTTTTCGATTTGTAATTGCCGCTCCATTTTAATCCCATAGCGGCCGCATTGGCATTATTTTCTATTAATACCGGGAACGGCATACTGCTTAATTTTTCCAGCAGCGGGAAATTCATATCGGACAAAACGCTCGACATAACAACGATACCGTTTTGAGAATCGACAATTCCCGCGAACGCTATACCGACGCCTAGTATTTTGTCCTGGTCTATACCATTTTCGGAAATAGTGTCGTTTACCACCTTAATGATAATTCCCGCTAGTTCGTCTACATTGCTGCCTGTATTTATCTTGAAAATTTTTTTCGCAATTATTCCCCCGCTGAAGTCCAGCACAACCGTAGTCATTTCACCTACTTCGATATCCAGTCCTATTACGTAAGCCGCATCCTTGTTTAAAGACCAGATATACGGTTTCTTCCCTCCTTTTTTGGTTGAGTCTCCTTTACCGTAAAACGATATAAAAGTTTTGGAAGAAAGTTCTTTAATTATATTAAAGATAGTGGACGGCCGCATACCGGTAGTTTTAACAAGATCGCTGCTTGAAATAATTCCGTGTTCCTGAATTAATTTCAAAACCAGCTGTTCGTTAATATCCTTAACAACCCTTGCGTGGAAGGAAAGTAGTTTTTTAGGGGACATTTTTCAATATGACCTCGCTGTTACAGGCCCTAAATTTACGAAATAAAATTCACTTATTATAAATTATTTTACCGAGATTTCATCTACAAACAACCAGGCTTTGCCCCCGGCCGAGACATGCCACGGAGGGCAGACACCCACATTTTTTGCCAGTACCCTTATATATCGGGCTTTTATTCCTTTAAGTTCTTTTTTATAATCCTTAATACCGGGCGCGCTATGTTCCTTGTCATCTATATTTTTTATTTGATAAACGAGCTTAAAATTTTTCCCGTCGAACGAAACAAAATAATCTATTTCCGAAGGGTAAAAGATCCACGAGTGTGTATCCTGCAGAAATGAAGCATCAATTGAATTAATCTTTTTTATTTTGCTTAAGTCGATAACCGCATCCAGATTGTCGCCGTGGTATCCCTGCCAAGCACTCGTATGAAAATTGTCGGTACCTCTAATGCCGTCGATTAAACAGAGAGGCCCTCCCCCGGGATATAAATTACTATACCGGGTATTAAGTTTAATGCTCATTCCTTCGATGGTTTTGTTGAACTTTGAAGTTATGGTCTTACTGTAAATCCCGTTTTTAAGACTTACCGCCTTCAGCTCTGACGTCTTTTTAATTACCAGCGGGGACGAGTATAATTTACCGCCTGCAGCAGGATCACCGCCGTCGAGCGTATAAAAAATCTTGACAGAATCCTGTATTGAGGATAAGCCTACCAAAGTAGAATCCTTGAATACCCTGTCTCCTTCGGTTAAATACGGAACGGTTACAAAGGAAGTATTTATCTCCGATACCGGTCTTGATTCCTGGCTTGTGCCCCAATTACTCGGCTCGGACGCCATTTTAAAAACAAGGCTCCCTCCGTGCTCAATATCCGAATTCTTGATATAGGAATAAGGATATGCTTTCCCGTCTAGTTCGGCCGATTTAATATAAAAATCCTTACTTGAAACGCCGTCGGCAGTAATAACGAATTTTTTACCGCCCGTATTTATTACAACCTTGTCGAAAAGAGGCGTACCGATAATATACGTGTTGTCGCCGGGGCAGACGGGATAAAACCCCATGGCGCTGAAAACGTACCAGGCAGACATTTGCCCGCAGTCGTCGTTACCGCAAAGCCCGTCGGTTGAATCGGTATAAAGTTTTGTGACTATCTGATGGACCCTACCCTGTGTTTTCCAGGGTTCGCCGGCATAATTATACAGGTAAGCCATATGATGACTCGGTTCGTTGCCCTGCGCGTACTGGCCGATCATCCCGGTTATATCCGCCTGATCTCTTCCCGTCAGCTTCGGTTTGGTATCGAACAGTTCGTCAAGCATTGATAAAAATTTGGCGTCTCCGCCCATTAAGTTGATCAAGCCGTCGACATCCTGCGGCACGAAGAAGCTGTACTGCCATGCATTGGCTTCGGTATAATTACCGCTGACAGAATAAGGGTCGAAAGGTTTTACCCACTCACCGTTCTTTTTCGCTCTCATTAAACAAGTAGAAGGATCAAAAACATTTTCAAAAAACTTTGCCCGGTTTATGAAATACTTATAATCCTTTTCCTTGCCGAGTGCCTTTGCCATTTTTGCAATGCACCAGTCGTCGTACGCATATTCCAGTGTCTTCGATACGCTTTCATTTTCAAGGTCCGCAGGTATATATCCCATTTCCTTGTAATACTTGAGTCCGTTTTTGTCCTGCATCGCGCTGTTTTTCATTGCTTTGTAAGCTTCCTCGACGTTAAAATCCCGGAGGCCTTTGAAATATGCGTCGGTAATAACAGGAACGGAATGGTAGCCGATCATGGTCCACGTTTCGTTGGCTGCGAGTTCCCATACGGGCAGCTCCCCGCCTGACTTGTATTTGGCAATTAATGATCTGACCATATCGATGTCCCGTTTCTTCTCTATAATTGTAAACAGCGGCTGTTCCGCCCTGAATGTATCCCACAGCGAAAAGACGGTATACATCTCGTGTCCCTTGGCAACGGTATGAATTTTCCGGTCCATTCCCATGTACTTTCCGTCGACATCCGAAAAAACATTCGGCGTCAAAAGAGCATGATATAATGCGGTATAAAAGATAGTCTTGTCTTTTTTACTTTTACTCTCGACGGAAATTACCGACAATGCTTTGTTCCATTTCTCTTCGGCGAGCTGCCTGATCCCGTCGAAATCCCAGCCTGGAATTTCCGCGGTAAGGTTTTTTTTGGCTCCTTCAATGCTTACAAACGAAATCCCGACCTTAATAAGAATTTTCTCGCCGGCTGAAGTGGAGTACCGTACGAAAGCCTGAATATCTTTTCCTTCTGCGAATGATTTATCCGGGAACTGCTTATCGTTTTCCGCAATTCCGTATGATTCAAACGGCTTCGAAAACTCCGCGTAAAAATATACGATCTCGTCCTTGGCCCAACCGGTTGACCTTCTGTATCCTTCGATGGTTTTTTTATTAATAATTTTAATTTCGGAACCGGTGGTTTTATCCTGAATACCGTGGTTAAGGTCTATGATAACATTTGCTTCTTCGGTTGCAGGGAACGTATACCTTTGAAAGCCGGCGTGATCCGTAGCGGTAAGTTCGGCCTTAATTTTATAATCTTTAAGGATAACGGAATAATAACCGGGGGAAGCATGTTCGTCTTTATGACTGAATCTTGAACTATACCCGGAATCGGGGTCTGTTTTAGGGCCGGGTACTGTTTTTACCGCTCCGGTTGTCGGCATAAACAATATGTCGCCGTAGTCTCCGATACCTGTTCCGCTGAGATGTGTATGGCTGAATCCCATTATCGTGCTGTCGGAATAATGGTAGCCGGAGCACCAGTCCCAGCCTTCCGTGCCGTTGTCCGGGCTTAACTGGACCATGCCGTGTGGAAGCGTAGCGCCGGGATAAGTATGGCCGTGACCGCCAGTTCCGATAAAAGGATCGACATACCTGGTTTCATTAGTCTGGGCGGAAATATTTATCCCCACAATTAATAATAAAATTACCGTTAACCGAATTCCGTTGTTCAATTTATTTTCCTTCAATAAGATTATAAATTATTGACTTACAAATTCACCGTTCTTCAAACTCCAGTCGTTGCCGAAGTACCCCGTAAACTTAACGCCCTGCTCATCCGACTTTAATATATCCGAGTTGTAAATTACAATGTCGGGAAAGCTTATGTATTGATCGAAATAATCCGCCAGGTTTACGAGCTCCATTCCTTTTATCCCGGTGCCGGCAATAACGCCTACGCTGGCTGATTTGCTGTCGGGTCTGGGACGGATCATCAGGCACGCGAGATCTTTCCCTTTATATTCCTTGGTACCGACCTTTATTTCATTATTATTGACCTGAACCGGGCAATCTTTCAGTAAAAGCTTCCACGCCGAATTGGTTTCGGAATTTCCGAAAAGAATAACGCTCCTGTCTTTATATTTATCAAGACTAAAATCCCTGTCTTTGATTATTTGGATAGCGCCGTTCCCCTGGTACCAGATTTTTTCCGCATCGTATCTTGCTTTTTCGAAAGCCCATATGTTTTCTTTCTTATCGCCGTGTGTCCCGTAAACAAACATTACATCTTGGTTAAATGCTTCTCTGAAGTTGCCGCAGCGTGAAGGTACTTTGTTATCCGGGTCGGGTTTGCCGGTCACTTCCCATTTATTATTTATTTTAGACAAGTAAATTTTTGAATCCGCAGGGACATTCACTCCGGATACTAATTGGCTGTCCAAATTTATAGTTACCGGTTTATCCGGCGGCAGCATCGAAGCGTCGATTGAGAACATAGAAATATTGGATGTTGTACCGATAAATTTTCTAAGCCCCGGCTCAAGACTGATTTTAATTTTACTGAGTTTTTGTTGTTCAGTTTGATTTATAATTTGTATCCAGTAATTTTTCGAAGAGACAGCGGGATCCGAAGTAACGTAATCGATATTCAGCACCTTTTCTTTTTCGGCCACCGCATGGTGAGCAAAGAAGTCGAACAAAGGCGGCCAGTCAACGCAGTCGGCTCCGGGTTCGTCCGATAAATCCCACCAGTGTCCAACGCCGGGCTGAACGTAGTAAATAAAGTCTTTGTGGAACGTAGACAGATTTTTAACCATCGATTCTGCCTGGTCGGGAGGAACATTATCGTCGTTAGCACCCTGAATTATATAAATACCGTCGGGTTTTAAATTGTGTGTAAACGCGTAAGTATCGCTGGGTTTGGTTGAACGCACCAGCATTTTTTCGACATTCGAAGAGTCTTTAAGATTGTTTATCCTGTAAGACCAAAAACTTATCCATCCGGCGCTCGGACCTACGGCGCCGAATTTATCGGCATAAAGAACCCCAAGCTGCCACGCGCCGTGCCCGCCCATTGAGTGGCCGGTTAGGTAAATTCGGCTAGGATCGGGATTGAATTCCTTTTCGGTAATTTTGAGAACTTCAAGAGCGTCCTGTCTTCCCCAATTTTCCCAATCATAACCGTAAGGCCTGCGGTTGGTAGGGCAAATAATATAACCCCAGTTTTTATGGTAGTAGGCGTTTGCCTGGTTCAATGCCAGAACCCCCGCCCCGTGAAGGCTTAAAAACAGTGCAGGTCTTCCTTTAAGATCAATCGGCGGATTTATCGCATAATATTGTACGCTGCCGTCCAAACCGCTTATAAAAGTTTCTTTTCTGTTATCGCTTAAATACACAACCCTTAAATCTATAACGGTAGAGGCAAGCACCTTCTCCTCCCCGTTCTCTTTATTCACAACGGAGAGGTTTAATTTTATTTTTCCGCTGTCCGTTTGGGCGGGAAGCTTAATTCTGAATGCGGCCTTAAAAATCGACAGCGGATTTAATTCATCGACGGGATAATATTCGGCCGCCGAATTTCCCGACCAGGACTTAATCATCAAATCGCCGTAAGTATGGTCCGTGGCATTTATGATGGGAATTGCGCCGTAAGTATCGGAAGATTGGTTAACGATCAAATCGGGCGTTGTAAGATCCCTGGTGTTAAAGGACAGTCCCTGACGTCCGGGATGTATCATTGCTTTAAAGTATCCCCGCCTGCAGGCAAATAGAAAATCATTTCTGCCTTTGTGTAATTTTACCGGAATAAGAGAATAATTAAATTTCGGCTCCCATTCTCCGTAATGATCGGTGTAGCCGTAAGGATTCCCCGATCTCTCTACACCGTTTACGTAAACCATTCTATTACCGTCCTGCTCAAGTACGGCATAATCTTCTTTCGGTGAATCGAACTGAAAATACACATAAGAATTTCTTAACAAGGCGCCTTTGAACCAGCCTGTGGAATCGGGCCGTATTTTTTCCCATGTTCCTACGGTCTTCCCATCCCATTTAAATTCCTGTCCTTCCGAAGGCCTTTTCCACTTACCGGAAACAATTTCGGCAACTACGGCATTCGGAGAGATGACATTCTCATAATTACCGCGGGGTAATTTCAATACCAACCCGTCCTTTAGAATGACAGCATCCGGGGATTGACTATATACGTTCGGGAAAAAAGCAAGAAGTATGAGAATAACGGGAAGGAATTTAACTTTAAACATTATTCGGTCCTTATTTTAAAATTATTTCAGGAAGAACTAATTCAAAGGTATTTCTTAAAATCTTTTTCAATATTTTAATAAAATAGACTGGGAATCCAATAAAAAGCTGTATGTTTTTCTTTTATTAAAATAAACTATCAAGCTTACGGCAAAAATAATAATATTTTTTTCAAAAGAAACTTAAAATTTTCATTTTTTTTAACTAATTTATAATCACCTGTGGTTTAGTTTATTTTATTGAAAAATTTTTAAACTCTTTTCTTTAAATTTTTTAATGAAATTGCTGATCAATACTGAATAACAAAAAATCAGTTATGCGGTAATCTATCCGGAATAAAATTAAATAAAAGATTCAACGGAAGAAACGTCTTTTAATTGAGGCAAATTACATGGAAAAAATTAAAATACTTCTGGCAGTTTTAATTTTAGTTTCAGGGGCCGTAATTAATTCGAACGCACAAACCAAATGGATTAATGGTTTTTCTCACCGCATTGCCGGGGAAGACCTGGATTACCATTCATGCCACCCCGATGCAAACCTGGCATTGCTGATCAGGTGCCTTAACGACACGGATTATATTGAATGGGCGACGGACACGATTCCTTCCGGCAATAAAGACGCATTTGTTACTTTTGCATGGATCGCGGGATATTCTGTCGGGACGTCTTCCGCTCCTCATAAATTCTTTTTATACGTAGACGGCAAACGTCAGTTAGAATTCAACACTGCGCCTCACCAGGAACAAAAGGACTGGCAGGTAACCGGAAAGAACGGGACCGGGCTGCACTTCAAATTTATTAAAGTGGACGCGGTCGACGACTTTTTCGGGTATATGATTTTAAGTCTTCCCAGGAAATTACTCGGCGGAAATAATTTCGCCAGGATAAAGATTAAAGGCGATTCCACCGGAAGCAAGGACTGGTATATGACTATGCAGTACCCGCTGATTCCCAAAACGAGGATATCGCCTGAAAAAGTTGTGTCGAAAGATTCGACGGGCAGTTTAATGCAGAGGGTAAAAGTATCGATCGACCATTTTGACCTGCCCGAAGCAGTAAAAATCTTTACAAGCGGAAAAGAAGAAATAGCTTCGGTGCTGAAACTAGGCATGAATGAATATTATCTGAATTTTGCCGCTCCAAAAAAGCCTGAAAAAGTCGGGATAAATATTACCTTAAACGGGAAGACCAAAAGATATTCGACGGTAATCAATCCCGCACGCATAATAACTTTTTATTTGATCCCTCATGCTCATGTAGACATCGGTTATACCGATCTGCAGCCCAACGTAGAAAAAAAACACTGGGCAAATTACGACGAGGCAATTAAACTTTCCGAGAATTCGGTTAAGTACGGGAAAGACGCAACGTTCAAATGGAACGTCGAGTCCTTGTGGGCGGTACAGGGTTATTTGAAAAAATTTCCCGAAAAGAGGGAAAAATTTTTCGATGCCGCGAGGAAAGGCTGGATCGGCCTGGATGCGCTTTATGCCAACGACCTGACGGGGCTATGCAGACCCGAAGAATTATACCGCTGGGTTGAGTATTCAAATTTACTTGAAAAAGAAATCGGCATTAAAATTCAAAGCGCAATGATATCCGACGTTCCCGGCTATACCTGGGGAGTAGTTCAAGCCTTCGCCGATAACGGGATAAAATATTTTTCCGTCGGACCGAACACCGGCGACAGAATCGGCTACACTCTTAAGACATGGGGTGATAAGCCGTTTTACTGGAAGTCGCCCAGCGGCAAGAACAAAGTTCTCGTGTGGGTGGCCGGAAAAGGATATTCATGGTTCCACAGCTGGAGATTGACGCGCGACGATTTTTCGCCGATCGCAAAATACCTTGACCAGCTCGATGCCGAACATTATCCTTACGATATGGTGCATCTCAGATACAATATCGGCGGAGACAACGGTTTCCCCGATTCTTCCCTCTCGGAATTCGTCAAGAATTGGAACGATACGCATGTTACTCCGAAATTTAAGATTGCAACCACAATGCAGATGTTTAAAGACTTCGAACGCAAATACTCAAAGGTAATCCCGACTTATTCCGGCGACTTCACGCCGTACTGGGAGGATGGCGCGGGATCCAGCGCCAGGGAAACGGCGATGAACAGAAACACGGCGGAACTGCTGACTCAATTGGAAACTATGTATACTTTGTTCGATGCGAATAATTACCCGCAAAAGGAATTCGACGATGCATGGAGATACGTCGTGCTTTTCTCCGAACATACCTGGGGCGCATGGAACAGTATTTCGGATCCCGAATTAAAATCGGTTAAAGAGGAGTGGGAAATAAAAAGGTCCTATGCCGTTAAAGCGGACAGCATTGCGCGCCGCCTCCTTTATAATTTAACACATAAGGGCGGGTCGAACAAACCTGTGAATGATTTTTACGTATTCAATCCTTCTTCGTGGCAAAGGAGCGATGTTGTAGTTATTCCGGATTCCGTCGATAAATTAGGTTTATCCGTAGTTGATGCGGACGGAAATAAAATCCCCTCGCAGCTGTTGCCGAACGGAGACCTGGCATTCACCGCGAAGAACATACCCCCGCTGGGTTACAAGGAATACAAATTTGTTAAAGGCGAAAATGAAACGGTAAAAAATTCACCGCTTATAAACAACACATTATCAAACGGCTTTTATAATTTATCTTTCGACAATAAAACATTTGCCGTTGACCGACTCAGCAGGACCGGCAGCTCGTATAATTATGTAGATACTTTGAACGGAAGGGAATTAAACCAATATATTCATACCGGCACCAACGGGTCAGACCCTGCTGTAAACAAAGATCCCGAATTGACCGGGTACGAAAACGGTCCGGTGCTTAAATCCATAACGGTAAAGTCGCAGGCAAGAGGATGCTACAGCCTGAAGCAGAAAATAATTCTATTCAATGACCTTGATAAAATCGAAATTGTCGATTCAATTGATAAAAAGAAAGACTATAATAAGGAAAATATAAGATTTGAATTCCCGTTCAACATAAGCGATCCGGTTTCAAGAATAAATATAGCATGGGCGGTTATAAGGCCCGAGAAAGACCAGCTTCCGGGAGCGAATAAAAATTATTTCACCGCCCAGCGATGGACGGACGTTTCGAACGGTAACAGAGGCATCACGCTTGCCAATGTAGACGCGCCTTTAATCGAGCTGGGAGGCATGAACGCGGAAGCATGGATGGCTTCGCCCGACAGGGAATGGTTCCGGCATACCGCGTCGTCCGCGTTATGTTATTCATGGGTAATGAATAATTCATGGCATACGAACTATAGGGCTTCGCAGGAAGGCCCGGCTTCATTCAGGTATTTTTTAAAACCTCATAAGCGGTTTGATTACCTCGCAGCATACAAATTCGGAGTCGAATGCTCGCAGCCGCTCCGGATCTTTTACGGCAGAAATGCGATCCGGCACTATAAAGGAATTGTAGAACTGGATCCCGCTTCTTCAGTTGTGCTGTCCGTATTATATCCTTCAAGGGACGGAAAAAGCATTATGATGAGGATTTTTAATCCCACAAAAAAAGCGAGCACCTCCGGATTGATATGGAAGAGAAATACCGTTCCGGAATTCTTTTTGAGCAGCGGCGACGAGGATGAAAAGCAAAGAATAAACAATACCGTCAGGCTAGATCCTTTTCAGGTGGAAACAATCAAAATTACGGAGAAATAATCCGGTGAGAAAATGAAATTAATATTATTCTTATTATTAACGGGATTGCAGATGCTATTTATGCAGACGTTTCCTCAATCAAAAATAAACCTTATCCCCTTTCCTCAGGAATTAAAATATCTCGGGGGTAATTTTATAGTTTCTCCCGGGATAGTATTCAAAGCCCCGGGTGATGCGGATAATCTGACCGTTTATTTAAAAAATTATATCAGGCATTTGTACGGCATGAAATTCATGAGTACGGGAGACGCGATTACTTCTTCGATCGATCTGAAGATTGATCCGGGTTTTATGCCGTCAAAACCCGAAGCATATTCGATGAAGATTACACCGCAAAATATAACTATTATTTCATCGAATGAACGCGGATTGTTTTACGGAATCCAGACCCTGTTCCAGCTTCTGCCGAAAAATATTCCGGCGGACGGCGCGGTCAAAATTCAGGCTTGTGAAATTACGGATTATCCTGCATTCAGTTGGAGGGGATTAAACCTTGACTGCGCCCGTCATTTCATGTCGAAGGATTTCATAGAACGCTATATCGATATTCTTGCTTACTATAAATTCAACATCCTGCACTGGCATTTAACGGACGATCAGGGCTGGAGGATCGAGATAAAAAGGTACCCGAAGCTGACGCAGGTAGGGGCATGGCGCAAGGAGGCGGACGGCAGTATTTACGGCGGCTACTATACTCAGAAAGAAATTAAAGAGATCGTGGCCTATGCCAAGAGCAGGTTCGTTACAATCGTACCGGAAATAGAGATGCCCGGACACTGCATGGCCGCACTTGCGGCTTATCCCGAGAACTCATGCACCGGTGGTCCGTTCGAAGTGCCGATTACCTGGGGAGTATTTAAAGACGTTTACTGCGCCGGCAGGGATTCTACTTTTCAATTTCTCGAAAACATACTTGACGAAGTAATTCAATTATTTCCAGGGAAATATATACACATCGGCGGAGATGAGGTACCTAAGGACAGATGGAAAGCCTGCCCGAGAGACCAGGCCAGGATTAAGGCCGAAGGATTGAAAGACGAGGAAGGACTCCAAAGCTATTTTATAAAAAGGATATCGAATTACTTAAACTCGAAAGGCAAAGAAGTAATAGGCTGGGACGAGATTCTGCAGGGCGGTCTTGCACCCGGCGCTATTGTGGAATCGTGGCAGAGCATGCAGGGAGCAGTTGAAGCCGCAGGCCTCGGACATTATGTTATTTGTTCGCCTGCGTCCCATACGTATTTGAATTCGGATCCGTCAGATCTAACTCTTCGTACAGCATATTCTTTCGAACCTATACCGGAAGGCTTGCCGGAAGACGAAAGGAAATTTATTCTCGGAGGAGAAGCCAGTCTATGGACGGAAAATACCCCCGAGGAAAAAGTGGACTCGCAGCTTTTCCCCCGCCTCCTTGCTCTATCGGAAGTTCTCTGGACTAATCCCAAAGACAGGAATTACGATGAATTCAGGAACAGAGTAGAACTTGCATACGCGGATTTGACCGCAAGAGGAATTCAATACGGCCCGGAATCAAAGGCCGTCTCTTTTACCACCGCGTATGACGGAACAAATAAAATATTTACCGTGAATATCAGCCCGCACCGGAAAGATCTGACGATCCGGTATACCGAGGACGGAAGCGATCCTGATTCGCTATCCCCGGTCTACACCGGGCCTTTGAAAATCGGCGGAACCGTCAGTTTAAAAATTTCGGCGTTCAGGGATAACCTCCTCGTCGGCAAAAAAATAAATCTTTCGTTTGATTTTCATAAAGCTCTCAACGCTAAAATTACGCTGAAAAATAAATACGATGAAAGATACCGGGCAGGCGGCGATGACGCGCTGATTGACGGAATACGAGGCAGCGACAATTTCCGCGACGGACTCTGGCAGGGATATGAAGGAGAGGATTTCGAAGGAGTGATAGATCTAGGCAGCGAGAAAGAAATTTCGAAAGTGGTACCGAGGTTCATGCTTAATTCAAGCTCATGGATTTTCCTTCCGAAGGAAGTGAGGATATCCATATCAAAAGACGGAAAGGTATTTACGGACGAGCAGGTTATTAAGAACGACGTCCCGCAGAAAAACCCGGATATTGTCCTTAAAGATTTTCCCGCTTACTTTAACGGCAGGAAGGCTAGGTACATAAAAGTAATCGGAGAGAGCATAAAGATCTGTCCCCCGTGGCATCCCGGCGCAGGACAGAAAGCCTGGCTTTTCATCGATGAAATTGAAGTCGATTAAATGCCGCTTCATGGTTTTACGGTTATCTTAAAACTATTTTTTCATTGTGTTGCTTAGTGTCTTGGAGTCTTTGTGGCAATTGTTTTAATTTTTGTTAACAATCGGAGATTTAATTAGCCACCAAGACACGAAGTCACGAAGAATTTAAAAATTTATTTGACAATTCCGAGAATTTGAATATCATTAACAAAGGTAGCGACGGTGAGATATAAAATTCTTTTCCCGTTAATTTTTATCTGGATTAATGCGCATGCGCAAAACGATAAAATTAATCTGGTAAAGAATAATACCAGCAACTACCGTATTATCTTATCTGCATCCCCATCTCATTGGGATTCGGCAGCCGCATTCGAACTTCAAAAATATATAAAGGAAATAACGGGCGCGGACCTGAATATTTTAAACGACTCGTCACCGGTAAGCCGGGAAGAGATTGTCATCGGAAAGAACGGACACTCACGGAATATTGACTTTTCTGCCGTCAAAAAGAACGGCGGCTTTATTGTCCGCAGCGCCGGAAGCAGAATCTATTTTTTCGGAAGAGGCAAAGGCCCGCTTTATGCCGTTTATTCTTTTCTCGAAAAATGCCTCGGATGCAGGATGTATTCTTCGGAAGTAAAATATATTCCCAAACAAAACAATATTTCCCTTTCTGCCGTCAATATGGTCGAGAACCCGGTGTTCGCATACAGGGACGTTCATTATTTCGAATCTACAAACGCCGATTACGCTAACTGGCACAAGCTGGAAACACCTTCCGATAAAAAGGAATGGGGAATGTTCGTCCATA
>JBJKOY010000239.1:0-21754 GCA_046706945.1 Ignavibacteriaceae bacterium | reverse complement strand
TAAAAATGGCTTCAAAATTAATTGAATATAATTCCGATGCTCGTTCTAAGCTGAAGAGCGGCGTTGACAAGCTTGCGAACGCCGTAAAAGTTACACTGGGACCCAAAGGGCGGAATGTTGTGCTAGAGAAAAAATTCGGTGCTCCTACGGTAACCAAAGACGGTGTCTCGGTTGCAAAAGAAATCGAATTGGAAGATCCCATTGAAAATATGGGAGCCCAGATGGTCCGCGAAGTTGCTTCAAAGACCAGCGATGTGGCCGGAGACGGAACTACTACCGCTACAGTTCTGGCGCAGGCTATTTACAGGGAAGGACTTAAGAACGTAACCGCCGGCGCCAACCCGATGGACTTAAAAAGAGGAATTGATCTGGCGGTAGAAAAAGTCATAGAAAACCTTAAAAAACTGAGCCGCGACGTTGAAGGAAGAAATGAAATTGCACAAGTCGGCTCCATTTCGGCCAACAACGATAAATCAATAGGCGAACTGATTGCAGATGCGATGGAAAAAGTAGGTAAAGACGGTGTTATTACGGTTGAAGAAGCAAAAGGTACGGAGACCGGACTTGAAGTTGTCGAAGGAATGCAGTTCGACCGCGGATATCTTTCTCCTTATTTTGTCACCAATACCGAAACCATGGAAACCATACTGGAAGATCCTTACATCCTGATCCACGACAAGAAGATCTCAGCCATGAAAGACCTTCTCCCCATCCTTGAAAAGGTAGCGCAGCAGGGAAAATCCATGCTTATAATTGCTGAAGATCTTGAAGGCGAAGCCCTTGCTACCCTTGTTGTCAACAAGATCCGCGGTACGTTAAGGATTGCCGCGGTAAAAGCTCCGGGCTTCGGCGACAGAAGAAAAGCAATGCTCGAAGATATCGCCGTATTAACGGGCGGTACGGTAATTTCCGAAGAAAGAGGATTCAAACTGGAAAATGCCACGGTTTCCTACCTCGGGACGGCAAAAAAAGTAGTGATCGACAAAGACAACACGACTATCGTTGAAGGCGCCGGAAAAGCGGATGATATTAAAAAGAGGATTAACGAAATAAAAGCCCAAATAGATAAGACAACCTCCGATTACGACAAAGAAAAATTGCAGGAAAGACTTGCCAAACTTTCGGGCGGAGTAGCGGTATTGAAAATAGGTGCTTCTACCGAAGTTGAAATGAAAGAGAAGAAAGCCCGAGTTGAAGACGCCCTGCATGCAACCCGTGCGGCCGTTGAAGAAGGCATAGTTGCCGGAGGCGGTGTCGCTCTTGTTAGAGCCATCGCGGTTCTGGAAAAATTAAGCGGCGACAATACGGACCAGACCACCGGCGTAAAAATAGTCAGGAAATCTCTTGAAGAACCCTTGAGACAAATAGTGAATAATGCCGGACTTGAAGGTTCCGTAGTTCTTCAAAAAGTACTTGAAGGAAAAGACGATTTCGGATTTAACGCCGCTACCGAAACTTACGAGAACCTAATCAAAGCCGGCGTAATAGATCCTACCAAGGTAACCAGAACGGCTCTTGAAAACGCTTCTTCAGTAGCATCTCTGCTTCTTACAACAGAGGCTGTGGTATTTGAAAAGAAGGAAAAAGAACCCCCGATGCCCCCGATGCCGGGAGGCGGTATGGGCGATATGGGCGGAATGTATTAAAATTCCGGGTATTATTAACCTGCCGGAGGCTGCCAATTACGGCAGCCTCTTTTTTTTATTCAAATGTTCAAATTCATTCCATTTTATTAAATCTTATCTTAAATTCGTATAAAAAATAATCAAACATTGTCCGTCCCGGATAAACGGAGATTTCCATTTGACAAAAGAAGAACTAAGCGAACTTCTTTCTGAAGCCAGAGAACATTTGGAACATAGGCGCTACAGGATGGCTCTGGCAGCCGCAAATAAAGCTTACGATGAGATACCGGACGATCCCGGGGTATCCTCCTTTTTGTCCCTGGCTCTGCTTGAAAACGGATATACTTCCGAAGCTCTCGAGGTTGCCAACCTTGCGGTCCGGGAAAACAAAGACAATCCCGATGTGTACTTAAACCGCGGATATCTGCTTATGCGGCTGAGCATTTTCCAGGGCGCCGTCGAAGACCTGGACCGGGCCATTCAAAACCACGTAACTCTTATTTCAACAGCTCATCTGCATAAAGCAAGGGCTTTGGCGGGAATGGGTAAATATGCTGAGGCGATTGAAGAGATTGAACTAGCTATCAAATCTTCCGGCAAAAACGACGAAAATTTGGTCCGGATCAAAAATTGGCTGACAAAATCGATAAAATTCGAAGACGGAAAACCTGGCGGAATTGCCAAAAAGAAAAGATCGTTCCTAGCCGAAGGCCGTGAAGCATATAATCTTAAAGAATACTGGTTTTCCCTGTGGGCTTCCGAGAAAACTTTGAGCAATCTTAATTTGAAAAACGAGCACCACCAGGCTAAAATCCTCAAACTCCAATCTTTATTGGCAATGTTCCGGATAAAAGAAGCTTACGATTCGGCTTGTTCCGTGAAAAAAGATTTAAAAGATGATTTTAGATTCGATAATATCTATCAGAAGATACTAAAACTCTATCGGGGCAAAAACACTTATAAGGAAAAAAATAAAGACGTCATGACCGAAATTTTCCGGCAAACACGGTTTGAATTTTACGAAAATAAATTTTTTCATATTTATCATGCCAAAACCTACGATCTTATCGAAAATATAAGGGCAGGTAAAAGAACATACCTCCTGAGGTTCAACGAAGACACGATTAGATATATAGGAATTGAAATTGTATTGGACAATCCGTTTTACGGGAATAAAAAAGTCGATCTGGAAGGAATTGCGGTCTGGTATTTAAATAATAATGAGGTCGGCAGGCATGTCTTTAACCTGATAATCGAAAAGGACTGGAAGATAGTGGAATTTGTCCAGAGCTGGGGAACCGATTCCCCGGGTTTCTGGAAAGAAGGCCAGGGCAAAGTGGATATATTTCTGGATAATTACCTTATATGTTCGCGATGGTTCCTAGTGGGTCAATCGGAAGTTGTTAACTTTGAGGAAAGCGAGATCGAGACGGAGATAAATGAAATTGCCGAGAAACCATTGACCGATCAGCCTGGAGACGCAAAGTCCGGATCCTTAAAACCGCAGGAGTCAAAATCGCTTGAAGAGCTGCTGGCGGAACTCGACGGCTACACTGGGCTCCAGAGCGTAAAACAATCGATGAGGGACTTCATAAATTATTTGAACTTCATCAACGAAAGGAAAAAACTCGGATTAAAAACTCAGGAAAATCTTTCCGTTCATTCCGTATTCGTCGGCAACCCCGGTACCGGTAAAACTACCGTAGCCCGTCTTCTAGGTAAAATTTTCAAAGCAATGGGACTTTTGAGGAACGGTCATGTTATTGAAGTCGACCGCTCTGGACTTGTAGGTCAATATATCGGTGAAACCGCTCAAAAGACAAATAAAGTAATAGACGAAGCCGTGGGCGGACTTTTATTTATAGACGAAGCCTATTCTTTGAAGAAGGAGGCCAACCAGCAGGATTTCGGACAGGAAGCAATCGAGGTTTTGATAAAACGCATGGAAGAGGCCGAAAGCGAATTTGTAGTGATCGTTGCCGGTTACCCGGAAGAGATGAATTCTTTTATAAATTCCAACCCCGGTTTAAAATCGCGCTTTACTCATTTCTTTCAATTTGACGATTATTCCCCTGATGAATTAATTGAAATTTTCAAATTCATTTCTTCCAAAGAGGAATACACGCTGCAGGAAGAAGCTGTGGTGCTTTTAAAAAAGCATTTTACAAAACTTTACAGGAAAAGGGATAAAACTTTCGGAAATGCCCGCCTTGCAAGAAATTATTTTAACGACGCCAAAATAAATTTAAGCAGAAGGTATCTTCAATTGCCCGGGGATGAAAGAACCAAGGAAACAATGACTACTATTTGCCTTGAAGACATTTCGGCATTAATCGAAGGTAATTTCGGAAAACATGTTCGTTTTGACATAGACGAAGAGTCTTTATCCAAGGCCTTAAATAAGCTTAACGATCTGACCGGCTTAAGTTCCGTAAAAAAAGAAATAAACGAGATAGTAAAACTGGCAAGATTTTACTCGGAGCAGGGTGAAAACATTCAAGAGAAATTTTCGTCTCATCTTGTATTCCTCGGAAATCCCGGGACAGGTAAAACCACCGTAGCAAGATTGTTCGGAGAAATATATTCGGCCCTGGGTATTTTACCGAGAGGACATTTGGTTGAAATAGACAGGCAGGGGCTGGTAGCAAGCTACGTCGGCCAGACCGCGGAAAAAACAAAAGCCGTAATCGATCGCGCAATGGGAGGTACCTTGTTTGTCGACGAGGCTTATACTCTCGTAAAATTCGGAGATAATGCGGGCGGTGATTTCGGAAAAGAAGCCCTGGATACTCTTTTAAAGCGAATGGAAGACGACCGGGGTAATTTTTCCGTTATTGTAGCAGGCTACACCGATGAAATGAACAAATTCTTAAAAAGCAACCCGGGCCTCCAATCCAGGTTTACCAAGAAAATTTTCTTCGAGGATTATTCTCCGGATGAATTAATGACGATTGCCCAAAAATTATGGGGAAGCAAAGGGCATTTGCTGGACGACGAAGGCGTTGATCCATTGAGAAAATATTTCAAATGGGTTTATAAAAACAGGGATAAGACCTTCGGAAACGCGCGGCTCGTTAGGGACCTGGTTGAATCGTCGCTGAAAAACCAAATGCTGAGGATTGCCGATATACCTGCGGCAGAAAGGCATGAAGAAGTATTAAAATATATTCTGCTTGACGACATAAAGGATATCATTTCTTACGGCAAAAGCAAAGAAAACGTTAAGACGGAAAATAACCGGGAAGCGCTTGATAATTATCTTATAGAACTCGAGAACCTTGCAGGTCTCGACTCCGTTAAAAAGTCCGTTTCGAAATTAATAAACAGTCTGAAAGTAGCCAAGCTGAGGAAACAAAGAGGGCTGAAAGTAATACCGAGGAATTTAAATTCGGTTTTCATCGGCAATGCAGGAACCGGAAAAACCACTATGGCAAGACTGTTGTGCAAAATTTATAAAGAACTCGGGATCCTTGAAAAGGGGCATATAATTGAGATAGACCGGATGAACCTTATATCGGGATATACGGGGCAGACGGCCGTAAAGACAAACGAGGCCGTGGACAACGCCATGGGCGGAATACTTTATATTAATGATGTGAGTTCCCTCTCCAGGGGTATTACCGATGCCGGACAGGAAGCGCTCGATACGATATCTAAAAGAATTGAGGAGGATAGGGACAAATTCATCGTAATTTTATCCGGACATCCCTATGAGATGAAGACTTTTCTGGATTCGAACCCGGGCATTCAGTCGAGATTTCCTAATAATTTCATTTTTGAAGATTATACTCCCCGTCAAATGCTTGAAATCGCTCTCGATATGAGCGATAAAAACGGGTATATCTTAGACGAGGGCGCCTGGCAGCAGTTACTCGAAATATTCAATAAAATTTATTCTTCCAGGGACATCAATTTCGGGAACGCGCATACCGTTAAGAATATTCTTTACAAAGTTATCGGCAACCAGGAGGAGCGTATTTTGAGTTTTCTAGAGCCGAACGATAACGACCTTATAACAATTACGTTTGAGGACGTGGAAAAGCTCGAACCGGACGATTTTTAACAAGACGGGTTCAGCTTATGTCTTCCGGGAAAGTCCCTTCCGAAATCGTTTCTATTAATTTATTTTTTTCTATTATAACGGCGGTCAGCTTATTACCGGAATAAATTGAAGTGTCTATATATAAAGCGTTGCTTTTCTCGTTATAGATAATATCATCCATCCGGGTATGCCCCACAACCTGCAATTTCCCGATATTCAACAGTTCCCCTCTTGTCCATATTATGCTGTGAGGCTCGGTGATATCTTCTGCAAGTATTTTATTCAGCTTTTCGGGATCCGAAAGAAAGTTTTCAGGCAGCTTCGATTTGTAGAATTTTGAAATGCCCGCGTGCGAGACAAAACAATCTTCCAAATTAAAGAACAGCGGAGCTTTTTCTATGAGAGCAAGATGATCCTTTATTTTTTTTTCTCTTCCTTCGTAGGACTGCATTGTGGTTTCGTATCCGTTGAACAGCCAGGAATTACCCATCTGGGACGAAGGGAAATTAATAAAGAAATAAAACATATAATCGTGGTTTCCCGGCGTAAAGGGTATGTTTTCTTTAATCATATATTCGATAACTTCGTAGCTGTAGTTTCCCCGGTCGATTAAATCGCCGACGCTGTATATCATTATGCCGGGATATTTGGTCCTGATCTTATCTACGAGCGCTTTCAAAGTATGACCGCAGCCGTGTATATCTCCTATTATCGCTATCATAAATTTAATTTAATTATAATATTATCGAAACCTTAATATACTTTCTTTATTTCAAATTTGCCGTTATTAAAATAACATAATAATAATTTCAGGTGATTGCTAAATATATTTATTTTCGCTTGCATATTTATAAAGACCTTCTCTGAAATCCGGATGTGCGATTTCTATTAAAGCTTTTACCCTCTCTCTCACGGTTTTGCCGAAGAGCTGGGCAGCGCCGAATTCGGTTACTACGTAATGAACGTCTCCCCTTGTCGTAACCACGCCTGCCCCGGGTTTAAGGTGGGTTACAATTCTGGAAATTTTAAAATCTTTGGTAGTGGACGGCAATGCAATGATGGGTTTTCCTCCTTCGGAACGGGCGGCGCCGCGGATGAAGTCAAGCTGCCCTCCGAACCCGCTGTAGAGTCTCGGACCTATTGAATCGGAACAAACCTGTCCGGTAAGGTCTATTTCAATTGCGGAATTAATCGCTACCATTTTATAATTTTTAGCTATAATAAAAGGATCGGTAACGTATTCCTGTCTATGAAATTCTATCATCGGGTTATTATCTATAAAATCATATAATCTTTTTGTTCCCAATACAAATCCGGCCACTATTTTTCCGGGATGAAGCGTTTTCATTTCGTTGGTAATGACCCCCTTTTCTACGAGATCTATCGTGCCGTCCGAAAACATTTCCGAGTGGATCCCGAGCGCTTTTCTGTCCGAAAGATACTGCAGAACAAAATCCGGTATCGCGCCTATACCCATTTGAAGCGTAGATCCGTCTTCAATAAGTCCGGCGATATTCCTGGCAATTCTCTTATTAATTTCGGTAGTCTCCGGTGATTGTTCCCTTCCTCCCTGAGGAAGTTCGGCAATGTCCTCATCCGCTTCGACTATATAATTTATTTTCCCTATATGTATGAAGCTGTCCCCCAGCGTCCGGGGCATATTTTTATTGACTTGGGCAATGACTATTTTAGCTTTTTCCGCACCTGTTTTCGTAAGACCGACTTCAACGCCGAAACTGCAGAACCCGTGTTCGTCGGGCGGAGAAACGTGAATTAATGCAGCGTCCAGGTTTATAAATCCCTTTGCAAACAACAGCGGTGTTTCGTAAAGGAAGATGGGCGTGAAATCGGCCCTTCCTTCGTTAACCGCTTTTCGGCTGTTCGTCCCTATAAAAAAAGCGTTATGCCTGAAACTGTTTTCAAGCCCTGGGTTCATGTACGAAATATCTCCTACCGCCAAGGCATGCATAATCTGTATGCCCGAAAGTTCATCTTTGCGTTTTACCAGTGCATTGATTAGAACCGAAGGGAAAGCGCAGTTCGAATGCGCCAATATTTTATCCCCCGGCTTGATCGCTTTTACCGCTTCTTCTGCCGTGACAATTTTTTGATTGTAAGCTTTCAGAATGTTAAAAGGTATCGAATTCTTATATTTAGTTTGTTCTATTGTTATCATCTTTAACCGTTTATTTTTTTAGATCGCTCTTTTGAAGCTGTTAATATTCCTTACCGGTTGGGTGATCAGGAATATATTTTATTACGACACATTTATCGGTAACTTTTAATTTGCGGGAAATACTCTTAATTTCCTGAAATCCAAATTGAAAATGTTTGCTATTGCTTCGTTGGAACAAAATCCGTTAAAAGTGCAAACCCCCTGAGATAATCCGAAGTTGCCGGTTAATGCATCCGCCAACCCGTTCTCCGCAATACTCTGGATATAACCGAGAGCGGCATTATTCAGACCGTAACTTGCCGTTTTTGCCACCAACGCAGGCATATTCGGGACGCAGTAATGAATAACATTATGCATTACATACACCGGATCGGATATGCTTGTAACACGGCTTGTTTCTATGCAGCCTCCCTGGTCTATAGATACGTCTATTACTACGGCGCCTTTCTTCATATTCTTAACCATCTCCTCGGTGACGAGGTGTGGGGTTTTTTCGCCTTTAATTAAAACCGCGCCTATTAATACGTCCGCAAATTTCACCCCGCGGGAAATTGTATAAGGGTTAGCCATTACCGTGGTAATTTTTTGTTTGAAAGCGGTATCGACTTTCCGCAGGCGGCTTAAATCCTTGTCGATTACGATTACCTGAGCTCCTCTGCCGAGTGCGGCTCGGGCCGCCGTTGTTCCCACAACCCCGGCACCTAGTATAACAACCGCTGCCGGGGCAACGCCGGTAATTCCTCCCAGGAGGATGCCTCTGCCTCCTTTGGGGAAACTTTCCAGGTACCTTTCGGCTATCTGTATGGAAAGTTGTCCCGCAATTTCACTCATTGAATGAAGTACGGGCAATCCCTCCTGGCTCTCGATTAATTCGTACCCGATAGCGGTTATCTTTTTCTCAAGCAGTTTCTCGATTGTCGATTTGTTTCCTACCGCAAGGTGCAGGAACGAAAACAATATCTGGTTTTCTTGAAGAAGTTTGGTTTCCGCATCGCCGAGCGGAGTAACCTTTGCAATCAGCTCGGATCTCATGTAAACTTCTTCAGCACTATAGACAATTGTTGCTCCCGTCCGGGTATAATCTTCATCGGTAAAATTACATCCTTCGCCGGCACCGCTTTGCAAATATACCGTATGGCCTGCCCTGACCAGGGAATCCACACCGGCCGGTGCCAAAGCAACTCTCTTCTCTTCGAAGACTTTTTCTTTCGGTATTCCTATTCTCATATAAATATTTAATTTATTATTACTTAAACCTACCTATTACCTAAGTAATTATCAAATCCGCTTTAATTCTAATAATATCTCATACTACAAATGATTTTAAAAAGTATTCAGAAGGCTGATCATCTAAGAAGGAAAAGTCAAACTGTCTTTAATAATACCTGCCTAAGCCTCTGAATCCGGGGTCATTATGTTCCGCGGGTTTAAGTCTGGGTTAATTTACCGGGGTCAATGCTTTTTTACCTGATAAAACGTTAGCAACATTTTTGGCCGCTAGTTCCGCCATTTTGTTTCTGGCTTCTTCAGTTGCGCTGCCTATATGAGGAAGCATAACTACATTATCAAGTTCGAACAGCCCGGGGTTTAACCGGGGTTCGTTTTCGTAAACGTCAAGTCCGGCGCATCTTATCTTTTTGGTGCGCAGAATTCGGATTAATTCGTTCTCGTCGATTATTTCTCCCCTGGCAGTGTTAATAATAATTGCCGTCCGCTTGAGAAAGCACAGGTTGTCCTTATTCAGAAGATGATAGGTTTCCGAAGTTAACGGCAAATGCAGAGATATTATATCTGATTTTTTAAGCAATGCGCCTAGCCCGGCTTTAACGGCCCCGGTTTTCTTTTCCAGATCCGGCTTTCGGGAATTCGAATAGTACAGAATTTTCATTCCGAATGCTTTTGCTCTTTCTGCGGTAGCGGCGCCTATCCTGCCCGCTCCCAAGATGCCTAAAATTTTGTTCCTGAGTTCGCTTCCCAGCATCAGTTTGGGTTTCCAGCCTTTAAATTCCCCGTTTTTAACCAACTTTTCGGCTTCAATTATCCTTCTCGAACATGCGAGAATAAGCGCTATGGCAAGGTCCGCGGTAGAATCGGTAAGGACATCCGGAGTGGTTGTAACGACGATATTTTTTTGCGCCGCATATTTAATATCGATATTATTGAACCCTACTGCGTAATTGGCTATCACCCTGCACCTTTTCAATCCGTCTATAACTGCCGGATCAAATTTGTCGGAAAGAAGCGAAATAATTCCGTACGCGTCTTTTCCGTACTTTATTAATCTACTCCTTGTCTGCGGTTTTTCGTCCGTATTTACGAATACTTTAAATTTCCGGTCCTTTAATATTTTTACGGCGGTTTCGGGTATTTGTCCGGTTATAAAAATTTTCATTTGGCTTCCGTTCTTATGGTCCGAATAAAAGTCTGACGATAAACACCGCAGCTAAAATACCGGCTACATCGGCAATTAAGCCCGCCGATAATGCATGCCTTATTCTTCTGATGTTGACTGCGCCGAAATACACGGCGAGGACGTAAAAGGTAGTTTCGGTGCTGCCGTAAAAGGTCGAGACCAAAATTCCCAAAAACGAATCCGGCCCGTGGACGGAAATAATCTCGGCCATTATCCCGAGAGAGCCGCTGCCTGATAATGGCCGCATCAAAGCCATTGGCAAAGCTTCGGCAGGCATGCCGATAAGATTTGTTACCGGATGCAGTAAATATACGAACCAGTCCATTGCCCCGCCTGCTCTAAAGATGCCTATCGCAACCAGCATGCCAACGAGATAAGGAATAATCTTTACGGCTATATTGAATCCTTCCTTGGCGCCTTCAACAAATACTTCATATATTCTTACTTTCTTAACGGCACCGTAGCCTACAAAAATAAAAATCAAAAGCGGTATAGCCAGTACCGAAAATACCTGAATTGCATTTTTAAATGTCTCGACCGATATAAAGCTCAGCGAGCCGGAAATAAGTTTCGCAAGACCCGAAAAAACGACAATTAAAACAACTGCGACAATAGTTAAAAGAATAAATAAAGGCTTCAGGCTCTGCAAAAGCGATTGATTATTTTCGCCTTTCCTGACCGGAAATTTCTCCAGAATTTTTGCAGC
Source organism: Ignavibacteriaceae bacterium (assembly GCA_046706945.1). Classification (GTDB taxonomy): domain Bacteria; phylum Bacteroidota; class Ignavibacteria; order Ignavibacteriales; family Ignavibacteriaceae; genus FEN-1297. Next base: position 10,792 of record JBJKOY010000239.1, on the reverse strand, counting down.
TGTAACGCCGGCAACCGTTGCGCAAAAAGAAGCGAATAAAGAGGTACCGATTATCACCGCAGGCTGTGTACTTCCGGCTGCAACCCTAACAGCTATGGCGGTGGCAGGAATTAGCGTCATGCCCGCGGTGTTGATGGCCAGAAAAGTGCACATTGCGTTGGTAGCGGTATTCTTTTCGGGGTTTAAGTCGTTTAATTCTTCCATTGCCTTTAACCCGAAGGGAGTTGCGGCATTACCGAGCCCCAGCATATTCGCCGAAATATTCATTATCATCGAGCCCATGGCGGGATGGTCCGCGGGTACGTCGGGGAACAATCTTTTTGTGAAAGGCTTCAGCCACCTGGCAATTATGCTTATAAGACCGGCTTCTTCGGCTATTTTCATGATCCCGAGCCATAGTGCCATTATTCCTATTAAGCCCAAAGAAATATTTACTGCTGTTCCGGCATAATCCAACGCCGAATTGGTTACATTTTTAATCTTAAGAAAGGAAACGCTTTCAAGGATGACGTGCACTTTGGCTTCTTCCGGGGACATCATACTGTCTATTCTGACATTCCCGGTAAGGTCGTCCTTCTCGCCCGAGGATTTCGCCATCTCCTGCCATATGGGCGGCGAATTCTTGTCGACTTTAAAATATATCAAAGCAGATTTATTCTTTTTGTGGAAGGTAACTGCGGCATTTACAGATACTGCTGATTTAAATTTTTCCCCGTAAAAACCATCCATCTCATCTTCCGATACTTTCAAAACGGCGGGGTAAACGGACGATGAATCCGGGTTAACGGCCGATGAGAAAACCAATTCGGCCGGCAGCGGTTCGTTGTTTCTATATTTGTTTTCGGATTGATTTACAAGATCGGTTGTTACAGCGGCTCCTATCCCCAGAAAAAGAAGAGCAAGCCAAACATAATTAAGCATATATTTTACTGTATATTATATTTGAAATTAAATTGCGGGGAACACAAAATTCCTAACCGCCGGTCTCTTCATACGCCTGAATCTCTTCCGAATCAATAATTACTGCTCGGCTGAGTAATGAAAGGTTTAACTTACCGTCGACATTCTTTTTATATTTAGCTACATAATTCTGCTGAAGCTCCTCGAACAGCTTCGGATCTTCTATCTTTTTTATTATCCCTGATATTGAAATGGATACCAAATTATATGTAGGGTCAAAGTCCATTTCTTTGGTCTTTCTCAATTTCCCGTATTTCAAGATAGTAAACGAAACGTTTGTATCGAATTGAATATTTTCATAAGCTTCCTCATTGTCGTCAATAAAAACAAAAATATTCTTATCCATATAAATGAACGTTGTCGCTATCTGGGTAATCTTTTCGCTGTCCGTGATGACGGCTAATATACCGGCGGGATTTGACAATAATTCTTTTTCAATTAATTCCAAGTCCCTTATCTGGCTTACTACTTTATGCATTTTTCTCTGATCCCGTAAATTTTGTTAATTTCAAGGCATTCTTTCGTTTTCCCGACATCCCAAAGCTAAAAAATTATTCGTTCAAATCAATCTCCTGCCGAAAAAAGGAAATTAGCGGATAAAAGCTGTAAAAAATTATATGTCCGCCGACTTGAGCTATTTAAATATAATTTTATTTTTTAATTATTTGTTATGTTCGGATTCACTCTTCAGGATTTCAATAATCTGCTTTTAAAGATAATTACCAATCACTTATCGATGCAAGTATGCCGGAATAAAATTATCTAAGGTAAAATTTCGACCTATATTTTTACCGGCTTTTTTTTATGCACTTTCCTTCAACGGCAAAATTGCAATCGCGGCAGTGTTCGGTTACGGGGAGGTAATTCTTTGTCCGGGTCAGCTTTACCATGCCTATTATATCTCCCTTGATAGTCTGAAGCATTTTCTTTGTTATTTGCCTTACCGTTGTTTTATGAGGATGTTTTATAAAAATAAGTCTTGTTTCAATATCCCCGATCCCGGGATATAGCTTGGAAACGATATACGCGTAAAAATTCAGCTGCGTTAAATATGCTTTCGACTTTTTCCCTATTTCTTCAACAGCAATATCGTCCGTTTTATAATCTATGATTATAATTTTATCGGCGTCGAAAATTATCTTATCGATAATGCCGTACAGGAAGAAATCACCTTCCTTTGCATATATTTCATATTCGTTTTTATAATCAGTGAACCCTTTGATATTATTATATTCTTCCGATTCGTAAAAATTTAAAATATCTGCAATAATATCTTCTTTCAGCTGTTCTGCTAACCTGCTGTCTTCATCAAACCGGGCCAGTTCTTTCCGGATAAGCATGCCGGTTTCCTTTTTCAAATCTTTTGTGTCTGGTCCTTTATCGAGCAGTTCATGAATTATCCTGCCTTTTACGTCTCCGTATCGCTTCATTTCCCGAAGCGGCTTCGGCTCGTAATTTTCCTCGGAAGGCGCATTCTCGGCAGGATTAAATTCGTATTCGTTTTCAATTTTAAAAGAAAGTCTATTATTTAAAATCCAGTTCCTGTATTCCCCGAAAAGATTCGCGTATCCGTATTCGTAAGTCAGTTGATATTTTACGGGGCATTGCATGAAAATAGCTACTTTCGTAGCGGATATTATTTCGCTTTCGGTTACATCGCCGATCTTTTCCACGGCCAGTTTAATCGGAAATTCCGCGTCGCGTATTTTTATTTCGAACACTCCGTTTTCGATTTTTTTAAGAACCGGAATACGAAGTTCCGTCATTTTCACAGTATTCACATAAAAGCCGTTTTCTTCGGTTAAAAATTGTAAACTGCCGGCAGTCTTAAATTCGGCGGCGGATAGATCTAAGTTTAATGCTTCTGCCAGCAGACCTATAAACGAATTTTCGTTGTATTCGAACTCTTTCTTGGGACCGGCGGATATAAAAAGATAATTCATCGCCCTGGTTACGGCTACATAAAACAGCCTCTTATTTTCGGCAATATTTTTTTTCCTTGAGATGATATTGGCGATTCCGACGATAGGCGCGGCCTGGTAATCGGAGAAATAATTCTCGCCGACAGGAACCTTTGTTAAGAGACCGAGAGACTTGTCGACGGTAAAAGACTTTGACTTAACGGTCGCAGCGTCCGATTTATCGTCGCACTTGTATAAGAAAACCGCTTTGAATTCCAGACCTTTCGCCTGGTGAATCGTCATTATTTTAACAGAATCAGATTCTTCGGGAAGCACCGCCTGAGCCTCGTCTTCGGTACGTTCGATAGAGTCTTTGAGAAAATTAACATAGTCGTAAAGCGTCTTAAATCCCTGCGAGGCGAAATTTATCGTGAGTCTGATTAATTTATTTATATTGGCTGTTTCCTGCACGCCGTTCGGCTTGGAGGATAACGCCGCTAAAAAATCGGATTCGTTTAAAATTTTTCTCAGCAGCGCGGTAATATCGTAGCTGTCCGACAATGCGGTATTTTCCTCAAGTACCCGGACAATATTATTATAAGCGGGACCTCTTCCCGCATAGACTTTTAATTTTTCCCTGAAATCGGATCCGGACAATAGGGATATTTCAAATATTTCCGAATCGGAAAGGTTAAAAAAAGGACTGCGCAAAGTACCTATCAAAGCCGTATCGTTGCCGTTGTCCGACAAAAAAGAAAAATAATTATAAATATCGTAAATCGATTGCCTTTGGTAGAAGCCTTTCCCCCCGAGTATGGTAAATGGGATTTTAAATTTAACGAACGCTTTTTCCAGTTCGGCGAAAGATTTTCTTTTCCTGCATAGGACTGCTATCTCGTTCCAGCTTATGCTTTCGGAAGTTTCGTCTTTCAGCAGTTTAAGAATTCTCGCTGCAATAAATTCGGCCTCGATATTTCCCGGACCGTTATCTTCCCCGTCTAATACCTGTCCGCCGTGTTCCGGCTGCGGAATCAGTATCTCTATTTTTCCCCGTAATTCATCTTTTCTGGCACAAACTATATCGTTATGATTAACTTCGTTATAAAGCGGGTCCGGGTCTGCGAATAATCTTTTAAATAACAAATTCGCAAATAATGCTATTGACGGCGCCATTCTGAAACTGTCGGGTAAAGTCAGCAAAAATTGCTCGCCTGACTTATCGGCAATATCTTTTTTCGTCTTTGCGAATACTTCCAGTTCGGCGTCCCTGAACATATAAATACTTTGTTTTTCGTCTCCGACGACAAACAGATTTCCCTTTTTCAGCATATCGAGTATCGGAAGAAAAATATTGTATTGTATTTCGTTGGTATCCTGGTATTCGTCTATCATAATGTACTTATACTTTTCGGACAATCCGTTCCTTACGTTCTCCTTATTCAGGATCTCTTTTGTGCACAGCAATATATCTTCATAATCTAGGTATCCGTTCTCGTTTTTTTTAGCTTCGTACGATTTTAAGGCATTCATAAAGAAATGCAGCATAAGATGGCCGTAATTTGCCAATTCAAGTTCTATTTCAGCGCTATTTGCGGAAAATTCCAAGCCTTCCAAACCCGTAAAAAATTTTTCAACCGTCTTTATTTCACTGCCCATTTCATCTTTTTGCTTTCCCAGGTAATCTCTTACCTTCAGAGTTCCTTTTTGTACCGAAAGCATTTTCTTTAGATCACCGTATAAAAATATTTTCCCATCGTAATCGCCGGTATTTTTTATTTTCTCTATAACCGGCGCCGCTTCCAGTGCGACGGAATTATCAGGTTTGTTTTTTAATACCGCATTATTTATTTCTGATAAGAAGTTTAAAACTTTAAATTCTTCTTTCAGCACGACGAGCGGGATGAGTTCTTTGAACTTCCGTTTAAAGAAATCTGCGGTGTCTTTTTCATCGCCTCCGTATATTTTATCGGCAATATTAAGAACGTTTTTTCTGTTTTGTATTAAGGATATTAATTCCCGCGCCAATGTACTTTTCGACGAGAAAAAGCGAATGAGTTTTTTCAGACGCGGTTCCTCGAGTTTGTTTTGTATCGAAGCTTTTATCGTATCCTCTACTGTCAATTCGATCAACTCGGTTGAAAGCTGTTCGTCGATTGGAGAAAAATTTGCGTCGAGACCGGCTTCAACCGGGTACTCCCTTAAAATATCTATGCAAAAGGAATGGATCGTGGAAATGTTGGCGGAAACAAGCTGCCTACGCATATTTTCCAATATCCTAATTGTATTTTCATCCCGCGTGTTTTGCAATCTCTCTTCGATTTGAGCCGCAATTTTTCTGTATAATTCGCTGGCCGCTTTTTCTGTGAATGTTATTGCGGCTATGTTTCTTAGCGCAATTTTTTCTTTTAAAACGATTTCAATATATCTTCTTGAAAGTACGAGCGTTTTTCCCGAACCGGCATTTGCGGTAAGCGATATATGGCTGTCTAAGTTCATTGCGGCTTGCTGATGCGGGGTTAAAGGATTCATTTTTCGTCCGTTTAATTATTTTTGAAACGGGGAACCGTGATTTTAAACTCGGCCCCGGGGGTTCCCGGATCGGCTACGGAAATGCTTCCGTTTATACTATCTATGTACCGTTTTGCGATCTTCAAACCGATCCCCATTCCTTTTTCCTTGGTGGTAAAATTTGACTCGAAAACCTTCGAACGGATGTTTTCCGGTATTCCTCTGCCGTTGTCTTTAATAACAATGATAAAATTTTCTCCTTCTTGGTTAATACTTAAATAAACATGCGTAGCGCCGGCTTGAATGGAATTTCTGATAAAGTTTATAAACACCCGTCTAAGCTGAGCCTTGTCACCTTCTATAAAAGCGCTCTCGAACGAACACGACAAATCTATTTTAATGTGTTCGTCAACGAATAAGTTAACGGCGTCGTCCAGTACTGCAAGCAGATCCAATTTTTCCAGATTATAATTCGGCATACGCGCAAAACGGGAAAATTCGGATGCGATGGAACTAAGACTTTCAATTTGGTTAAGTATGGTAGCCGAAAGCTTTTCGAACATCTCGTTAAAGTTTTTATTCCGGTCGCGATAGGACGCAATTAACTGCTGTACCGCCAGTTTCATCGGGGTAAGAGGATTTTTAATTTCGTGCGCTACTTGTTTGGCCATTTCTTTCCATGCCGTTTCTCTTTCCAGTTCGGCCAGTTCCGACTGATTTTTCTGCAGTTCTTTTGTCATTGCATTAAACCCGTCGTACAACTCCTTCAATTCTCCTTTCTCGTTGTTCTCCAGTTCAACGCTTAAATCCCCGTGAGCCACGGAATCCGTTGCTTTCGTAAGCCGCCGTATGGGAAGCGAAATTCTTCCCGCTAGAAATGCGCTGAGCAAAATCATAATAAATGTGGTGAAAGAAAAAATACCGAACAGGAATACGTCGATATCCACAACCGAAAACGACAGCCTTACCTTGTTAAAAGCATCGTTCACTCCTATTATAAGCGGTTTTTGGCCGATAGTAAACTTCTTATAAAAAGCATCGTAGCCGAATCCCTCGATATTTTCCTGAGTCAAATATTCTCTGTAACTCAGATAATTTAATTGATAATACGCTATCGGGTTCAACCGGTCGTTTAAAAGCCCGATCTTAAAATATTGCTGCTTTAAATTGTAAAGAGAGGTGGTCCCGTCGTATACTGAAAAAGCTATTCCCAAATCCTGGCCGGCTTTATTGAAGACCTGCACCAGATCCATATCCTGGTTCCGTCCGAGTTCGGTTGTAATATATTTCTCTATGTAGTTTACGCGATCGTTCAGGTCGTTGAATATTGCGGTCTGACTCCTTTGCTGCACTATCTGCCTGTTATAAAATGCCAGTACTATTATGGGAAGGAGCGATACCAGCAGGAACGCAATTAATAACTGGGCTCTGAAACTGTAACGGTACTCTCTAATTTTTACAAGTAAAAGGACGGAAAGAGCGAAAATTATAAATATGCTGTGTATTAGAAAAATCTTAAAGAAATTAAAAAAGTCCCAGGAAATTTTCTTCTCCCTGGTCAAAACCGCGGTAATTCTTTCGCTGCCGTTCGAAAAAGTTTTCAGGACATAGGTATAATAATTTTGACCGTTGAGGTCCAGGTTCAGCCAGGCTTCGTTGTCCTGGGAAAAATGGGCATTAATTATCGGCTTAATTTGATCTCTCGAAGGATAGATATCGCCGTAAACGTCTTTTAATTTGGAGCCGTTGAAATCGAATATTTTTAATTGACGGATATCAATAACGCTGTTTAAAATATTTTTTTGCGATTCCAGGAAAAGAGGTATGTCGTTCGTTCCTAAATTCCGTATATCTACACCGATGGATGCGGTGATGTAACCTAATTTTATATCTCGGTCGTAAACCGGAATTATCCCTTTGAATATTTTATTAGATGAATCCTGACCCTCGCTTATTTCAATGATCTTGGGCTCGCTCCCCGAATATCTGTAAAACTCGGAAGGCAGTTTATTCCCCGCGTCTATCCCGACCGAAAACGAACCTATCGCATGCTGGTCTTTATTCCAAATGGCGACCGACGAATTTAATGATTCCCTTTGAAGCGAACTGTTGGCCCAGAATCTGAATGCGTCCGCGTCATAGTTGCTGTTCCGCATGCCGAAATCCATTATTATATCTTTATTATTCGAAGCATTCGTAAGGGTTTCCGTGATTAAAAATTTAAGCAGGCTGTCGTTCGGCCTGTTAATCTCCATCGCCGTCGTTTTCAGCGATTGTTTTTCCAGGTTTACATTGAAGTAATTGAGCAGTGTAATTGAAATTACCGAAGCGATTAGCGTAACGTATATAAAATTGAATTCTTCGCCGTTTTTACTTACGTAAATTTTATAACATAATCCTATTATGAAAGTAACGAAGATAATACTCAATACGGGAGTTATCAGCGGTTCGTTTTCTATAGATATAAATAATAAACCTAGGATTTGAAAGACAAAGAAGAATGAAATGAAATACAATTTGATTCTTTTCCCGTCGCTTTCCGGTATTAAAGCCATCAATATTAAAATATACGCGCATAAAAGCAGAACCGTAGCAACTCCGAGCATCAGCAAATTAAGATTCATGACGATGGACGGTAAATTGGGAATAAGGTCCGGTTCCTTGAAATACCGGAGCGTGGAATCGAAAATTACGCTTCTTGCCGAGGCACTTAATCCGCGCATGGTTAGAAAGAAAAGGAAGGAAAGGGGGAAAAAAAGCAACGAAAATATGATCTTATTTTTTTTAAGAAATATCTGCGTGTGTCTTAAATAATCGAGCAGATATCTGAAGCCGTTTACAGATATAATTAGAACGAATAAAGCAGTTACGAAAAATTCAACAGGCGACTTTACTATACCTGCGCCGAAAGCCGAGGAGAAATATACGGGATCAACCAGTGAACCGCCCAATATCCCCGAGGGGAAATTCACGGCAAAAAGAAGCATCCGGAACAGAGTAAGGAAAAATGTCAATGTTAGTATCTTAGCCGTCCGGTACTTCAATTCCTTGTATTCTTTTCTAAAACCAATTATAATGATAATACCGGCCAAAAATACCAGAATGCTCTGAATTTGGGCCGAGTTCCTGTAAACAGTATCTATTGTTGTGTTCAAAGTAGGTTTGGTAAATGTAACTTCCCCTATTTTATTTCCCTGACTGTTCGTAAGGACAAACGAATATTTGCGGCCGTCCAGCGTACCTTCCGCAAAGGGGGAATAATCTAATTTAAATTGCGTAAAATATTTCTCAGATAATTCCTTGGAGAAATTTATCTGCTTGAAGTATGCATTGTTTATTTTAAATTGCTTTTCAATTACATTGCTGACGACGAGATAAAAGACTTCGTTCTCAACAAGAAGCGTATCGGTTTCGGTTATATATGTAGAGAGATCCGTATCGTAAAAATGCGCCTGCCCCGGCGGAAATGCCATAGGTAAAATATCGTTTTGAGGGATCGCTATCTGTACATTCCATGCTATTAATTTCCCGTTCGGGGCCAGAACTTCAATGGAATAATCTTGGTACGCTTTTTCGTTAACCAGTTTTATTAATGCACCGTAAGAGGAGTTTCTTGGCTGCAGGACTTTTCTAAGGTTGTTTTTTACGGAGGCGGCCGTGTTTAAAAGCGTGTTCTCCTTTTCTTCAAAATCAGCCGTTACGTAATTTTGGATCTCTTCTATTTTTGAGGATAATTTTTCATCCCAATTATTTTCGATCTGTTTAACGATTATCGGCGAAATTATCCCGGAAAGCAAAAACAGAATTAATATAAAAAAGACGATAGCAAAATATTTTCTATCGCCCTTTAGTTTTTTCAAGATATTAAAAGACATTAATTAATTGTAAGCTGTGTTATTTTCCATTTTTTGCCGGCATTTTTCAACGCAACATAAACGTGCGCTTCGTCTTTTTTACCTCTCAGCGTATAAATATATGTCCCGGTCCCGTACATAATTTCTTTGTTAACCTGCGTATCTCTGAATTTAAAATCGGAAGCGCGGTAATCTCCGAAAAATTCTTCCAGGACATAATATGCCTGATTCGAACTGTAATACCCGTTGATTCCGTTGGATAAGCTGAGATAAGTTTGGGGACTAAAAAAATCAATTAATATATTTACGTTACCCTCGGCAATTCCGTTCTCGATTTCTTTTAACGTTTCTTTGCCGTGATTAATTTGTCGGACGCTGTCTGTTTTAATTGGATATTCCTGTCCGTTTATCAATGTGCCGAAAACGGAAATCAAAATAAACAGGGTTATTACGGGTATTTTAAGACGGTTATTCATCTTTATTTCAATGGGCAATTTAATGAAATAAGTAAAATAAATCTATAACTCATTCAATCCAAACCGGTTAATAATGCAAAAATACATTTCCGCAGCAAAACGCCGAAGCCCGAAAAATTTCGGCTTCGGCGGAATGATATAAAAACCAACAATGTAAAAGTTATTTCCTATTATGGGTATCTTTGTTTAACGGACCTCTTTGCAGGGGAACGTTCTTGGTTTTCAACATTGTATTCCCTTTTACGGTTTGGAATGCCCAGTCGAAAACCAGTCTTTCGTTTGAAATGGATTTTATTCTTATTTTGGCATAGTGGTTATCCCAGGTCCAGATGACATATGTATGGCCCGGAACCGCAATTGCGTCTTTCGTAGAAGACCAGCCTCCCGCCGGGGCGTAAGAGATACTGTAAATGTCCTGGGTTTGGCCCATATCCCGTATATCGCTGTCCTGCCAAACATCTATATAATAGGAACCGTTATAATTCTCAAAATAAAAATCGGCGGAACTGTCGTCATACGGAACATCGGAATAGGATGTAAAAGAGAATCCGCCCATGTCCGGGAAATTTAAATAATCAAAAACGGTTTCGTTGAATCCTTCCGGTCTAGGGGTGGCATTAATGTCGTCGTAACTTAAATCGCTTTCGTTGCCGTTAAAATCGTAAGCAGTTACCGCATAATAATAGGTAGTGCCGTTATGCGCTTCATAATCCGTAAAATAATTATTTTCCGTCGATCCGATGAGATTGTACTTGCCGTCATAACTGTAAGCATAGTATATGTTATACCCGGCAACATCTCTTTCGGGGTTATAATTCCACGAAATATCTACAACGTTATCGCCGTTCATTACTTTAAGACCGGTGGGAGGGGCCGGCGGCTGATCGTCGATATGTGAAAAATCCCGGAAGTGACAGGCCGAAAGCCCGATTGTCAAAGTTATAATGCTTATAATTAAAATTATTTTTTTCATTTTAACACCCATTTAGATTTACTGCGAAACGGGTTTTCCAATTTGAGTGCCAATAAAAATTATTGATAATACCGATTTTTGAAATGAATATTAAGGAATGATGTATTGTAAAATATACAT
>JBJKOY010000238.1:0-2582 GCA_046706945.1 Ignavibacteriaceae bacterium | reverse complement strand
TTAACGAAATGAAAATACCGGAACCGGAGTACAACCTCGGCGTGGGAGAAGGTTCGCAGAGCTTCCAGACCGCCAAAATCATACTCGGGCTCGAGGAAATTTTTCTGAAAGAAAAACCGGATGCGGCGGTTGTTTACGGCGACACGACAACCACGTTTGCGGGCGCTTTAACCGCCGTTAAAATGAATATACCCGTGGCGCATATTGAAGCGGGGCTAAGAAGCTACAACAGGCAGATGCCGGAGGAAATCAACCGAGTTCTTACGGATCACGTCTCCGATTATCTCTTTGCACCTCTTGAAAGAGCCGTAGATATATTGAAAAGCGAAAAAGTTGGCGGTAAGGTCTTTAACTTCGGCGACGTTATGTACGACGCGCTGCTGAACTTTGAGAAGATCGCATCTTCAAAATCCAAAGTTTTGAGCGATCTGAAATTAAAACCGCTGGAATATTATTTCGTTACCCTGCACAGACCGTATAACGTAGACGATGAAAAAATATTGGGCAGCATTATAGAGGCTCTGAACAATTTAGACAAGACAGTGGTGTTCCCCGTTCATCCGCGTACTATGAAAATGTTAAAACGGACCGGCAGGGAAGCGCCGTCGAAAATTATGTTCGTCGAGCCCGTAGGGTACCTTGATTCCATTATTCATCAGAAGAACGCAAGGAAAGTAATTACCGATTCCGGAGGCATACAGAAGGAAGCCTATCTCCTGAACAGGCCCTGCGTTACCCTGCGCTCGGAAACGGAATGGATTGAGACGGTTGAGTGCGGGGCGAATATACTTGTGGAATCCCGCAAGCCCAGGGATATAATAAAAGCCGTCAACGCCGACCAGGCGTGGGAATCAAAAAACATATTCGGCGACGGCAAGGCCGCGCAGAAAATCGCAGATTACCTAAATGCTGAATTTCACTGAGATATAGAAGATAGAACCTGCCTGCCGGCAGGCTGGCACGGACAACACAGGACAACACGGATCCTCACTGTTTTAACTATCCGTGGTTATCTGTGTCATCCGTGTTGTCCGTGTTCCATTGCCTGCGGAATCATTTTCCCGAATTAGAAAAAATTTTTACAATAATCTTTGAAACAACATGAACATTAAACCGGACTGCAGGGAGTTCCTGGGCTACATCCCCTGCAAACCCAGCAAGCTTTACGGCGTGCACTGCGTCGAAGAGAACGGCGGGGAATGCAGGTACTATAAAAAAACCGGCGCCAGGATATTAATAATCAAGCTTGGCGCGGCGGGCGACGTTATCCGCACTACGCCTCTTCTTACCGCCCTTCGCAGAAAGTACGGCGACGCGTACATCGTCTGGCTCACTCATTTCCCGGACCTGGTGCCTTCATTGAGCGACGATGCAAACGGCGCCGACAGAGTTTACCCGTGGGACAGCAAGTCGCTCTTCTTTTTGCAGAGCACATCCTTCGATACGGTAATAAACCTCGACAAGGACGAGTATGCCTGCGGCTTCGCGTCGCAGTTCGAAAATAAATCGAAGCTGTACGGGTATACGGTAAAAGAGAACAGGCCCTACCCGGCGGGCAAAGAGGCGGAACATAAATATTTAACCGGGCTCTTTGACGATATCAGCATCGCCAACACCAAGAATTACATGCAGGAGATATTCGAAATATGCGGGTTAAAATACGGCGGGGAAGAATACATCCTGCCGAAATACAACAAGGCCGAAATCACGGGAATCGACAAGAACAAAAAGGTCGTAGGTTTAAACACCGGCTGCGGCGGCAGGTGGACGTCGCGTCTTTGGCCGGAAAAATACTGGGGTGAACTGGCGTCGGGGCTTCTTAAAAGGAATTACGAAGTTATACTCCTGGGCGGACCGGAGGAGGATGAAAAGAACAAAAGACTGTCGGCCCAGACGGGCGCGAAATATTTCGGCACCTTTGAGCTGAAAACCTTTATCGGGTTAACGGACAGGTGCGACGCGGTGGTAACGGTCGTAACGATGGCGATGCATATTGCGATAGGGCTGAAGAAAAAAATAATCCTGCTGAACAATATATTCAACAGGCACGAGTTCGAATTGTACGGCCGTGGGAAGATCATCGAGCCCGATAAAAAATGCACGTGTTATTTTCAGCCTAAGTGCACCAACAAAGCATATCACTGCCTGGATCATCTGCCGCCTCAAAAGATCATCGACGGGCTTGCGGAGCTTTTGCCGGCTAAATAGCCGGAAGGTGTTTGTTTGAAGTCTGTGGTTTGTAGGGTGTCGGTGGTTGGGGGTAGTGTGTTGGCGGTGGGTTGTGGGTGGTGGGTTGTGGGTGGTGGGTTGTAGGTGGTGGGTTGTAGGTTGTTGGCGGTCGGCTGTGGGTGGGTGGTTGTTGTCCTTTGATTTTTTGCAATTCATCAATCATCAATCAACAATCATCAATCATCAATCAACAATCATCAATCAACAATCATCAATCCCTTCAAGATCTTGATTGGAATCTAAATTAAAAAGAATTATTTTGATATAAATCAGAATAAATAAAATGCGGTTGAACAAAGAAATAAAAGAATTTATTTCGCAGTATGTAAAAGAAAATTTCCCGGGAGCAAAAG
>JBJKOY010000237.1:0-3657 GCA_046706945.1 Ignavibacteriaceae bacterium | reverse complement strand
CTATTGCATGGTTACCTGGGTTCTCGTTTTTATTCAACAGTGTTGCCACTTCGCGTCCGAGTATGTCGTACAGCTTGATGGTTACAGTACCGGCTGCCGGGATCGAATATTTAATCGTCGTACTGGGATTAAAAGGATTGGGATAATTCTGCATCAGTGAGAATCCCGATACTTTATTACCGGAGGAATAATCTTTTACCTGCGTTATCGTTCCGTCTATTTCATAGATTATGGGGGAACCGGATTTAACATTGATGGAAGTATTGACCGTATCGAGAGAAGCATTCCTTAATTCCAAGCCGGTATTTGCCGATATCGATACGTTGTTAAACTCAATGCCCGTCATATGCGTTTCCGGCAGGCCGACTACAACACCGGCATATGTTGAATTCGTCGCGGTAAAGTTAGTAACCGTTATGTCGTGGAAATACGGAGTTAACGACGTAACCGCCTGCGCAGGATCCGACTGCGACGGAATGCTGGGATAATATTCCGAGAAATATATCGGATACTTCACGCCCGTCATGGTAAGGTTGCTGTAATGCAGTCCTCTTACGTTACCGCCGTTGCCCCGGTACGATTTTATTCTTATCCCGTTCGTAGTCCCGTTGAAAGTGCAGCTGTCTACGTACATGCTGTCGACACCGCCTCCCGTTTCGCTTCCTATGGAAACTCCGTGCCCGTGAATGAACGTGCAGTGAGAAATATAAATCCTTGTGCAGGCCGCATTCGGATCGTTTGGATCGGGATGACCGGATTTGACGGCGATATCGTCGTCGCCGTTGTCGATATAACAGTTTGTAATGATAACGTTGTGGCATGTAGCCGGGTCTATGCCGTCCGTATTCGGTGAGTTGGACGGCGCGAGAATAGTTACGCTGTCGACGGTAACGTTGTTGCACCATTCGGGGATAAAATGAAACTGCGGCGAGTTCTTCAGCGTAATGTTTTTTAACAGGATATTGTTGCAGTGATTCGGCTGGAACATTCTGGGTCTGACGGAAATTGTTCCGTTATTGTATTCGGTCCACCATTCCTGCCCCTGTCCGTCTATATAACCTTTTCCTATTACGGCTATGTTGTTTGCATAATTGGCGGTAAGAAGCGGCTGTAAAGAACTCGGGGGTTTGGTAGTGTCGGCTCCCGGCTTATAATACGAGGCCATATCGGTTGTTCCCAGGATTGCTCCGGACACGTCGACATCGAGAGTATCTCCGGTTTTTATTACAAGGGGACCGGTAAGATATTTTCCGTTTGCAAATAAAATAATTCCGCCGCCGGCCGAGGAAACACTGTCGAGCGCCGCCTGTATCGCCTTTGTGTCGTCGTGAATGCCGTCTCCGTAGGCTCCCTTTATTGTCGGCCCGTCATCTATATTAACCGGGCCGGATATTTTCATGCCGTAAGAAATACAGTTTAATAAAATTACCGAAACGGTTATAAACAAATAATTGAATGTCCGCAATTTCAAGACAATAATCCTTTCTTTAAACAATATTATGAAGATTAAAATTAATATATTTATAAACCACATCAATCATATTTTACAATTTTTTAATAATTTTAATTATTAAAGTTTAAATTAAAACCGGGGAATAATAAAGTGAAAAATCAACAGCTTTATTTTAAAGATGCGGCGTCCTGGAGAAGATGGCTCCAAGAAAACCACTTGAATGATATTACTGTGTGGCTGGTATTTTATAAAAAAACATCGGGCAGTACGACAATGAAATACGAAGATGCGCTGGACGAGGCTCTCTGCTTCGGCTGGATCGACAGCATAATAAAGAAAATCGACGATGAAAAATACGTCAGGAAATTTACTCGCCGTAAACAAAACAGCAAGTGGTCGGAATTAAATAAGAAGCGGGCAGAGGTATTAATTGATAAAAAGAAAATGACCGCATACGGATTATCATTTATATATTTTGCTAAAAAGAACGGGCAATGGTACAAGGACAACAGTCCGAAAATCTCGTTCGACATTCCCGTAGAGTTCGAGGCTGCTCTAAATAAAGATAGTAAAGCGAATGATTATTTTAAAAGACTGGCCCCCACCTATAGGAAACAATTTATCGGCTGGATCACCACCGCAAAGCAGGTAGGCACCAGACGGAAAAGGATTAGCGAGTCGATAAAACTTTTATCCAGAGGAGAGAAACTGGGATTAAGATAATAGCAGGCTTCAAATAATTTTCTCCCAAAAAATATTATCTTTGTTTCTTTAATTTAATTTATCAATTGAATATTAATATTGTCGCTTCGGCTTGGATAAACAAACCAATATAAAAGCTTATCTTGCGTACACAGCCGTATGCATATTATGGGGAACGACGTACCTGGCGATCCGCATCGGAGTTACCAGGGTACCCCCGTTTTTATTCGGCGGATTAAGGTGGCTGCTTTCCGGGGTAGTATTCCTAACGTTTTTAAAAATCAAAGGCAGGCGTTTCCCGAATAAGAACGAGGTGTTTCATTTGGCGGTAATAGGATTTCTGCTCCTGGGGATAGGGAACGGTTTTTTAAATTTCGCGGAACAATGGATGCCCAGCGGATTGTCGTCTCTGCTTGTTACTACGGTGCCGTTCTGGATGGTGGGCATGGAAATGCTGACTCCGAAGGGGCCGAAGCTGAGTCTCACGGTTGCGGCGGGATTAGTTCTCGGGCTTGCCGGGGTTGCATTAATTTTCAGCTACGATTTAAAATTACTGGTAAATACCGAATACTTGTCGGGGATGCTCAGTATACTTGTACTGGTTATATTCTGGTCCCTGGGATCCGTCTACTCAAAATATAAAAAGCTAAATGTCGATCCTTTGATGGGCGCTGCGGTTCAAATGTTTGTCGGCGGGGTTATACAAACTACAACCGGTTTAGGGCTTGGAGAACTGGCAAAGTTTTCATTTGATACCGGCAGCTTAATCGCCTTTCTATACCTTTTCGGAATTGCATCTATCATCGGGTACAGTTCTTATATATACATGATAACCCATCTTCCGTTATCCTTCGCTTCCACCTATGCATACATTAATCCGGTAATAGCTCTTTTTCTCGGCTGGTTCGTGCTGGATGAAAAACTCAATGTCTATATTTTTTTAGGCGCGGCGGTAATATTGATCGGCGTTATAGTTGTAAAAAAGGGAGTGAAAAGTCAATTGAAAGGATTAAAATTATACATGGATGCATGAGTGCATGCAAACATGCAGTCATGCTTTATAATTTGAATTTAATTTATTGAATTAGAAGAACCATTGTCCCTGCAGGTAGATCGAGGTCGGATAGTACCAGTACTCGCTGAATTTGCTGCCGTATGAAATCAAAGCTCCTAAAGTTAATGTCGAGTTGTCGGATAGGGAATATGCGCCCGAAACGCTTGAGAAGCCGCTACCGTCGTTCAGGTTCATATTTTCCGCGCCGGTTACTGTCAATAAGGCCGTGATCTGATAAGAAGCGCTTAAGAAGAGATAATTACGGCTCAGGTTAATTACCCTGCCTTCCAGCAATGCAAGCAGATCGTACGAGTTTTTATCGGGTGCGCCCTCGCCGTTATACTGGTATTCGAACATCGCGTACAGCTTTGAAGTAAATTGATTATCCATTCCGAAAATCATTCTTACATAGTTGTTCCCCGGATCATATTTGTCCATGGAAATTATC
>JBJKOY010000236.1:0-3881 GCA_046706945.1 Ignavibacteriaceae bacterium | reverse complement strand
GTTCGGGAATGCGGCATCGGTTTTTGAACTCGGCTGCGGAACGGGACGCTTTGCGGAAGAGCTGTTAGACTCTCATCTTAACGCTAATGCAGTTTATACCGGGGTAGACGTAAGCACCACAATGCTGAAGCTGTCAAAAGATCGGTTGAAAACGTTCGGAAGCCGAGTCAGAATCGAGTCCGCCTTTGATTTACCGGTTTCCTCCGCTGCATCACGTTCGATCGATCGTTTTATAGCGAATTATGTCCTTGATTTGTTCAGCAGTGAAGAAGCTTCGAAGACGCTGGAGGAAGCGCATAGGATGCTATCGGACGAAGGTCTTGTTTGTTTAACTTCGATAACCGGCGGTAAAAATATTATTACCGGCTTTGTATCGTTGATGTGGAATACTGTCTTTAAAATTAATCCGTCGCTTGTGGGAGGATGCAGGCCAATAAATCTCTTGTCTCATCTCGATCCTTCAAAATGGAAGGTGGTATACCATTATATAGGAAGCAAATTCGCCGTTACATCAGAAGTTTTGATAGCTTCCCCTATTAGATAAAATATATTTTAACGGCAATATACAAATCCCCCCAGCCCCCTTTACTATCAACAACCCACCCCTTTGCTTCCCCTCCGGGGAGGGGATGTGCGGATGGCATGGGCAAGTTATTCCCCTCTAGGGAGGGGATGCCCGAAGGGCAGGATTGGGTTTAATCCCGGCAGCTCAAATTCATTACAGCATCTTCTTTTAAACCAACTACCGGCTACTAACTACCGGCTACTGCCTACTAAATAAATTTGCTTCATAAAAATTTGTTCCATATTTTTGTCATACAGTAAAATCCGGGGCTATAGCTCAGCTGGGAGAGCGCTTGAATGGCATTCAAGAGGTCAGGAGTTCGATCCTCCTTAGCTCCACTAAATCGAATCATACTAATCTCTTCACACTTAGAACTTTTCGTTCGGCTCTGACTTTGTCGCGGAACATTTACGGCATTTTTTTATTTTATTATTTCTTAACAAATCACGAACACATGTTTTAACTTTTTTTCGTATTTTGATTATTGTAAAAATTGCAGTCAATAATTACAAAATATTTGTCGAAGAGTTAAATCCTGCGCTAGAGACATATTATTTTTATAAATCAAATGCGGTAATTAAATTAGCTGTTAAATTGTCTATTTATGTTCGGAGATATGAAACCAGATTCTCCGGTATTGACTAGAAGGAAAATGCTTTCAAATAAGACATCTAAATACGGATATTTCAATTGGAACGATACGTTTCGGGCATTTTTCCGCAGTGCGCCGGTGGGTCTGGCAATTGTAAGTAAAAACAATTTAATATTAAAAGCGAACGATAAATTCTGCGAGCTGTTCGAAAGTATTGAGACGGAGGTAGTAAATAAAAGTATTACAGAACTAATTGACGATGATCCTCTGAAAATAATAAATGATTATTCCGAAAAAGAAACCGAGATAAAATACCGTTCGAAGACCGGTGGAACGGATTACACCGTCGACGCAGTTATAAAACCCGTTGTAGATAAAAAAAGCAAGTTAGTTTATTATTACATAATGACAGGCGGCATAGGCAGAAAAAGGATATTCGAAACGCAGGCTCTTGAACTGTCTGTAATTATTGAACAAAACCCGTCATCGATAATAATAACGGATACCGAAAGAAAAATCCAGTACGTTAACCCTGCCTTTATTAAATTAACCGGATATTCATTGGAAGAAGTACTGGGTAAAGATACCGGTGTTTTTAAGTCTGATGAGATGGATGCAGGCGTCTATGAAGAGATATGGAAGACTGTTTCGTCCGGTAATACTTGGCAGGGAGAGATCGTAAGCAGAAAAAAGAACGGCGAACGGTATGTTGAGTATGCCGTAATGGCTCCTATAAAAGAGAAAAACGGGAGAGTCAATTATTTAGCTGCTATTAAACAGGATATTACCCTTCTGAAACAGCAGGAAAAGAAATTAGGCGAATCGCAGAGGCTTGCGGCAATCGGAAGTATGACGAGCTATCTGCTGCATGAGATCAAGTCTCCCTTTGCTTCTATAAAAATGAACTTCGATCTGATAAAAAACAATGTAAGTACGATAGGTAACTCGTACAATATAATCGACAGGGAGGTAAAAAGGCTCGACAAATTACTTAAAGAAGTTTTGCAGTACGCCAGGGAAAAAGAGCTTGAACCGGTCAGGGTAAATATGGTGCAAGCGGTTAATTACGGAGCCGAACTTCTCGAACCTTTGTTAAAGTCAAAACGGATTCAATTCAAAAACAGCGTAAGTCCCGCAATTATTAAAGCCGATGCCCAGCAGTTAAAATCATTATTTCTGTACCTCCTTGAGAACTCGGTAGATGCGATTGATTTTGAGGGAGAGATAAATGTTTGGTCGGAAACTAAAAACGGCGTGGTAACGGTTTATTTTAAGGACAACGGTTGCGGGATAGACTGCAGTTTGTCGGAGAAAATCTTTGAGCCTTTTTATACAAGCAAACCTAAAGGGAGCGGATTGGGACTGGCTCTTGCAAGAAAGATAGCCGAGAAACATTCCGGTTCGATAGAATTATTCAGCGGCAGAAAAGGGGAAACCGTTTTTAAGATTAAAATACCTGCGGGGTTATAATTGCATAAAGTTTTGATCATTGACGACGACGAATCGATGCTGGAAACATTGGCCAATTACGTTTCAGGCAACGATTATACGGTAATAACCGCGCTGAAAGGTGCGGACGGCCTCGGCTTGATAAAGAAGGAGAGGCCCGATCTGGTAATAACGGATGTCAGAATGCCTGTTATTAATGGTCTCGAAGTTTTGAAAAAAGCGAAGGATACGGCCGATAATCTTCCGGTTGTAATGATAACCGCGTTTGACGATAACGAGTTAATAATTAAGGCAATGCAGCTCGGAGCCTACGATTTTCTGGAAAAACCCATCGAAAAAGAAAAATTTAACCTGGTTGTTAAAAGGGCGTTGGAAACAAAAAGATTAAGCGAAAAACTTGAGTTATTCGATTCAAGTAAAACGGAATTTAAAAAAGAAGACATACTTAACAATCTGGTTGGGAAATCGTATGCCATAAAAGAAATTATAAAGATGGTAGGCCGTGTTTCCATGAATAGGATGACAGTTTTAATAGAAGGCGATAGCGGCACGGGGAAAGAGATAATCTCAAGGATAATACATTATTCAGGGATTACTAAAGATGAACCGTTCGTAGCAGTCAATTCTTCCGCTATATCCGTCACGCTGCTTGAGAGCGAATTGTTCGGTCATGTTAAAGGGGCATTTACGGATGCCATTAGGGATAAAAAAGGCAAATTCGAACTGGCCGGCAGCGGCACCATTTTCCTGGATGAAATATCGGAATTTCCTTTGGAATTGCAGGCGAAAATTTTAAGAGTCATACAGGAAAAAGAATTTGAAAGAATAGGAGATGAATTCCCGATTCCTCTTCAGGCAAGAATAATAACGGCAACCAATAAAAATCTTTCGGAGCTGGTTGAACAGGGTAAATTCCGGGAAGATTTGTATTACAGGCTGAATGTATTTAAAATTGACGTTCCTTCGTTGAAAGAAAGAGCGGAGGACATACCTGTTTTGGTAATGCATCTATTGAAGAAAATAAACGACGAGCTTCATAAAAATGTCTACAAAGTGCCTTATGAAGTAATGGAATTGCTTCAGAATTACGAGTGGATAGGTAATATAAGGGAACTGGAGAATAAGTTGAAAGAGGCCGTTTTACTAGCTGGAGGAAATGTCCTTGAGAAAGAATACTTTATTTTTCCGGAAACATTTGAAAAAGGGAATAATATTAGAGAAAAAATGTCCATGGCCGAAGTTGAAAAGGAACATATAACATTTATATTAAATAAA
>JBJKOY010000235.1:0-2061 GCA_046706945.1 Ignavibacteriaceae bacterium | reverse complement strand
TGCCGGTTTTTACGTCAAGAACGAGGCCGTCTATTCCTTCCGCAAGTTTTTTACTCATAATGCTGGCCGTTATAAATGGAATCGATTCGACGGTTGCCGTTACGTCTCTTAACGAATAAATTAATTTATCCGCCGGGGCTATTTCGCTCGTCTGCCCCGCTAGCACGGCACCGGTTCTTTTTAATACCGATTCGTATTCTTTCAAAGAGAGATCGGTTCTGAATCCCGGTATGGATTCCAATTTGTCGAGTGTGCCCCCGGTATGTCCCAGTCCTCTCCCCGAGATCATCGGGACCTTCACCCCCGCGACGGCGGCAACTGGAGCCAGGATAAGAGAAGTCTTATCGCCTACTCCGCCCGTTGAGTGTTTATCTATCTTTGCTCCTTTTATTTTCTTTAGATTTAATACCCTGCCGCTGTAAAGCATTTCCTTTGTTAAGAATGAAGTCTCGTCCTTATTAAGTCCGTTTATAAATGCGCTCATTAAAAACGCGGAAAATTGATAATCGGGGATTTTTCCCTTGGTGTATCCGGCAATTAGAAAGTTTATCTCGTCGGGTGAAAGCGATCTGCCGTCCCTCTTCTTTCTGATAATTTCTACTGTATTCATGATTGACTTCTTCTTTGTGGTACAGCAAGTATTTAATTTGTAAAATTCAAAAATAAAAATTTAATCCGTTAATAACGAAAAATAACTCCGGCGCAATCTGTTGCTCAAAGATATCCATTACTTTAGAAATGGAACACGGATGACACGGACAACACTGCTTGCCCCTATGGGGGATTTACACGGATGAAAAAATTAAAAACCAACCTCCGACAGCCAACCTCCCACCAGACAACAAACCACATACTACAAACTCTATAAGAATCGAATTCCCTGCTTTATTATTTCCATTTGTTTCACCTTATTATATTAATTATTTTTGTAACTTATTAATTATGACAAGGAGCCCTGAAAGCAAACATGTTATTTAGAACCAGAACACACAATTGCGGGGAGCTGAGAGAGAAAAATATCGGTGAAAATGTGGTATTAAACGGATGGGTAGATACCCGCCGCGATTTGGGCGGATTAATATTTATAGATCTGAGGGATCGGTACGGAATTACCCAAATAGTATTCGAGCCGTCTTTTGATAAAGCTGCTCATGAGAAGGCGGCCGGACTGAGAAACGAATTTGTAATATCGGCGGAAGGCAAGGTGAGGAAGCGCCCGGAGGGTACCGAAAACCCTTCGATCCCTACCGGACAGGTGGATGTAATGATCGACAAACTTATAATATTGAACGAGTCTAAAACCCCGCCTTTCTCCATAAAGAACGATATAGATACCAGCGAAGACATCAGATTAAAATACAGGTATTTGGATCTGCGGCGTCCGGCTTTCCAGCAAAACCTTCTGATGCGCCATAGAATGTACCAGATCGTTAGGAAATATTTCGATGAGAATTCTTTTGTCGAGATTGAAACACCCGTTTTGATGAAAAGCACTCCGGAAGGCGCAAGGGATTACCTGGTTCCCAGCAGGCTGCACAAAGGCAAATTCTACGCATTGCCGCAGTCTCCGCAGCAATATAAACAGCTTCTTATGGTTTCCGGTTTCGACAGGTATTTCCAGATAGTTAAATGTTTCCGGGATGAAGATCTTAGAGCGGACCGGCAGCCCGAGTTTACCCAGATTGATGTTGAAATGTCTTTTATAGACCAGGAAAATATTTTCGAAATTGTGGAAGGTTTGATGAAAGTGCTTTTCAAGGAAATCTGGAACAGGGAATTAACATTGCCGCTGCCCCGTTTGACGTTCGACGAAGCGGTTGAAAAATACGGGAGCGACAAGCCCGATTTAAGATTCGATCTGGAAATGACTACTCTGAACGGCGTTTTCGAAAAAACCGCTTTTAAAGTGTTCCAGGACCATATAAAGAACAAGGGGATTATCACCGGTCTGGTAGCTCCGGGCTGCGGGGAATATACAAGGAACCAGCTTGACGTACTGACCGATTTTGTGAAGAAACAGGGCTCGGGCGGATTAATTTGGATGCGAGTGAAAGAATCCGG
>JBJKOY010000234.1:0-4059 GCA_046706945.1 Ignavibacteriaceae bacterium | reverse complement strand
GTATTGCTGAAAAGCGGGTTCATAATTCTTAAGTTTGAAGCAACGGCTCCGCCGAGATATCCGGTTAATAAAATCGCACCGAAAATTGAAGTACGTGGAATAACATACAGAATATTAAGAATCAATAAAATAATCCCGATCACCTGAATGGTGCTTGCCGGGTAGCCTAACTTTACCGAAGCCTTTAAAACCTGAGGCGCCTCGGTTATTTTTGTAATGCTGTCGAACAGCATAAATAATACGGCAGTACCGCTCAATATTCTGCCGGTCCATATTTTCTTCCCTGCGCTATTTGCGGCCGGAACCGCTGCCGCGGCGAATGAAATATTGTTTTCCATGTCTGTGTCTCCTTGTTTTTTTAATCGTATCGTCTGGGGTAAACATACCGTACCGGGATAAAAATCGAAAGGTGCATATACGGCAAACTATAGGGCCGAATGCGGCAATAATATCTTTATAAGTTTAATCATTTGTTTGCCTTTTTATCGAGAAGCGTTTCCAGTTTTTTAAGGCGTTTATTCCAGAAGTCGTCGAAATAGTTTATCCAGCTTTGCAGTTCCTCGAAGCCCTTCTGTCGTAAAATACAGTACCTCTCTTTTCCGATATTCTCAATAGTTATGAAACCCGCGGAATTTAAAATTTTAACATGCTTTGATACCGCCGGGCGGCTCATATCAAAATTCTTTGCGAGAGAATTGATGGATAAGGTATTTCTCGACAGCAGCAGAAGGATTTGCCGCCTGCTGGGATCGGAAACGGCCAGAAATATATCAGCTTGCCGTTGTTTCATTTTTAATACCTTTTAAAAGTACGGTGAGTCTTTTTCTTATTCCGCCGCCCCAGCCGTTGTTCATCATCAGATAAGCAAAGTAGTTCTTAAACCCGCTGAAGCCTTTGTGCTCCAGCCGGAGCTCAGTCCCGCCGTCTTTCGCCCTTAAAGTCCAGGTCACCACAGTATCCAGAGTTATCCTGCCGTTTCCCGGTCCACCTTTCCACGAATACGAAAGACGTTTTAAGGGTTCGACTTCAAGTACTTCGCAGTAAACGATGCCGTCGAAACCGAATTTTACTTTGGGATTTGCAGTGAATCGGAATTTATGCCCGACTTCGGGTTTGAAATTATTCGCCATAAGCCATTGAGAGAGAAGCTCCGGCTGCGTGAGATAATCCCACACTACCGAAGGCGGCTGCACGAGAAACCAAGTGTGTATTATATCTTTTTGCATAACGTGTAACCTAAAAGTTACGCGAATATACATGTAACTTTTGAGTTACGCAACCGTTTTTTAACAAAAGGTTATATTAATTTTTATTTTAAAAGCCGGCGACCGGGTGCGGAATATAATTCCCTTCCAGTAATCCGATTTCCTCACCTGATAATTTTACCGAAACCGCCGAAACAGCGTCTTCAAGGTGCGGAATCTTGGTTACGCCGACTATCGGCGCCGTAACTGCAGGTTTTGAAAGCAGCCAAGCCAAGGATATCTGCGCATGCGGGATACCTCTCGCTTTCGAAATTTCCGTCACGCAATCGACGACTTTTTTATCGGCCTCCTCGGTTCGTTCGTAAAGGCTTTTTCCGAACGAATCGGTTTCTGCTCTTAATGTTTCGGAATGTTTTTCCCAAGGCCTGGCTAAGCGGCCTCTTGCGAGCGGGCTCCAGGGTATAACGCCTATGCCTTCTTCCGAACATAACGGAAGCATCTCGCGTTCTTCTTCCCGGTATAAAAGGTTATAATGCGGCTGCATCGATACGAAACGCGTCCAGCCGAACAAATCCGACAAGTAAAGGGATTTGCAGAACTGCCAGGCGAACATAGTAGACGCGCCGATATATCTTACTTTTCCGGCTTTAACGATATCGTGCAGCGCCTCAAGCGTCTCTTCTACGGGAGTATCGTAGTCCCACCGGTGTATCTGATAAAGGTCTATGTAATCGGTCCGAAGCCTTCGCAGGCTCATATCCACTTCCGTAAATATTTCCTTGCGCGATAATCCTCCGCCGTTTACGTCCTTACGCATGGGGAAAAATATTTTTGTCGCGATAACTACTTCTTCGCGTTTTGAATATTCGTGCAGGGCTTTTCCTGTAATCTCTTCGCTTACCCCGTTCGAGTACATATTGGCGGTATCGAAAAAATTTATTCCCGATTCTATTGCCTTTTTAATAAAGGGACGGCTTTGTTCCTCGTTTAGGTGCCATTTCCTTGAAAGAGTATCGCCGAAGCTCATACAGCCCAGGCATATCCTCGATACTTTTAAGCCTGTCCTTCCAAGATTTACATATTCCATACCGCGCTCCTTTCGTTTAAGTTGATTCTATCGATAGCCGTGTTTGAGCAGGTATTTGGCCCCTGCCTTAAAGGCTTCGGCGTCAGGGACGAAGAACCCGAATGCGTCGGCAAGCCTGTTGGTTACATTAAACGCGAAACAAACGGCGAGCGCATCTTCTATCTGTTCCCCGGAGGCACCCGCGGCAAGTACCGTATCCATATCGCCGGCATTCACCGGTTGCCCGAGCGTGACCTTCTTGAGCATTCTCAAAGTTTCACGCAGCGGTTCTTCAACAGGGGCGGTTTCGAGATCGGCAAGCACCGCATCGACTTTTGATTTGTCTCTATAAGCTCCCGAAGCGGTGGCGGTATGAGCGCCGACGCAAAAAGAACACTCGTTCAGTTTGGATATATAAGCGGCCATTAATTCCCGTTCCGCAACAGACCATGCAGACGGGCCGCGCATTGCTTCATGCGTAAAACTCTTCATCCGGCTGCCGTAAAAATCCGGTCTGTAAAATATAATTTTCGCGGCGTCCGGTACCTGTCGTCCGGAAAAAATTCGAATAATTTTGAAGAGTATTTTGGTACCCAAGCCGTAACCGCTATTAAGGATATTAAGTCGCATCCTTCTGCCTTTCCGTTTTATTTATTGCTTCCGTTAGGGCTTTAAGGGCTGATTCGTATTGCCTCGAGGCCTGGCCGGCCGCCGCACAAATAACCAGTTCGAATACCTGATCCTCGCCTGTCCCGGAAGAAATTACCTCCTTAATATTTTCGTCGGTCACCTTTGCGGAGTGATAGGCAATTTTATCTACCAGTGTTCTTAAAGGTTCCGTAAGTCCGGAATTATCGAATGCCGACTGCCTTGATTCGACCGAAGCCTTGCCTTCGCCTTTTAATATTCGCTTTATTATTTCTCCGTATGAAGTATGCTTTTTTCTTTCGTGCATTTTTACAAGTCCTTTCGGCCGATTAAAATTAAATAAACGGTGCCGGGCCGTTAAATTGTTTTAATTAAACTAAATGGGTTTTCATATTCGAATAGATTTTCTCGTTTACCTGCGCATTTTATCCTTCATTCTTTTTAACAAGCTAAATAACCGATTGAAAATCATTTGTGCTGTTGGACAAAACTATTACGATCCCTTCGGGAAAGCCCCTTGTATTTTTAGACTTATTATCCCGAGGCTTTAAAGTCTGTTGCATAACTAAAATAGTTTAATTGAGGCTGTCCCAAAGGTAATATTTCGATAAAAAAATAGAACGCGGATGATGCGGATAAAACAGCTTGCCCCAAAGGGGGATATTCGCAGATTTTATATTTCCGCAGTTTCGGATTAGGTTTACTTCGTATAAATTTTACGGAACCCAAATCAATCCTCGGGAATTAATTGAGGACTCCACAATATTTCCCAGAGATGCCCGTCCGGGTCCTCAAAATAGCCGTGATAACCCCCCCAGAAGGCATTCTGACCGGGTTTTGTTATTTTTGCGCCGGCGCGCCGCGCCAGTTCCAATACCGAATCGACTTCGGCTTTCTCCTTGACATTATAGCCGATTGATAATTCGTTGGGTGAAGGATTTGAATCGGGAATATCCGCGTCCCATGCCAAATTTTTCCTTGAATAAAGCGCCAGATTGATTCCGTGCTTCATGTCGAAGAATGCGACTTAGCCGTGTGCTCCGCCAAAGGCGGATTTCCCACTATTCCTTTGGAAGGAAGACCCAAACCGTCGTGATAAAATTTATATGCCTTTTACAAATTATCGACGCCTAATGTCAA
>JBJKOY010000233.1:0-3713 GCA_046706945.1 Ignavibacteriaceae bacterium | reverse complement strand
CAAAATCAATCACAATAAGCGATTTAATGAAACGCATGCGCGAAGAAACCTTTACGACAAACGGAGCTAGAAATGAAAATCCGAGGAAATATGCCATCAATTCCTTCGGAGCCCAGTTTGCCGAAGTTGAGGTCGATACGGAAACCGGAAGAGTAAGGGTTTTAAAAGTCGTTGCCGCTCATGATATAGGAAGGGTTCTAAACAGCAAAACCATGGAGAATCAATTTCACGGAGGGATTATCCAGGGGCTGGGTTATGCTTTAATGGAAGAGCGGCTGATCGATGATAATACCGGAATAGTGGTAAACCCCGATTTGAGTACTTACAAGATTCCTACAATAATGGATATGCCGGAGATAAAGGTTCTTATTGTAAGCACCGGCGATAATTTAATAAGCAATACGGGCGTAAAAGGAATAGGCGAACCTGCAATTATTCCGACTGCGGGAGCAATTGCCAACGCGGTTTATAATGCCGTCGGAATTAGGATGAAAAGCCTTCCTATTACTCCCGATAAAATTTTAAACGCGCTTTACAGCTAATTAAAGACGGATTTTCAAGGAAAGAAGAATGAACAGTTTTAAATATCAGCAGCCTAAAAACCTGCATGAAGCGAGTAAATACCTTCTGCAGAATAAAGGACTATC
This sequence comes from Ignavibacteriaceae bacterium, assembly GCA_046706945.1. Taxonomy (GTDB): domain Bacteria; phylum Bacteroidota; class Ignavibacteria; order Ignavibacteriales; family Ignavibacteriaceae; genus FEN-1297. Next base: position 3,066 of record JBJKOY010000233.1, on the reverse strand, counting down.
TTTACCTTTTGCCGGCGGTACGGATGTACTGGGTTTGATAAAAAATAATATTGAAAAGCCCGAAAACCTTGTTAATCTCAAATCGATAAAAGGTCTCGATAAAATTACTTATGTACCCGGCAGGGAGCTGAGAATAGGAGCGCTGACAAAGCTTTTTGAAATTGCAGATCATCCTGTTGTTAAAAGTAATTTTACCGTGCTCGCCCAGGCAGTAAAAGAAACGGCCTCTCCGCAGTTTAGAAATATTGCCACGCTGGGCGGAAATCTATGCCAGAGACCTCGTTGTTTTTATTTCCGCGGCGACTTCCATTGTCTTAGAAAAGGCGGGGATATTTGTTATGCTGTAGACGGACAAAATAAATATCATTGCATTCTCGGCGGAGGGCCGTGTTATATCGTTCATCCTTCCGATTCTGCGGTGGCTCTTCTGGCGCTCAATGCGAAAGTTTCGGTATTCTCAAACGGTAAGTCGGTAACAGTGCCTTTAAAAGACTTTTTTATTTTACCTGCGGTAAACCATACGAAAGAAAATATCCTTAAAGAGGGAGAAATACTGGAAGAAATTATTATTCCCGAACCTTCGAACGGCAGCAAGAGCGAATATATAAAATTTAAAGAAAGGGAGGTTTGGGATTTTGCGGTTGTAAGTATTGCCGCCGTGGTTAAAAGATCCGGTAATAGGATTGAGTACGGCAGTGTTGCGTTCGGCGGAGTAGCTCCGGCGCCGTGGCAGATAGACGAATTGAATAAAAAAATAAGAGGATTAAGCATTAAAGAAGAAGATCTGGATGCATTTTCGAAATTATTTTTTAAAGATGCGTCTGCCCTCGAAAAAAACGGGTACAAAATACCCCTGGCAAGAAATTTATTGAAAAGAATTCTTATTAATTTGACCGCCTAAATATAAATTAAGCTAATAAAAAAGCCTTATCCTGAAAACGGTTAAGGCTTTTTTATTATAAATAAAATTATTTCCAAAAAAAAGCCCAATGATCGGGCGACCATCGGGACTTAGTTCTTATTTACTCAAAAGGCAGGGGAGAACCTTTTGAAAGAACCGATACTAAACTAATCTATGAGTCCAAAATTTGCAATAGGATTATTCAACACTTTGTTGTCTGTGTGATGCAAACAACATTGAAATTTTTTTTTTGACGTTTATTTCGGGATCTGGTTTTTGATATGTAATTACATATTATTATTTTACTTTTAGCAGAGCAAATGAAATATAAAGGTAATGTATGATTCTGGATGAAAACAGTCCTCGTCCAAAGATTGATTATCCGTGCAAATGGGAATATAAAATTATCGGGACGGATATCAACTTAATACTATCGGCAATCGAGGAAGCAGTACCTGGAATGCAGTATGATGTAACGCCGTCAAACGTAAGTAAAAAAGGGAATTATTTCAGTCTGAACCTTCAACTCGAAGTTCCGAATGAAGTTATAAGAGACCTTATTTATGAAAACTTGGAGAAAAAACCTGGCATTAAAATGGTTTTATGACCGGCTTAATTCAAATCCGATTGTGCTCAATTTAATTTAAGAATGAATTATGCACAGCGACATCGATACGCGGATATATGATGCTGCTATTATAGGGGGAGGACCGGCGGGAGCTTCGGCAGCTTATTTCTTATCGCTATCAGGGAAAAAAGTCATACTTTTCGAGAAGCAGGAACTTCCCAGGTACAAAACATGCGGCGGCGGCATTATAAATATGATCGGTTCGGTTTTACCTTTCGATATTAGAGAGGTTGTGGAAAATTACTGTTACAAAGCAGAACTATACGACCACAGGGCAAATTTGAACTTCTCGGCGCAAAGAAACAATCCCATCATAATGATGGTAATGAGGGATGAGTTCGATAATTACCTGTTAAATAAAACCAGACAACTGGGAACCGAAATTATAGACGGGACTTCGGTACTTGATATTAAACCGGATCCGGATTACGCGGAGGTTTTCACTTCCTCAAAAAATATCAAAGCCAAATTTATTCTCGCAGCCGACGGCGCAACGGGGATAATTTCAAAAATGTTGGGCATACAGAAATATATAACCAGGTTGCCCGCCCTTGAGAATGAGATTACCGTAAAGGAAAATACTTACGAAAAATATATGCATGCCGCGAGATTCGACTTCGATATAATCCCGTTCGGGTACGGATGGGTTTTCCCGAAGAACCATCACCTTTCGGTAGGAATTGTCAGAATGAAAAAGGGCACGGCAAATTTAAATGAGATGCTGAGCGTTTACCAGCGTACATTGGGAATCGGCGAAGTTCTAAAAGAGGAAAAACACGGATTTTTTATACCGGTCCGAAACGGATTGCGTACGTTCATGAGAGACAGGATTATATTAACAGGCGACGCAGCGGCTTTGGCAGATCCGGTAACAGGCGAAGGGATCAGCAGCGCGATATTAAGCGGGAAATTTGCAGCAGAAGCAATTATCGAGAGTAATTCCGATAAAGACAAGGCGGCCGTTATTTACAACAAGAAAATAAAATCGGATATAGTCAGAGAACATAATTATGCAAAAATCATTTCCGAACTTGTTTATACGTACCCGTCTATTAGAACTTTCCTTTTTAAGAAATACGGCAAGAAACTTGTGGAAATGATGACGGATATAATTATGGGCGAGAAAAAATACAGTAAAATGCTTACATCTCCCGCAAATTACCTTAAATTGATTAAGTATTATTTTCACAAGACGGAATAATACAATCCTATTTCTTTCGCTGTCTTATAAATCCGTACCTCTTTATGTGCTGGTAAGCCATTACGCCTACCGCAGTCATTTGAGCGGCTCCCAATATTTCTCTGAATATCGAAAATTTTTGAGAATCCGAATACCGAAGCCTTAAAGGAGCGAGAAGATTTTTCGAAACGGAAGGGGTAATATAATTATAATTGTTCAACATGCCGAAGGTTCTTGTCCATATATTTCCGTCCACGGCATTATTATAAGAGACATATCCCAAATCGTAAAATTCAAAATCCTTTATATAACCGGGTTTAACGGGTTCATATGTGGAGTCATTTATTCCGGCTGCTG
>JBJKOY010000232.1:0-2508 GCA_046706945.1 Ignavibacteriaceae bacterium | reverse complement strand
TTTCTGGTTCACCGTCATTAATTAAAACGGTATGTTCAAAATGCGCCGAGGGCATACCGTCTATTGTAACTACAGTCCAGCCGTCGAAATTTGTTTTTACATGATATCTGCCCATATTCACCATAGGCTCTATTGCCAGCGTCATTCCGTTTCTCAATTTAACGCCGGTTCCGGCCTTGCCGTAATTCGGGACGGAGGGTTCTTCGTGAAGGTACTTACCTACTCCGTGCCCGCATAAATCCCTTACAACCGAAAAGCCGTTTGATTCCACGTAATTCTGAACGGCATAGGAAATATCGTGAACCCTGTTATTCGCCTTTGCCTGTTCTATTCCCATATACAACGATTTTTCCGTTACATCCATCAAACGCTGCTTCTCTTCGGATATCTTGCCGACCGCGACGGTTAACGCGGCATCTCCGTAAAAACCGTTTTTAAGAACACCGAAATCGAGAGAAATTATTTCACCTTCTTTAAGAACCCTATTCCCGGGTATACCGTGAACTACTTCTTCGTCAATCGAAGAGCAAATTGCCGCCGGGTAATCTATCGAGGAACCTCCCTGCGAATAGCCTTTAAATGCGGCCTTTGCATTGTTGCTCGATACATAATCCTCGGCAATCTGATTCAGTTCTTTCGTGGTGATTCCGGGCCTCACGTTTTTCTTCATCAACTGCAGGCTTTCGGCCACGATCCTGCAACTCTCGCGAATAAAATCAATATCCTTTTTCGTTTTAATATAAATCACGATCCACTTCTTATCTTGCTTTTGTCTTGCCGGTCTTCATAAACCCGTCGTAGTGCCTCATGATCAGGTGCGATTCAATCTGATGCAAAGTGTCGAGGGCAACGCCCACTATAATCAAAAGACTTGTGCCTCCGAAAAATTGGGCGAACCTTCCCGATACGCCCCAGCCCGACACAAATGCCGGTAAAATGGCCACTATTGCCAAAAAGAACGACCCCGGCAATGTTATTTTTGTCAGGATATTGTCTATGAACTCCGAGGTTTGTTTGCCCGGCCTTATCCCGGGAATAAAACCTCCCTGCTTTTTCATATTGTCCGCAACATCCTTCGGATTAAACTCGATGGCGGTATAAAAGTAAGTGAAAAAGATAATCATAATCGCATAGACAAAAGAATAAACGGGCGACGTATATATAAAATAACTGGAAATACTCTGAAGAAATTCATTGTTCGGGAAGAACGACAATACGGTATTCGGAATAAACATTATCGCCTGGGCAAATATAATGGGCATTACTCCTGCCGTATTGACGCGAAGCGGAATATACTGCGTAACACCGCCGTATACCTTTCTTCCCACCACTCTCTTTGCGTACTGAACCGGTATTCTTCTGGTTCCTTCCGTAACGAGAACTACGCCGGCTATTATAAAGACCATCAGTGTAACAATTAAAAATTCAATAACCAGGTTTCTGGTGCCCTGGCTGATCATCTGGAATTCGTCGAGAATGGCGAACGGAAATCTGTCTATAATGCCTATAAATATTATAAGGGAAATCCCGTTCCCGATGCCTTTATCCGTTATCTGTTCGCCGAGCCACATCATAAAAATGGTACCCGCCGTAAGAATCAGTACTGTCGAAATCGTCCATGAGAAACCCTGTATGGAAGCCGGCACGATGGGCACGCCCTGTACGTTCATATTCAGCAGCCTGATAGAAACGCCCCAGGCCTGAAGCGCGGAAATCAGCACCGTGCCGTAGCGCGTGAGCTGCGTGATTTTTTTCCTGCCGTCCTCGCCTTCCTGCTGCAGCTTTTGAAAATACGGTACGACCGCTCCGAGGAGCTGTATAATGATCGCGGAAGAGATGTACGGCATTATGCCCAACGCAAAAATGGCCGCATTGTGGAATGCGCCTCCCACAAAAAGGTCGTATAAACCGAAAAGAGTGTTTGCACTCTGGTTCTTGGTACTCTCCGCCAGGAGCGTGGAATCAATTCCGGGCAGGGTAACGTGCGCGCCGATTCTTACGATTACAAGCAGCGCCAAAGTATATATAATTCTTTGGCGAAGCTCGTGTATCTTGAATATATTTCTGAAGGTGTCTGTAAGTTTAGCCATTTAATTCCAATTAAATCTTTTCGATTTTTCCGCCGGCGGCTTCGACTTTTTCTTTTGCAGCCTGGCTGAACGCGTTGACTTGAAAATTTAATTTTACTTTAAATTCACCGTTGCCCAAAAGTTTAACGGGATCCTTTATGCTCGATATCAGTCCGTGCTTCTTAAGGAAATCGGCATTTACCGTTTGGTCCTTAATTCCTTTTTCGGAAATCAGTTTCTGAACCGAATCCAGGTTCACAACCTGGAAATAGGTTTTAAACTTGTTCGTAAAACCGAATTTGGGAATTCTTCTCTGCAGCGGCATTTGACCGCCTTCGAACCAGTTCTTATGCTTTGAACCGGAACGGGAAAGCTGTCCGTTCATTCCTTTCGTAGCAGTTCCGCCGTGCCCTGAGCCTTCGCCTCTGCCGATTCTTTT
>JBJKOY010000231.1:0-4382 GCA_046706945.1 Ignavibacteriaceae bacterium | reverse complement strand
TTAGGCGACAGTGCAAATGCATGGGAACTGTTCCGTATCATCAATCCTGTTAACCATGCAAAAACCTATGAATCAATCACAAAATATAAAGCGGAACCCTACGTAGTCGCTGCCGCCATATATTCTCTTTCGCCGCACACCGGCCGCGGCGGATGGACATGGTACACCGGTTCCGCAGGCTGGATGTACCGGCTTATTGCTGAATCAATTCTCGGACTCAGACTTGAAGGCGACAAGCTGTATATTGAGCCGTGCTTACCTGCTGATTGGGAGACTTATAGAGTGTTCTACAGGTTCCGGGACACTATTTACAACATAACAGTACTTCAGGTACGAAGCGGTAATAAAGATTTCAATGTAACCGTCGACGGAGTTAATAATAAATTTATTTCTCTCGTCAATGACCGCCGGGAACATTCGGCGGAAGTAAGAATTGTCCGTCCGGGATAAACAATATTAACGCCTCCTTGTTCTCGGAAGTACTTTTCGGGTTGATGAGCATATACCTGCGCCGTATCATTCAAGGGATGTAATCCCCTTTTCGTACCTTCGACCGATTGATAATGAAATCCAATTTGTTGCATCGTCAATATATAAGTTCTCATGTATTTTCAACAAATAAGGAGTTTAAAATGCCGTTTATTTTATTAACTCAAGTTGACCGTTTAATATAAAATTCTTTGAAATAAGCCTCTAATAACGCTAATTAACGCGAATAGTTTTAATATTATAAAAATTTCATTAGCGAATTCGCGGCTATATTGACTTTTTATCAATGGGCGTTCAACTTGTGTTATTAATTAATGCAATATTTGTCTGGACGGCTTCAAAAAAAGAAAAGGATGAGAACATAATTGCGTATAGTTCAGAATGCGGAGTTAATCGATAAAAAGGTTATTATTATAGGAAGCGGAAAAGACGGTCTGCCTATTATTCCTGATACGAAGTGAGATGATGAACTTCAATGCATCTTTAAATTCCGTGCCTGCTTTACTGCTTGCATTATTACGGGCAGGGGAAATATTTATCGGTAAAAAATGATTAAGTCGCCGGAATTTATTTTTACCTGTTGCGGCGGATTAATATTAGCGAAATGTCGCTTTTACCGTTCGCAGGATACAATAAAAGTTACGTTTATTTCACATCCCAAAGACGTAGTCCCTTTTTCATCCTTTTGAACGATTGGATTAAGACTGACTTATTCATAGTATTATAAACCGTAAGATTGTATTTCTATTTATCCAATGGTCATTAGGTGCTTGTATAAAAATATTACGTTATGTGCTCATAAATAAAATCCAGAAATAAAATACAAGTAGAATTTTGATTAAAACGTCAAAACTTTGCTTACAATTTATAAGATAGTTAAAATCAAATAACATGACAATTGTAATTATTCGAGACTAAAATATTTGGGAAAAAATGTTCGGCTTAAAACATAGAAAACGAGAGCGTATTCGCAACTTACCATTTCCTGAAAAATGGAAGGATATAATAGAAAAGAATATTGCATATTATCATCATTTAAATTCCGGGGATCAGGCCGAGTTACGCGGTCATATTCAAATATTTTTACACGAAAAAAAATTCGAGGGCCTTAACGGATTTGAAATCACCGATGAGATAAAAGTAACAATCGCCGCGCAAGCCTGTATTTTACTTCTGCATCGCGATACGGATTATTACCCGACATTATATACAATTTTGGTTTATCCTCATCCTTTCTTTTCAAATATCAAACAAAACTTACCCGGCGGAATAGTGGCAGAAGGCGAACAGGGACGATTAGGAGAATCCTGGCATCGCGGACCCGTCATTCTTTCCTGGGACGATGTTAACAGGTCTGCGCACGATCATAATGACGGACACAACGTGGTTTTTCATGAATTTGCACACCAACTCGACGATGAGTCAGGTGCAAACGACGGCGTACCTGTACTACCAAACCGGTCTACTTACATTGCATGGGCAAGGGTGCTGGGAGAGGAATATCGGGAGTTACTCGATCATCTTAAGTACAGCCATAAATCAGACATAGATTTTTACGGAGCTACAAACCCTGCTGAATTTTTTGCCGTAGTTACGGAATATTTTTTCGAAAAGCCAATCCAACTCAAAAAGCGTCATCCGGAATTATATGAGCAATTCAAAAACTTTTACAAGTTGGATACCGGAGCGATTATGTTAAAGGATGATAAAGACGGCAATGAATAACAGAAGTTTTATGAAACATAAACATATAAAGATTGGTAAATTTCTCGGAATTCCGATTTATTTGGATTACTCATGGTTCCTAATTTTGGCACTGCTAACCTGGATGCCGGCGCAAAGTTATTTCCGCTCGAATTCAAAAATCGGACGAAAGTCTCTTATTGGCCGGTCGGTTTTATGACTTCAATATTCTTCTTCCTAAGTATTTTGCTTCATGAATTCGGCCATTCCATAATTGCAAAAAAATATAAGATTAAAGTAAAAAGGATAACACTTTTCTTATTCGGCGGAATTGCCGAAATTCCAAAAAAGCCGTCGAAGTCATCGGCGGATTTTTGGATTGCCGCCGCCGGTCCTATTACAAGTTTCATATTAGCGGCAGTCTTTTATTTATCAGAAAAAACTTTCGTCCATAATCAATATCTTGCAGCTTCATTCCAGTATCTCGCTTTAATAAATTTTATTCTGGCAATATTTAATTTAATTCCCGGGACTCCGTTGGACGGAGGAAGAATTTTGAGGGCGATAGTGTGGGCTGTTACAGAAAATTATAAACAAGCAGCTGCAATTTCCGCTAAGGCAGGAAGAATTTTCGGACTCTTGTTTATTATGCTCGGTGTTTTCCAAATATTTCAAAATAACGTTTTTAACGGTTTATGGACAGTAATTACCGGTTGGTTCCTGGAAATTGCGGCAATGTCCCGCATTCAAAGACAGGCTTTTAACGGTTTATTATTCGGGCATCGGGTAAACGAAGCCTTGTCGAATGATTATGGCATAGTATATCCTGATTCAAAGGTCCGGGAAATTACAGATACCCGTTTCGTCGGCGCCAATCGAAGGAACCTACTTGTTAAGGATAATAATATAACGGTTGGATTTCTTATGCCCGGACTAATAAATTCCGTTTCAGTGAAGGATAGGCAAAATAAAACAGTGAAAGACGTAATGATCCCGTTTCAAGACATTAATAAAATGAATTCAACCGCACCGTTATTAGACGCATTAAGGTCTATAAGCGAAAATGATGCAAGTGCGGTACCCTTCATGGGAAACGGCAATTGCATCGGAATATTGAATTACAAGAGTATTACCTAATTTATATTTGAACCGCAAAAGCCGGGACATTAATTTAATAGCCATGATTGATTTTTAAAAAAAATAAATTAAGCAAAAACGGTTTTGCGTAAAAAACGAAACACTCATTATTCCGAAGTGATCTACCCTTATTTAAGTTAGCCAGGATTTTTATAAATTAGGATTAAAAGATAAGCGGAACAAATGAAAAATCATTATGATGTTATTGTAATCGGCAGCGGGCCGGGCGGCGAAGGCGCTGCCATGAAATGCACAAAAGAAGGATTGCACGTTGCCATGTGCGATTACTTTTCGATGGTTGGCGGGAGCTGCACGCATACGAGTACTATCCCGAGCAAAGCTTTAAGGCATGCTAGTCAAATTTTATATGAAAGCAATAGACTGGATGACGCTAATTTCCAAACTTTGCTTCAAAAGGCCGAGGTAGTAATTCAAGAGCAGTTCAATCTTAGGAAAAGTTTTTATGAGCGGAACCAGGTAGATATAATTGACGGAAGTGCAAAATTTACAGATGCTCATACGGTTTCCGTCAAGCTGTCCCACGGAGCGGATGAAACTTATACGGCGGATTATTTTGTTATTGCAACAGGCTCGCGTCCGTATCATCCCGATGATGTAAATTATAATCACCCGAGAATTTTAGACAGTGATTCAATTCTAAATTTAAAAGAAAACCCGCGTTCGATAACAATATATGGCGCAGGTGTTATCGGATGCGAATATGCTTCAATTTTTAGAGGATTACGGGTAAAAGTAAATTTAATAAATACACGCGATAAATTGCTCGCATTCCTTGATGATGAAATTATCGATGCCGTTGCTTATCATTTGCGTGAAAACGGAGTAATTCTAAGACATGGGGAAGAATATGAAAAAGTTGAAGCAGACGATAACGGCGTAACGGTTTATTTAAAATCAAATAAGGAAATCCGTTCTGAATATCTTTTATGGGCTCAGGGCAGAAGGGGTAATTCGGATAAAATGGGATTGGAAGATATCGGATTAAAAACAAATGCTCAGGGATCAATTGTAGTTAATGAAAATAACCAAACACAGCTTTCCCACGTCTATGC
>JBJKOY010000230.1:0-7835 GCA_046706945.1 Ignavibacteriaceae bacterium | reverse complement strand
TTAAATATTTTTAATTCGATGTTGCTTTTTATCGGGATAGAATATTTTATCGCGGTCGACGGGTTAAACGGATTCGGATAATTCTGAAATAACTCAAAATTATCGGGATAATTTAAATTTATTTCTGTTATCCGGCTGTACTCGTATTTTCCGTCAATATCAATTTGTTTTAACCGGTATGCAATATGCCCCGATCCCGGATTGAAATCTGTGAAAGAATAATCCTTCGGCGAATTGCTGGTTCCATGTCCATTCACAAATCCAATCGGAATCCAATGACCATTGACCAATGACGAATGACCGCTGTTGTCATTAGTCATCTGTCGTTCTACTTCAAACCCGTAATTATTGACTTCGCTTTCCGTTCTCCATTCAAGCCGTATATTATTTAAACCCGTTATACCGGCAGTAAGACCGCTAAGCTGCACGGGCAGAACGGAATAAATCTGATCGCTGACGGGAAAATTCAGATCTATAAATTGATCTCTGAGATCTGTTTGAAAAGCTTCCGAAAGAGCGCGGACCATTAAAGTTGCCCGAAATGTTTCTGCTTGAGCATTGTTGTTTTGCGGGTCATACATGTCCAGCCAGCCTTCACAGAATCCCTGGAGAAAATTAGTCATTCGTTTTAACGGCAAACGGTATCCCTGACCGGTGGTTTCCGCAAGTGCGCAGAATTTATAGGCGATTGTCATAAATGTTGTGAAGGTTTCATCCTCAGGTGTGCCGGGATCATTCCATGAAGCAAACGGCTTTCCGCTGCCAATATAATCATCATAGAATTCACGGACATATTTGATTGACTCAATTAAGCTCTGTTTTATCTCCAGCGCTAAGTCTTCGCTTAATCCGTAAGACAAATAATTATTAACTATTTCGTATCCCGTTGCATGCTGAAATATCTGGGCCATTGCTTCAGAATAAATGGTGCTTGCATTACCGTCGGTATTTCCGCCGTAATAGAAATCACTCGGAGTATTTAGTGTAAAGTTGTGCCCCATTTCATGAAAGAACGATGAGTAGCCGATTGTACCTGCGAAATTGTTATCGCCGGCTCCGAAAGCCGTCGGGACCGTAAACCACAGCGAGTAAGCGCCGCCGAATGAAGGATCCCGGAGCATATATTGCTCAAACTTTTCATTAAAAAGAGACATGTTATTATTTATAAAGTCTCTTTGAATGGTAGCTGCAACTGAAAGAATATATTCCATTGTTGCCCTGGGTATCGCCTGGAAATAGCTGTCGTCGAAATATTCCAAATCCGGCGGCGTATATAATTTCGTTCCTAAAGACATAGAATGATTTGGAATAAAGACGGCAATATCAGGGTCCAATGCAATCGGGGAAATATTAGGCCGGACAAAACGGACCAGTACTTCGGCAGAATCGGTAACAGTTTTTTCTTCATTATAGAAAGCTTTAACTTTAACGACGTAATTCTTTGTTAAATCGGTGTAATTATGAGACTGAGTGAAGAAGCCTTCGGTTGTCGAACCGTCATTCCAATTCCATTCAAAAGGGACCATCGGACACCGGGAATCTCCTCCATTAATAACTACAGCTCCCGTTGCCCGGTTAATTGAATCCACAAATAGTTCAAGAGAAGGGCGCGGCGTGTCGAACAGGTATCGCTTATAATTAAATCCCCCTTGGGCATTCATCTCATTTGTTATTATGAGGTGAAGGATAAGAAATGAAGAAATTATTTTGAATTTTTTCATTTCCGTATCCTTCTTTTATTGTATTGTTAATTATTCCTTTCAATAATTATTTCCAATGGCATGAATTTCTCCCGCACGTTATAATTCCGCCGGGTATTGTACAAAATATGTAAGTAGTTAGGAAAAGAAATAATTCAGGTGAGATATTAACCACTTGATGCAGAAAATTTATAAAGAAAAAATAAAAGATACAACGAGTAAAATCCTTTTTGATTAAGAAAATTAACTACTACCGGTAAAGTATTTTCTTTACCAGGAATGTCATAAATCTTCAATGATATACGTCTGAATGCCGGAAGCCGTTAGCTGATTGCTGTTATCGGATTAAACGGGTTGGGGTAATTCAGAGAAAGCGAATATTCTTTAACAGCATTTTTCCCGTCTGTTGAGATATCTGCCGGATTTATTAAAACAAAAATAACTAAACTTGAAGTAACATTTACTCATAACTTTATAACTTCAAACCTCCGGGATTTTAAAATCCCGGAGGCTAAGCAAATTATTATTTTAAAAGCATAAGCTTTTTCGTTGCAGAAAAACTACCTGCTTTTAGTTGATAAAAATACACACCGCTCGGCATGTTCACTGCATTCCAGGTTACTCCATAAGTGCCTGCCGGCTTTTCTCCGTTAACAAGAGTTGCCACTTCCCTGCCGAGCATGTCATAGATTTTTAGTGTAACTAACCCGCCGCTCGATGCCGGAATTGAATATTTTATTTCGGTCGCAGGATTAAACGGATTAGGATAATTCTGCTCAAGATTAAAATTTCCGGGGATCGTATTATCTGCCTGTTTTACGCCGGTAATGCCCGAAATTATAAAAGAAATACTGCTCACTTTAATAACTCCCGTATTCGGCGATGTTGTATCGGCTGCATCAACTGTAAGCTGCGTACCTCCGGTAGATAAAAATATATATGAAATGGTACGAGTGTAGTAAACGCTACTGCCTGTTTGTTCGTAAGTTTTTGTATCTGTTTTTATCCTTAAAGCCGGGACAGTTATACCTCCGGGCAGGGTCATATTTCCGTATGCATCTACAACATTTTCATCGTGAATTTTAGTAACGGAAACATTCGTCGGTAATGCTGTTATAATTGTAGAATCTCTTTTAACGTAATCTTCTGTCCAGCTGGTTCCCATTGTCAACGGAAGGACGAGATTCTTCGACGGCGGAACGTTTTTGCTTATAAATGAAATTTGAAATCCGCTCACATTGCCCTGCCCCGAATACCCATAGTCTAAGAGCGCATTATTTACGCCGAAGTATTGCCACCCCTCTACTTGAGAACCGCTAATAACTTCTGTGTTTAATATACCCGTTGTAGCTGAAGGATAGTTGTTCCCGAACGGAGTGCTGGAAGGAGCAACAGCATTAACGCTAGTTCCGGAGTCGGTAGATAGCGAGCTGAAATCCCATGTGTTCGCACCGGTTGTCCCTATATTTAAAGATGTATCGGAAGTATCGTCGGTAACGGTTAATTTATTGCCGACGGCAATGTAATTTTGCACCTCACCGGCTGTTATTGTTATTTGTGCAAAGGATTTTACGGTCGTAATAACAAGGAAACCGAATAATAGTAAAAAAAGCTTTTTCATAAAGTTTATCTTTCTGAATTGTTAAACATAAACGATTTATTAATTACTTTTTAATTCCTCAAAATCCGCTTCTCCGAAAGGAGAATTACTATCCTTATTCTTTTTAAATCTTCATCCGGGTTTAACATTTAAGATGACCTTCTTTTATATTTTCATCTCCTATCTCAAATAAGTTGATCAATTTTAAATTATACAACTTAACCGGCGAGGCGATTATTAGGAAAATGAATTCATTAAGGACACGGGAACATTTATCTGTTTTTGATCTATAAGATTTTATCCAACGGGAATCAACAAACAGTTGAAAAATTTTGGATGTATAGTATTCCGCAATACTATAATATTTATCTTCCACCTTTAACGCGAAAAAAGGATTTATTTGAAAATTTGTGGATGGTAAATTATTGGCTTTAAGCTATATCTGTTTTTTTCAAAAATCAAGAACTATTTTAGGCGCTATTAACTATGTCCTTTAATAAAAGAGAGAAATCACATTTTTAGGACTTACAATTATATTAACTGATTTGGTGAGACACCGCATTCTTAATCTTGCTCCTAATCTTAATCCCGGACGGAGTAAGACCATCGGCTGATTTAAAAGTAATATTTTATTAGAAAATAGCACGCTGATGACGCGGATAAAACAGATTTTCGCGGATTTTATAATTGAAAATTGCGTTATGGTCATCCCTAAAGGGGATTTTCCTATTATTCAACCATCATGCTTGATATCCTCCTTGAAGGAATTTATTAGAGACTATTTAATTTGTATATAATCCTAAAATTCTTAAATTTCCTTCGTGTATTTTAAATTAGTAGCGAAATTAATTAACTGCATTTGCGAGCGTAACTCAGCTGGTAGAGTGTCAGCTTCCCAAGCTGAATGTCGCGGGTTCGAGCCCCGTCGCTCGCTCAATTCAAAAGGTAACCGTCCGCGTGGTTACCTTTTTTATTAGAATGCTGAACTACCGTAAAAATTACCGATTTAAATGCTAAATTTTATTTGTATTTTTTTTGAAAATATAGGATATTAGTGCTTCAAAAATTTAATTCCTATGTTTTTAGGAATTAAAAAAATCCCCGGGGGCTTAGCTCAGTTGGTTCAGAGCACCTGCCTTACAAGCAGGGGGTCGTAGGTTCGAATCCTTCAGCCCCCACCAGAAAGATAATCAAAGCCGCAAAACGCGGCTTTTATTTTAAATGAATAAATTTTACGTATACATATTAAAATCAGATACAGGGTTCAGTTACATTGGACAGACCAATAACTTACTCGATCGTATTAAAAGACATAATTCCGGTAGAAATGCTTATACGAGAAATAAAGGTATTTGGGAAATTGTCGAATCGCATATGGTAAATTCACGTAAGGAGGCAGTTGAACTGGAGATAAAATTAAAGGGAATGAAGAACTTTCAAAAGTCAGTTAATTACTTACGAAAATTGGTTTCAAAGTATCCCGACATCCATTCGGGAGGATCGTAGGTTCGAATCCTTCAGCCCCCGCCAGTAAAAATAATCAAAGCCGCAAAACGCGGTTTTTTTTAACCGCAAAGTCCGCCGAGGAACGCCAAGGTATTAATCTATCTTTGCGCTTCTTAGCGTGCTACCTTTGCGGTTTTTTTTGTGATTTTTTGAATAATCCCATTGTGAATTAAACCACAGCCTTTTCATTTATTTAAGAAAATCAGTCATATTTAGAGTATAAAAAATTATAGATATGCAACATTAAGCAAAATGTCTAATCGATACACATATAAGATACATAAGACAACTTTGAAAATTTTTTAAAAGGGTAGTAAAATGTTCAAGATAATTTCCGCTCTCTCAATTTTATTTTTAATTGCTTTTTCAGTTCTAACTCCTGCTCAAAATTCCGGTTCTGTACAAGTCAACGGAGGAGTTGTCTTCCCGCCGAATTCTCCTGCGGGATACAATACAAATATTCAGTTTAACTATTCGTTTAACAGGAATATGCAGTTCTATATTTATTCGGGATATTTTTACTGGGATAGGTATAACGTCAATTTTACCGAGAGCTTATCCGCGATTCAGCAAATTTCACATTTCTATACCTACCTGTCGGATAATCACGTTTTAATACCCTTATACGCGGGAGCAAAATTGACGATCGATAAGAACAGGTTCTTTTCGGCCTTCACATTATTTGAAGTAGGTTATTCGCATTTGAGTTTTAACTCATACTCCGTGGCCAAGGAGGTTGATCCGAATACAGGCGAGGTTTTAAATTACTATACCGACAGAAGCACACAAAAGAAAGTGAACGAAAACGTGTTCGGGTTCGGCGCCGGGCTTGAATTATCCCATGAATTCACAAAAATTTTAAGTGTTGTTCTGACCTTTAAATTGAACAGTCAGTTCAGTTCCAATTATTTTAAATACATCAGCGGTTTGGGTTCTTATACTTCTCTTAATTTAGGATTTGATGTTAAAATATAAAATAAACTGTGTGCCGCACAATGATATTCCCTGCCCTTTAAAGTTTATTTAATATTTACATACCGCCGGAGAATGTACAGATTATGAAGAAACGTCCCATTTCTGTTACTATCATTAGCTGGATATTTATAATATTCGGTGCTCTCATGTTTATTGCGGCGCTGCTGCCTCTTTTTGGAATCGGTGCTTCACAAGCCAGCGCCGTACCGATAGCTAAAAGCATCTTCGATCTTAGCCTAGTCTTAATCATTCGTTTGCTTGCCGTAATTTGCGGAGTGTTTATGCTTAAAGGCTCAAATTGGGCGCGCTGGGTACTTATTATTTGGACGGGATTTCACGTAATTATCAGTATCGGCGGTGCACCTTTCGTTCTTATTATGCATAGTTTGATTTTTGTAATTGTGCTGTACTTGCTCTTACGCCCGGCAGTATCGTACTATTTTCGGAAAAATGAAATTTAAAATTATTAATCCGCTTAATTTATATTTAGTTCTTAATTATAATCAAAGTTGTTTAATCGTTTTATTTTGATTTTTACGAATAACTATCCGGTATTATTTGAGCAGAATCATTTTTTTATTCCCTACCGTAACTTTCCCGCTCCCCCTTTCCCGGATAATCGCATTTACAAAATAAATTCCGCTGCTCACCGTCATGTTATGTGAATTTCTTCCGTTCCATGTGTAGATTTTTCTCCCGTTAACTTCGCCGGCTTCTTCGATAACTTTTACTAGCTGGCCCATAATATTATAAACCGAAATCTTTACGACCGACGGTGTTTTCACATTTACGGCTATTGTAGTCTGTATATTAAATGGGTTCGGGTAAATATTCAGCATGACCGTATCCTTATCTGTCTTATTCGTATCCTTGACTGCAGTCGTATAGCCGCCTTCGTCGTTCGGGTTCTTCATAAAATGCAGGGTATCGTTCGGTTCAAGAGCTATAAAAGCGGTATAGTCACACAGCAACCGGTATTTCAAGGCGATATTAATAATGGCGGATGTATCGAAGCTTGAAGTCCTAAAAAGATCTTTTAATTCCTCATTGCCGAGCATGGCGGGAATAACATCGTTCTTGGCTTCGATCGAATCCCTGTTTACCGTTAAACTGATCTGTTTTGTTTTTATATCCGGTTCGTTTGCATATTTTGCGAATACCTCAAAGTTGATGCCTTCCTGCGCTGTAGAAGAACCAATAAAGAATAAAGGTTTGTTCGGATCGTTCTTTACCGGATTTATTTCTCTTAGGTTCGAAATCTTTGATATAAGAGTATCATCGGTACACTTTAATTCAAAGCTCTCGCAGGCCGGCAGGGAAGCAGGCGACAACACCGAAGCAATATAGTTCCAATCGTCCGTGTTAGTCTCGAAATGAAGCCCCGAAGTTGAGTCGGATAATACTTTTGTCAAATACCCGCTGCCGTAATAGTCTACATTATTATCTGTGATCGACTGCGGAATAAGGTTTTTCGCATTCAGGAGATTTACCGTGTTAAAAACCGGTCTGCCTGCTTTAAATCCTTTTAAATAATCGCCGATAAAAGAAATTGCGTCATACTTTTGGAATAATGAATCCGCGTTGCTGAACAAAATCACCTTATCAAACATGTCCGTATTATACCGTACTTTAATAGTATCCAATAATTCCTTTAGTTGGAAATAACCCGATGGTTTATTCAATCCCAGAAGCGGTACATCGAGCATCATTTTCATCGCTCCGTCGTCGTTCAGCTCCCAAATACCGGATACGACCAGCAGTCCGTTTTTAATTTTCTTTGAAATAACGGCGGGCCTCCCCAGATTATCCTCCAGTTCTACCTTAACGCTGCTGTCGTTGTACGCAAGGAAATAAGACGATTCGTGCGTAATGCTTTCAGGGAACGAACTGCCTATATTTCCTTTTAGATTCCGGAATAATTTAACCGGACTGTGAATTGCGGCGAGCGTTTTTAATCCGTTTATATAATGCGAAGCCAGAAGTTCGTTATTGTCCCTGTTGTAATCATAATAACTTAATAATCTTCCTCCCCTTTCAAAAAAATCATCGAGCGG
>JBJKOY010000229.1:0-2913 GCA_046706945.1 Ignavibacteriaceae bacterium | reverse complement strand
GGAGGTTGGCAGCAAGAGTGTATCTCAGGGAATCTGCGGGAAATAGTTTTAAGAATTCGCTAACGTCTATCCCCCAGTTCCTGCTTTTGGAAAATTTCCTGCCTTCGAAATTCAGGAACTCGTTGGCGGGCACGTTCTGCGGGAGCACATATTTTTCGTTCGCCCCGTCGTTCCAGGCCATTAACATTGCCGGAAATACTATGCAATGGAATACCACGTTGTCTTTGCCTATAAAAGCCACGTATTTTACATCGGGATCCAGCCAGTACTTCTTCCACAAATCCGGGTCATTTTTAATTACGGACAATTCCTTGGCTGACGAGATATATCCCAGCACCGCTTCGAACCAGACGTAAAGCACTTTTCCCTCTGCGGCATCGAGGGGAACTTTTATACCCCAATCCAGGTCCCTTGTAACCGCCCTGTCTTCGAGCCCGTCTTTAAACCAGCCGCGGCAGTATTGTAGGACATTTTCTTTCCAACCGTATTTACGGTTCATCTCGTCGACGTACTTTTCAAGCCTGGCCTGGTAATCTCCCAGCGGGAAATACCAGTGCGAAGTTTCTTTTAATTTCGGAGTTTCGCCGGTAATTTTACTTTTGGGATTTTTTAATTCGTTCGGCTGATACAAAGCCCCGCAATTCTCGCATTCGTCGCTCCGTGCTTCTTCATAACCGCAGTTCGGGCAGGTGCCTTCCACGTACCGGTCTGGTAAAAACATTTTTGCTTTTTCGTCGTAAAATTGCAGTGATTTTTTTTCCTTGAGGATACCCCTGTTGTAAAATTCAAGGAAGAATTCCCTCCCCGTTTCGTGATGAACCGGGAGACTTGTTCTCGAATAATTATCGAAACTCATTCCGAATTTTTCGAACGCGCTTTTGTTCACTTCATGGAATCTGTCGATAATGACCTTCGGCGAAACCTTTTCTTTATCCGCGCTGATCGTTATCGGAACGCCGTGTTCGTCGGAACCGCAAATAAAAATAATGTCGCTGCCTTTCAATCTCTGGTATCTTACGTATATATCCGCCGGAAGGTACGCTCCGCTCAAATGCCCCAGGTGTATAGGTCCGTTTGCATATGGCAATGCCGCGGTTACGAGAATTTTCTGTTTTGACAATTTTGACCCGATTGATTTTAAAAATCGAATTCAAATATAACGATTTTTTACGTACTAATTAAAAACAAACAGGAAGTTTTAAGGATTAGACGGATTTTGGTGATGTGGGTTCAAAAAAAATTCTGGGTTGTTGTTTGTAACCATATTTTACTTGGAAATTCAAAAATCTCCTTCTCACTAAAGAGACTGCAAGTAATGCATCAAACAACAACCCATTATAACATACGTTTCAAATATTATACCATATTATTCATCGGATCATTTTGCCATCTTAGAAGCCGTTTATCAGCAGTTTTACGGTATATCTATATTTATTATCGAAACGGACGCAAAAAAATTAAATAACTGTTTTATTTTTATACTCGGGTTAATTAAAATCATACACAGGAAACCGGCTTTTAATAATTTTACCGGTTATATTCCGGTTTCCGCCGATTTTTTCTGTCGGGTTTGGATTTAAGAGACTACTTTTCCCGGCGTAGAATAAAATTTTAAAGGGAAAAACATGGATGTCTTAATTTTTAGAACAAATGCGGCTAATTTTGAAGATTACAGGGCAATAAAAAATTCGCTTTTCTCAATGCCTTTCATATATGAATGTACGATAGATTTAGGGGATTGCGACAAGGTTCTGAGAGTAGTTACGGAAAATATGCCGCCGGAAAATATAAAAATCAAATTGGAAAAATTGGGATATTTTTGCGAGGAATTAGAGGATTAAATATTTGCGGAGGCAAAATGTGTTCTTCAAATAAAAAAAATAATAGAATTTTATTAAAAGGGAAAATGTACAATGCAAACTGAACATTATCATCAAAACAACAGAATAGCCCTCGGCCTGATTCTCATCATTATTGGAATTCTGTTCTTTCTAAAAACAATCGGGTTTATATTTTTCAGCGTATTCCATCTGGTGTTCTCATTTCCTTTTATCGTATTCGCCATCGGCTTGATAATACTGATAAATTCAAGGAAAAAACTTTTCGGTATCTTTTTAACCCTGGTAGGAACCCTGATGCTTATACCCGAGGTTTTCCCGTCGGTAGTTATCGACAGCAACATAATCTTTGCCGTTTTCATAATCGGGGTCGGACTGGCAATTATCTTCAAAAAAAGAGATTATCAATACATACACAGGCAATTTAGAAAAGAAAATATAAACTCGGATTTTATCGACGACGTATCAATCTTTTCCGGCGGACACAAAACAATTATTACTGATAATTTCAAAGGCGGAAATATAACCGCAATCTTCGGAGGATCGAAAATCGATCTTACAAATTGTAAACTTGCGGAAGGCAACAATATTTTGGACGTCGTTACAATTTTCGGGGGAACAAGTATAATAGTACCGAAAGACTGGAACGTTAATATAAACGTAATGCCAAAATTCGGAGGCTTTTCAAGCAAAATAAGAAAAGATCCTTCCGAACCCGTCGATATGACAAGGTCGCTGACAATTAAAGGAGTATCCATCTTCGGCGGAGGAGAAATAAAATCTTCGGACGGGTACTACCAGGGATACTGAAATGCAAAAAAATCCGATACTGGAATCATGGAAAAACATTGCGGTTTATCTGAGTTTCTGGATCATCATCATAACGTTGAATTACCTTCTGCTGGTTTTCCATTTTCACTTAACATTTAAAGCAGCCGCCCTGGACAGTACGGTCTTCAATATTCTGCTGTGCGGCCTGGGATTGAGCTTCTGGTATACGGCCAGCTATATGCCGATTGAACAAAGCAGGCTTTCCGGAATAATGTCAAAACATATTCTTGCGGGTATTGTTGTA
>JBJKOY010000228.1:0-2815 GCA_046706945.1 Ignavibacteriaceae bacterium | reverse complement strand
GCCGCCGCTTTTCTGTTCAATCATTTGTTTCGCCGCAAGCTGAGTCCCGAAAAATGCGCTTTTAAGGTTCACCGCCATTACCTTATCGAACTGGTTTTCATCGGTATCGAGTACGGAAGTGCGCGTTTCTATTCCCGCATTGTTGACCAGTATATTAACCTTGCCGAGTTTTTTAACGGCAGTATCTATTAAATTCTTTAACTCCGAAATTTTGCTTACGTCCGCCTTGACCATAATTGCCCTGTCGCCCAGTTTGGTTATTTCTGATTCCAGGTCAGAAGCCGACTCGCTGTTTACCACGTAATCGATTACAACCGAAGCCCCTGCCTTTGCCAATGCGAGGGTAATCGCTCTGCCTATCCCGCTGTTAGCGCCCGTAACAATAGCCGCTTTATTTTCCAACATATTATAGTCCTCTTAATATAAATTGTTTTTAATTTTTGTATTAAATATTTAATTTATGCAGTTTGACTGCTTTATTTTAGAACGTTTATCGAAGTTTGTTCCGCAAGGTGCAAGGACGTCCGTTTAATTGATTTAAATACTTATTGTGACAGAAAAAAAATTTAAAAATATGATTGAAAACCCCGAAGGGGTCGCCATGCGATAAACCTATCCCTTCGTAAGGGAGAGGTAGGAGAGAGTTCTGGGGATTTATAAAATCCTTAACTCATCCCCGCCCTTCTCTTAAAAAGAGAAGGGATTATCACGTAAGTGATCCCTTCGGGATTTGAAAATATAACTTTAACATTATCATGCTGTCAATTGATTATACTATAATGATTTACATCATGAAATAATAAATTATAGTCGGTGCCTCTGCGCTTCGCTTGGAATTTAAAATATTATTTCATAATTAAATTCGTAATAGTTAAACCGACCTGCTGGTTAGGCTGGTTCGTGACTAAATTACCTCATGACAAATAAATGGGTAAATAAATATCTTATTATTAATTTGCTCGCCTTATAATACAAAATTATTCGCACCCTGCATGTTGTATTAATCAAACAGCGGTTTTAACAGTTTATAATTAACCGGGGAATGTTCTTATACGCTGGGAAAGAGCTAAACGATGCGGAGCATCTGGAAGTACTTTGATACGATATCCATGTTTAAATAGGTTAGATTCGGCGAAGAGAAATAATCCAGAGCAGGTTCTTCATGATTCAGCGTTACGATAAATATCCGTTTCGAAATCAATTTGTCGCCGGCGTCTTTTATTATTTTATCGATTGTTTCGGCATCGGGCTTTTTGGTTGACGGGAAACAATATGCAACGAACTCAATTTTCTCCCGTTCCTTTTCGAAAAAGCCTTTAACAGTATACTGCTTTTTCTTTTCCACTTCGCTTTTTTCGATGTATTTGTAGCCGAGATTCGAGAATAGCTGCGCCAGCTTTTCGATTATATTTTCGGGCGAAAGCGCTTTTATTTTTTCGCTGTACTCCGACAGCGTTTCTTCTTTGTATTTTTTTTCGGGCGGGAAGTCGAATACGTCAAGCCAGTCGTTCTCCGAGAACAGCTTGGAATAAGTAATCGCGCCGAGCGCGTCTATAAGATTTTTATTTAGCAGGTGCTTTTCGGATAGCTTTAACTGGAGTTTTTCGTCTATCGTATTCTTCGTCAGGTAGCTTATTATATGCACCGACTTTTTGCCCGCGTAATTGCCGGCAATCTTTTCTTCGAGCTGCCATTGCTTTGTAGGTATCCACCACTGATCGAAATGCATAATGAAATCGATATCTTCGAAACGGATGTTCGTGATATCGGCCTGCGTATTGATTAAAAAAACTTTTACCGATTTATCCTTGCCGAATTTTTTCACGGATTTTTCGATCTCGCTCAACGGCATGCTGGGTGAATAGCTTATGAAAGGTATATTTTTTTGTTTGAATAATTCGGCCAGCTTCTGAGTTCCGAATTTATCGTACTGCGAAAAGACGACCGCCCTGCTGCCGAACTTTAGGATCGAACTTAACTGCTGAAGCAGTAATTTCGCTTTATTGCTAGTAACTTCTTCGGAATAAAAATTGGTTATCTGCTTCAGCTGATGAAGAAGCGTAAACACCTTAGCCTGCAGCCTGTAAGGGTTTCCGGTAGAAAGCACGTCGTCTATTTGACTCTTTACGTAGAACAAGGTCTGGTCGTATTCGGTATTTTGCTTTTTATCGAGATCGCACCAAAAATCCTGCCTCGTTAATGCCGGGACCTGCTGATTTATTTGCTGCCTTGAACGGCTGAGTTTGGCCGTGAAATTAAAATCCGCGGCCAGCTTTTTCTGAAATTCTTCGTCCTCCGCGTTAAACAAAAGCCAGATGTATTTAGCGCCGGCCGATTTTATTATTTTTTCGAACCTGTTGTACGAGCCTGCAAATACTTCGGCATCATCTATGCAGATGCAGTCGATATTCCCGAACCTGGGGGATTTTAAAATTTCACCGTGAGCATCTTTCATTATAACGGAATACGGTATAATAAAAATCTGAACCTGCTGCTGCTCCAGGCCTTTAATCACCCCGGCTGGGCTTGTATTCAAAACGGCAGCGGAAAGGTTTCCAGCAAACTCTTGTATTTGTCCTTCCCACCCGTCGAGAACTTTTAACCTTGAATTGAAATCTTTGTCGCCCGCATAATAATCCTGGGATATAATCAAAGCCGTTTTAATTTCTCTTGTTTTAATTAAATATTTTATAGCGGAAATCGCCTGAACCGATTTTCCCATACTTAATTCATCCGCCAGGCAGGCCCGCTGACTCTTGGAAAGAAATTCAATTCCCTCTTTTTGATAAGGATACAGATTCGAGAATATTTCGGT
>JBJKOY010000227.1:0-4834 GCA_046706945.1 Ignavibacteriaceae bacterium | reverse complement strand
GCTCCAATATTCAATTTCATTTGAGCGGAATTAAATTTCTGATTTGATTCTGCAAATAAATTGTCGGCTTTTTCAAATAATTTTAATGCATATTCAAAATTATTTTGGTCTTGGAAATAATTTAATCCCAGCATCTCATACGCGCTGGCCTTTTCTAATGATGTGCATTCGTTATTAATTATATCGTTACATAATGATTTTGATTTCTCATATTCATTCAAATTATATTCAGCCGTGGCAATTTCCAGTTTTATTTTATTGATTTGCAAAGGATCGATTTCTTCCGACAGCAGTCTCTCCAAATATTCTTTCCCTTTGGCATATTCTCCCAATCCGATCAAACAAAAACCTTTTAAAATTAAAAGTTCATTTTCTATTTTTTTGTCAGATTCTTGATTTAGAAGTCCATCCAACAGCGAATTCATTTGAGTAAACTCACCGAGTTTATGATATATATGGCACAATTCTCTTTTGATCTCAAAAATATATTCTTGACTTAACGGAAAATTAAGTAAACGGAGCAAAAGGCTTTTTTCGTAAGAAAACGCCGACTGATTTTCGGCATCCCTTATTTCATCGTTTAATATTTTATAGCTTTCTTCGTATTGTTTGGCGAGTTCGTATTGTCGCGCAAGTTCATTTCTGTTGAAGCCGGGAAATATTTCTTTTATACTATCGGCTATATCTTTATGGTATTTTATATGTCTCTTCCTGGAGGAGTATACGTATTTTTTTAATCCCTCCGAAGTGAATACCGGGTTTTCTCTGTTACTCCTTTTATGCAATATATTCTTCTGTGCAAGAGAGGAATATAGGTCGTTAAGTTCCTCCGATGTCAATTGCATCAATTCTTTTGCTACTTCGTCGTCCAGAGAAATTTCAAAAGACGAAAGCAGATGAACCAATTCCAGTTCCGTTGAATTTAATTTCTGCAGCCTAAGAGAATATATTTCTTCATGAGAGCTTCTTAATAATATTTCCGCATTTTCTTCCTTGCCTAATTCGACACCGCCGGGCGTATACCTCATAATTTTTAAAAGGACAAGATCTTTGAAGAAACTTTCCAGACTTCCGGG
This sequence comes from Ignavibacteriaceae bacterium, assembly GCA_046706945.1. Lineage (GTDB taxonomy): Bacteria > Bacteroidota > Ignavibacteria > Ignavibacteriales > Ignavibacteriaceae > FEN-1297. The sequence goes on along the minus strand of JBJKOY010000227.1, from coordinate 3,758 downwards.
CAAGAGATCCGCATATTCCAGGATCAAACGTTTCAATTCGTCTTTCGGAAAGGAAGGGGAAAAACTTAAATCAATGTATTCGATCAAACCCGCTTCGGTAAACGGAGTTAAATCCACTACCCTAAGGTTGAAGATGAAATTCGAGATATTCTCTCGATCCGAGTTCTCCGTTAAAATAACTTTAACCTTGTTTACCTGAAGGATGGGTATTATATTCTTCAATACCTCGACGGTATAGTCATCGTAAATATTAAAGGAATCGAAAACAACTGTAAACGCGGTCGAAGACGCTATCTGATTGATCAGTCCCCTGACTGCGGCTATTATATCTTCCGTATCCCCGTTAATAACCTTGGCAGCCCGGTTCAGTATTTCGCGGGAAAGGCTGCCGTAAATTTTTTCATTGAAGACGATATTCCTGATAATGAACTTTACGAATTCAGGGCCGGTTAAATAGTTCTTGTTCGAAACAAGAACGACATTTTCGTACTGCGAATACATATTAAATGCTACCGATGATTTCCCCGAACCTTCCGAACCGCGCAGGGTAAATACCTCGTTGCTTGAATCGTCCTTAATGTAAGTATTTAAAATATTTATAGTATCATTTCTGTCCGCAAAGGTTTTTGCGGGCAGCCAGTCCTTAAATAGTTTTTCGTTTATCGGAACATTTAGCGCACTTATAATTTGAATCGCATTGTCGTATCGTTCGCCGGGCGATTTTGAAAGCAGCTTTTTCAATATCCCTACCAATTCCGACCCGTATACGGATTCCGGGAAATCCGGCTCTAAGTTGACATGCGCTTTTAAAATTTCAACTTCGTTTGAACCCGTAAACGGAAACCGTCCGTACATAATCCGGTAAAGAAGTACCCCCAGAGAATAAAAATCTGCTCTAAAATCATGCTCAAGTCCTTGCAGCAATTCCGGCGCAATATATTCGATCGTACCCCGTTTTATCTCCTTCTCCTTAACGCCCCCGTGTCTTGCCAGTCCCAGGTCAATCAATTGAACGAAAGGACTTTCTTCCGACCCAGCGACAAAGAGGTTATCTGCCTTTAAGTCATAATAAATATAGTTGGATTGGTGCAAGTAGTACAAAACCGAACATACTTGTGTAAGAACGCCGCGCAGAACGGTTTCTTTTCCAATTCCCGGAAATTCCGAAATCGGCACGCCGTTACATAACTCAAGGGTAAAGAATTTACTTCCCGCTTCAATTTCATATTCATTTCCCTCAATCTTTAGAACCGTTCCGTATTCGAATGATTTAACTATATTAGGATGATTTAAGTTCTGCAGTATGAAAAATTCATCCCTAAATAACTTAATTTCTTCCCCGCCGGCACGAACCGGAAGGATTTTTACGGCGAACTCCTTCCCGGGTAATATATTATCTTCGCAGAGGAATACGCTGCTTCTACCTTTACCCAATTTCTTTTTTATTGAATATCTGTCGTTAATCATAGTCCAACCGCGGATTAAAATATACCTGCAATTGTTTACCTAAATTATTTGCCGTGTACAAAGTTACGGAAAGAAATAGTCCCGGGAAAAATATCATCCACCAGGCTTGGGACAAGTAATTTTGTCCTGCCTCTATCATCGCTCCCCACGAAGGATAAACGCTTCCGGTACCCAGGCCTAAAAAGCTTAATGCGGCTTCCGCCAGAATAACGTTCCCGTACTGGAAAACAAGATTGACTACAACGGGAGCCAATATAACCGGAAGGACCTCCTTAAGCAGCAGTTCTTTCCGGGTAAGACCGATTAATCGCGCTGTAATAAAAAAGTCCTTATTCTTTATGGAAAGGACCTCTCCCCGAACGATTTTAAATAAACTCATCCAGCCGGAAAAACCGAGTATTACGATAATACTTATAATGGAATTACCGAACAGCGCCAGGATTAGAATTATTAAAAACAATACCGGGAATACAAGGAACATTTCGCTGATCCTGTTTAAAAAAGAATTAATAAAGCCTCCGGAATATCCGGCTATAAATCCCATGCCCAGTCCCAGGATAAATGAAACAATTACGGAGCCCAATCCCACAAATAACGATACTCTGGCACCGTAAATTAATCTGGTGAATATATCCCGGCCCAGTTCGTCCGTCCCGAAAAAATAATAATTTGTAGAAACAACCGGATAGCCGTTTTCGGTTTCGATTCGACTTCTGTCAACGGCATATTTAATGCCGTCCTGATAATAAATAATATTATTGCCGACGGTTATGCTGTCGGCCAGGATAACGTTTTCGTTATACGACTTTTTTATTACCCGGTCTTTTACTTTTAAGTAATCTGCGAGCGGATTTCCGGCCGGAGCAGCATGCTTTAAATGAAGCACTTTTCTCGAACTTAAAGGTCCCAGTAATTTCGTTACCGAGAGATCCTTTTGAAAATCCGGATTATACTCTGCGGCCAGCGGCGCATAAACGAAAAAAAAGCAAAGTATAATTAAAATCAAAGACGTAAAATCCAGGCTTCTGCGCAGCAGTTTTATCTTTTTCCTTTTTATAAATGCTACCGCCGGGACTGCGGCAACGGTTAAAGAAACTACGGAATCCAGTAAATTAAAACTTAACTGGCCGTATGCCGCGCCGAAGTTGTAACATGACAGACGGATAAGATAAAATATTAATAAAAAAGTATTTAATAAAAGGTCGAACCGTATAATTATCAAGATTAAACTTACGGCAACTACGCACTGCCATATATTAAACTTTTTTAACATTTAATCCAGCATTCCTTTTAGTACTCTTTTGTCTAGCTTCGCTTTTAGCAAATCCGAGAGAAGGTTTGCCAGAATAACCGCTATTCCCGATACAAAAGTACATCCGACGATCAGAGGATAATCCCTTGCAAAGATGGCGTTAACGGTAAGCCTTCCCATACCGGGCAAAGCAAAAATTACTTCCGTTATCAGCGCTCCCCCGAGAAGCAGACCGAGTTCGACGCCGGCCACGGATATCAAAGGATTTACCGCGTTCGGAATAATATGCTTCCAGATAATCTCCCTTTCGGCGAATCCCTGCGCCCTTAAATTTTCGATAAACGGCTTGCTGCTCGTATCTTCAAGATTGTCCCTAAGGTATTTAAAATATTCGGCTATGCCGGGTATGGATAAGGTCATCAAAGGAAGGACCATATGACCGGCATATTCCCATAATCTGCCTGCAAAAGTTAATTCGGAATTACCGTATGAGATTAAACCGGACGAGGGAAAAATTCCCAGCCACTCAGAAAAAATAAAAATCAATGATACTCCTATCACGAAGGACGGGATGGAATACGTAACAAGGCTTAGTCTGGAAAGATATTTGTCCGTTCTTTTCCGAAGGTTCCTGTAAGCGGCGAAGGCCAGCAAAAACGCGAAGACAATTTGAATAACGAAGGACGAAAGTGAAAAGATCAGGGTAAAAGGAAGGTAGTAACCGATCACGCTTATAACCGGTATCCTGTATGTATAGGATATGCCCAGGTTGCCCGTGAAAAGATTCGTAAGGAACTGTCCGTACTGAGCAGGCAGCGACCGGTTTAATCCGAAGGAATCTTTTACCAATGATGCAAGGCGGGGGCTTAATTCCGGCGAAGCATACTTTAACGAAGGATCGCCGGGAGAAATTCTTAATAATACGAAAAGAAACGTTATCAATAGAAATAAAATAACGATCGAGCTTACAAATCTCTTAACGAGAATAAAAATAATTTCTTTGCGCATATATAAATTTTATGGATTAACCCTCCAATCC
>JBJKOY010000226.1:0-29600 GCA_046706945.1 Ignavibacteriaceae bacterium | reverse complement strand
GTATAGTGAATAATATCAATATCGTAATTCCTCGGATAATTGTCCGCAAAACTAAGTTTAATACACGCAATTATCAGAACCGGGATAACTAAAGATTTTTTCATTTAATTTTATATAATATAATAATCGGTATTTGTTACCAGTTGTCGAGCAGTTTTCTAACGAGAATAATCTGACCCAGATGGTAAGCGTTATGATCGGCAGCCAGCATTAGTTCTCTCAAGTATGTTACGCCGGGAGCGTGGGGAATTTGCGAGAGAAGATCGATTGCGGGATCCTGCGCAATTTTAATCAATCCTTCCGAATCCGCATTAAACAACTTGACCGATTCGTTCCATTTTTTATCGCCGATATCCGCATGATCCTTTTCCGGCCAGTATTCGTCCGGCCACGAAGGCGATTTCCACCCGGGATCGACGATATACTTATATATATCGTTTTGCGCAATCCTTAAATGTTCGAATAAATCCCAAACGGAATAAGGGGAATTCTCAGGGATTTTATTTCTGTTGGCTGGCAGCAAATCGGCAAGGGCCTTCGATAATTTGGCGTGCGCGCTTCCGCCGTTTAGCAGTTCAATAACATTTTCTCTGAATAATGCATCGTTCATTTTTACCGATCCTTTGATTGGTAAAAGAAATTCATGCTCATTTACAATTCCTGTAAAATAATAAAATATATAAATCTACACTGTGATTCTATCACCATGGCTCGGCGGCTGCGAGATGACCAGAAATTCCAAATCCTCCCCGCTTTTATTGCTCAGCTTGTGGACGGACATAGGCGGAATTTACAGGGAGTCGTTTTTATTTAGCAGGTAGGTTTTCCCCGAAACTTCCAGCCTTGCCTCGCCTTCAAGTATGAAAAACAACTGCCGCGACCGTTCATGGTAATGGCTTACTTCTGACGAACCGGGAGGAACCAGTTCTCTGATAACACTGAGATTATTATTTTTCAGCAGGTGCCATCCGTCGCAGTTCTCTCCCCAGTTATAATGTTCGGCGGAAGCTTTATTTAGGATGATCATACACGCTCTACTACTACCGCCGTTCCGTAGCACAGAACTTCGCTTACTCCCTGAAGAACATCCGTAGTATCGTATCTCATCCCGATGACGGCGTTGGCTCCCAGTTCTTCGGCATGTCTTATCATTAATTCGAACGATTCTTCCCTTGTCTTTTCGCAGAGTTCGGTGAACAAAGAAATATTGCCTCCGAATAATGTTTGAAGAGTACCGCCGATCGTTCCGACTATAGAACGCGAGCGTACTGTTATTCCCCTGACGATACCGATTTGTTTTACTATTTTATAGTTATCGAAGTCAAAAGCCGTAGTGACCATTGAACGTTCCATTGTTCTCTCGTTATTTAATAATTAAATATATTTAAAGAACTTTTTGAAGAATTATTAAAAGCCGGCTCCTCAAATTACAGCCTATTCGAACTTTTTAAACAGGACTGAAGTATTATGACCTCCGAAACCGAAAGCGTTGCTTAACGCCACGGTTACCGTTTTTTCCTGCGGTTTATTAAAAGTATAGTTTAAATCGCATTCCGGGTCGGGATTCCGGAAATTGATCGTAGGCGGTATTACGCTTTTATTTATCGCAAGTATGGAAGCTATGGCCTCGACGGCTCCGGCGGCACCCAGAAGGTGTCCGGTCATACTTTTCGTTGACGATACGTTCATCTTATACGCATAATCGCCGAAAACTTTTTTAATAGCTTTCGTCTCCGCGATATCGCCGGGAGGGGTGGAGGTACCGGGCATATTTATATAGCCGATTTCTTCTTTATTTATTCCGGCGTCTTTAAGCGCCATTTCCATCGCGTTAATGGCTCCCGTCCCGTCGGGGTGCGGAGCCGTTATATGATGCGCGTCTGCGGATAAGCCGGCGCCGATTATCTCCGCATATATTTTTGCGCCTCTCTTTTTCGCGGTTTCCAGTTCCTCTAGAATTAAAGCCCCGGCGCCTTCTCCCATAACGAAACCGTCGCGCGTCAAATCGAATGGACGGCTAGCTGTTTCCGGCGAATCGTTCCGGGTAGATAAAGCTTTATTCGCGTTAAAGCCTCCCAGACCGATCTGGTTTACAGCGGCTTCGCTTCCGCCCGTAACTATTACATCCGCAAAGCCGTTCCTTATAAGCATATACCCGTCGATCATGTTGTTGTTCGCGGTAGCACATGCCGAGACTATGCAGTAATTCGGCCCCCTGAAACCGTAATGGATCGAAATATATCCGCTGGCAATATCCGGTATCAGCATTGTAATAAAAAAAGGCGAAATGCGGTCGGGTCCTTCGGTATAATTTACTATGGATTGATTGTAAAATGTTTCGATGCCTCCGATGCCGCTTCCGAAGACCACTCCGATTCTGTCTCTTTGTTCCTCGGTAAGATTTTTTACCTCGAGCCCGCTGTCTTCAACTGCCTGCATTGATGCAGCCATTGCATACTGAGCATAACGGTCAAGTCTTCTCGCCGTTTTTCTGTCCAAGTATTTCGCAACGTCAAAACCTTTGAGTTCGCACGCAAATTTCGTATCCAATTTTGAAGTATCGAAACTCGTAATTAATGCACTGCCGCTTTTCCCGTTCATCATGCCTTCAAAAAATTCATTTACGCTTAATCCGATCGGAGTTAATGCTCCCATACCCGTTACGACAACCCGTCTGTTACCGTTATTAGCCATTTTTATTCCTTATATGTTTATAAAATTTCAGCTCAAATTGATTCATTCGTCGATATCCGTAATGACGAAATAGTTAGAGTTAAAAATAAGAAAAAATAGCAGAATTTCAGAATCCGATAATAAGTTTAAACATGCCTCTCGGCTCACGTATTTTATGTTGACAGTTTGTCAATGGCGTCTTCCGTCAGCCTGAAAGTCGACCATTCGTTCATAGGCACCGCGCCGAGGCTTTTATAAAAATTTATGGATGGTTCGTTCCAATCGAGTACTACCCATTCCACTCTTCCGCAGTTCCTTTTCTTGGCAAGCTTAACCACTTCCATGAGCAGGATTTTGCCGATACCTTTTCCCCGCAATTCCGGTTTTACGTATATGTCTTCGAGGTATATTCCCGGCTTTCCCAGAAAAGTGGAGAAATTATGGAAAAATAAGGCTTGACCCGCCGGTTTGCCCTTGTACTCTGCAATAAGAACTTCGGCATATTTTTTAGGCCCGAACAAATTTTCTTTAAGTAAATCTTCAGTTGCGGTAACTTCGCCGGCAAGTTTTTCGTATTCGGCCAGTTCTTTAATAAGTCCCAGGATTATAGGAATGTCTGCCGGAACGGCATTCCTTACTGTCAAATTTTGCGAGAGGTTTTTTTCCATATAAATAGCGAAGTTATTGTTTTTATTCGTGATCCGCGGCCAGGTTTTTATTTTCCCGGTACTCGTCTATTTTCAGCAATGCAAAAGAAAATATATAACCGAAGGCCGAACCGATAATAGCTCCTCCGACAATATCCGACGGGTAGTGAAGTCCCATGTATACTCTCGAAACGGCAATTAAAGATGCCGTAATCAACAGGAGCCATTTTAATTTAGGAAAAATTTTATAAAAGAACACTGCGGCCGCGAAATTATTTAAAGCGTGGTTTGACGGGAATGAAAACGTTCCGTTGCAGCCCAGAGGAGTAATAACGTCCGGAAGTGCGTTGCAGGGTCTTATTCTTCCCACCCATTCTTTTAGCACCCTTGCACCGAACTGGTCGGTAACCAGGATTAGAATCAGCACGCCCACAACCGCCATTTTCCCTTTCCTGCCGCCTTTTGTAAAACTTATTCCCAATAATATTAAATAGGCGATATACCAGTTGTTGACGTTCGTAATTATACCGAAAAACCTGTTAAGAACCGGGGTAGATAAAGTATGATTAAAAAAATAAAGTACGGAGACGTCGATTGAATAAAGAAAACCTGCCATTTTACCCTGCTATTAAACTTTTACCGGGAAAATTACTTAAACCTGCATAATCTTCATAATAATATCTTTTGAAATAATAATAAATCACATGGAAACCGTCGAAAAAATAAAATTTCCCCGATATTAACAATTCGGCTAAAAATTCGATAATAAATCGAGTGGAAAATGCGGATAGACCGTTTGGTTAATAAACGGCCGTAATAAAATCGCCTAAAGTTGTTCTCATAAGACCTTTGGCTCTTTAAATAAACAATAAGCAAATTATATTCTCGGAATTTGAAATGAATGAAGTATTAAAAGAAGAAAGAGGCAAGTTCAAGATTCTGCTGGCGGAAGATAATTTAATTAATCAAAAAGTGGCTTTACGAATTTTGAAGTTTGCCGGTTATAATTCGTCCCCGGTTAATAACGGACTGGAAGCCGTAGTAGCCGTTAGAGAAGGTGAATTTGACGTCGTTTTGATGGATGTCCAAATGCCTGAAATGGACGGTTTCACAGCAACAAAGATGATAAGGCATCTGTCAAATCCCAAAAACAAAATACCGATTATAGCAATTACTGCCCACGCTTTGATGGGTGATAAAGAAAGATGCATAGATGCCGGGATGAACGATTATGTGACCAAACCGATTATTTCGGAACAATTACTAATGATTATAGATAAATGGCTGGGACTCGACAAGATAATCCTTGCTGAAAAAAACGAACCCGAAGAAAATGAAGATCCGATATTTGATTTAATTGTTCTGGAAAAGATGAGTATGGGCGACAAAGATTTTCAAAAAGAATTGCTGCACAGCTTCATTGACGATATGGACGAGCGTTTTAAAAAGCTTGACGATTATGTGAAGGTTAAAGATTTGGAAAAAATAACCAACGAGGCACACACGATAAAAGGGGCCAGTTATTCCGTCGGAGCTAAAAAAATAGGAGATGAGGCGCTGGGAATAGAGCTCTCCAGCAAACAAAACGATATCGAAAATATATTCGGAAGAATGGACGTCCTAAACAAAGCTATAGAAGATACGAAAGTCTTTTTAAATAAATTTCTTAATTAAACCTCCTATTCCTCAATATGAGGCTGTCCGAAAATTACCCGTCGCAGCCTCATATTGAAAATATCCCGATCAATCTTATATCGATTCCATTACTTCTTTAACAAGTCCGGCCGCCCAATCTATTTCTTCTTTCTTAATTACAAGAGGCGGGGCAAACCTAATAACATTTTCGTGCGTTTCCTTGCACAATATGCCTTTATTCATTAAGGCCTCGCAAAATCTTCTCGCGCCGCCGGCTTCCGGCTTCAATTCGACGCCGATGAAAAGGCCTTTTCCCCGGATTTCTTTTATGTAGTTCGATTTAATCGCTTTAAGCTTGTCCCTGAAATAAATTCCCGACTCGAATGATTTTTTTATCAGATCTTCTTCTATAAGCACTTTCAGGCTTTCTCTTGCAACCGCGGCGCCGAGGGGGTTTCCACCGAATGTGGACCCGTGATCGCCGGGATTAAAGACTCCCAGAACGTCTTTGCCCGATAATACTCCCGATACCGGATAAAATCCGCCGGAAAGCGCCTTTCCGATAATAACTACGTCCGGTTTTATATTTTCGTATTCAAAGGCAAATAATTTCCCGCTGCGTCCGAGGCCGGATTGTATCTCGTCCGCCATAAAAAGCACATTATGCTTCTTGCAAATATCGGCAGTCTTCTTCAAATAGCCGTCGGGAGGCACAATAACGCCGCCTTCTCCCTGGATGGGCTCGACAAGAAATGCCGCCGTATTTTTTGTAATTGCTTTTTCAACGGCTTCCGCGTCGCCGTAAGGTACTATTTTAAAACCCTGCGTAAAAGGACCGAACCCGTCTTTGTATTGTTCTTCAGTAGAAAAGCTGACTATACTTATCGTTCTCCCGGCAAAATTGTTCCTACAGGTTATTATTTCGGCTTTATTTTCTTCAACGCCTTTTACTTTATACGCCCATTTCCTGGCTGCTTTTAACGCGGTTTCAACCGCTTCGGCGCCGGAATTCATGGGCAGGAACATCTGATATCCGGTTAATTCGCATACTTCTTTATATAAAAAAGGAAGCTGATCGTTTCTGAATGCTCTTGAAGTGAGAGTCACCTTCTCCGCCTGGTTTTTAAGCGCTTTGAGTATCCTGGGGTGGCAGTGCCCCTGGTTTACTGCGGAATATGCGGCAAGACAATCAAGGTATTTTTTCCCCTCAACGTCGTAAACCCAAACCCCTTCGGCTTTACTTATCACTACGTCCAAAGGATGATAATTATGTGCCCCGAAGTTTTCCTCGAGTTCTATATAGTCATTGGTAAGCATAAAATAATATACCGTTATTGTGTATGGATTAAAATTTGTTTCAAATTTAATTAAATTTTACGAGATTATGAATTCCATAACTTTATAATTCGCGGTTCGATTTTTCCCTTATTTGCAGATCTCTTTTTCTTTTTGTAATCGGACGAAATCAATTTTCAAAATTTCAGGTTGAAGGAAGGAGCGGCAGCATGATAGAAATTACAACTCTGTCTTTTGAAGTAAAAACCAGGGGGAACACCGAGCTTTTGAATATTACGGAAAAGGTGGAAGAGCAAATAAAAAAGTCCGGGTTCAAAGAAGGCAGTGCTCTTATTTTTATCGGAGGCTCAACGGCAGGGATCACGTCAATAGAATATGAGCCGGGATTATTGGCGGATTATCCGGCATTCTTCGAAAAGATAGCGCCGGCCGAAATAAGATATAAACACGACGATACATGGCATGACGGGAACGGACATTCCCATATTAGAGCCGCCCTGCAGGGCGCATCTTTTACAGTTCCGTTTATTGATAAAAAGCCTTTGCTTGGGACTTGGCAGCAAGTTGTTTTGGTAGAATTCGACGTTCGTCCGAGAAGAAGAGAAGTAATTGTTCAGCTCATAGGAAGCCGGTAACGGAGTTTGGGATTGATTATTGACGATTGATGATTGGCTTGTTTGAAATTTAATCGATAATAAGGGCATATTGTTAAATGGTTCAATTGTTTTATTGTCAGGATAACCATTGTGTGTTTGAATTTTTAAATATCTAGGCTTGCGAATTATTTCATGTGCAGTCGGTTGAAGGTATTACTTCATTTTGATAACCACGAAGGTCACGTCGTCATCGGGTTCCCTGCCGTTTATCCAGTCGGAACCCGAGTTCTTTAAATGTTCTATGATTTCTTCAGGACTCTTTTCCGCAACGTTTTCGAATTCGTTCCTGACTCTTTTATACCCGTACATATCCTTGCCGTCGTTATGCAGTTCCGGCAGACCGTCGCTGAGCATCAACAGCGTATCGCCTTTGTTGAGCTTCGTCTCTCTTACGTCGTAAGGAAATTTATCGATCGTACCGAGAGGCATTCCCTTCATTACGTGTTCTTCGACCGTCCTGTCGTCTTTCCTGTAGATAATGACGGGCGGCATACCGGCGGAGGACATCTTTAGTACGTTGCTTCTAATCTTAAGCATGGCGAAGCACATTGAAAGCATATGGAAGTGCATCTGCTTTATGCACCGGGACATTTCATGAAACGTGTAAAGAATGTCCGAGTTTGAAGCATAGCTGTTGAACAGGGACTTAGCCGCGGTAACCATAGTACCGGCTTTCATGCCGTGCCCGGTAGCATCGCCCAGTACAACGGTTAAAGTTCCGTCCATGCCGACGTGGAAATCGTAATAGTCGCCGCCGACCTCCGTTGCGGTTTTCATATATACCGCTATGTCCAGATTCGGAAGCTTGGGCAGTTGTTTCGGCAGAAGCGAAAGCTGAAGCTGCCGCGCCTCTTCAAGTTCTTGCGTCTTCCTTTCGTTTTCGAGTTCGAGTGCCCGGCTTTCGGCTTCCAGGGCTTTTGTACGCAGTTCGGCCGTCTGTGCGCGCAGTTCCATTTCGTTAATTCTTTGTCTTTCGCGTTCTTTGGTCAAGAGTCTTCTTCTTTGAAAACGGTCGATCGAAAAAACAAGTCCGGCAAAAATAAGTATATAACCGGCATAAGCCCAGCCGGTTTTCCACCACGGCGGCATTATGATTATGGTCAGTGTTTTGCCATTGTTATTCCATATCCCGTCGCTGTTTGCCGCGCGTATTTCGAAAACATATCTGCCGGGGTCCAGATTTGTATAATTGGCGAAACGCCTGTTGTCGTAAATCCAATTTTTATCGTATCCCTTTAGCATATGCGCATATTTATTTTTTTCGGGATGGGAAAAGTCAAGTGCCGTAAAGTCGAAGGATATATCGTTCTGTGAACTGCTTAGTTTCATTTCCTTAGCATCCATTACGGATGTTTTAAGCGGATCTTCGCTGCCCATAAAGGTAACCGACTCGTTCGAAATGCGTATACCGGTAAGCTGGACAACCGGCGGTTTGCTGTTGAATTTAACCGGAGAAAATTCCACCAGGCCCTGGTCGCTTCCGAAGTAAAGTTTCCCGTCGCTTCCTTTTGCTGCAGCCAGTCCGTTAAATGTCGTACTGATCAGTCCGTAACGCGTATCGTAATTAACGAACGAGACCCTTCCGTCGGTGCTGTCCATATTCATTCTGGTGATGCCGTTGTCAGAAGATATCCAAAGGTTTCCGCCGTTGTCTTCCGAAAGAGCGGTTAAATTGTTGGAAGGAAGTCCGTCTTCCTCGTAGTATGTTTTGAATTTTTTTGAAACGGGATCGAATCTGTCGAGTCCGTTCTGTGTAGCTATCCATAAGATCCCGTTTTTGTCGCGGTAAATCATCTGTATCCAATTGCCGCTCAGACTGTCGGGGTTCTTTGGATGCGCGGTGAAATAATTTATTTTTCCGGCAGCGGGGTCATATCTTGTCAGTCCGTTAAAAGCGGTTCCGATCCATATCGTGCCGTCGGGCGAAATATTTATATCGTGAATATCTGTTCCCCCGATTAATACCCGGTCGTCGGCTTTTTTAATCAGGTTTTCGGCGAGATTTCCCTCATTATCCGTAAGCTTTATTACCTGTATACCCCAAAGTGCGGAGTCGGGCGGGGGAGCTGCGTTCCAGTGACCGTAAGAATGGCTGTCGTCAGATATATATCTTAACTTATATATTCCGGGCACCAGTTTAATCATGCCTACGACTATTCTGTTTTTAGAGTTGCCTCCCAGATAGAATGACTTGTAGTAATTTCGGGCGGACCAAACCGTATCGCCGTTCTTGTTCTCAAGCCAACCGTAATCGAAATTATGGGGAGATTGTACTCTTGTACCTTCGCCGGCAGAAATTATTAAATAATTGTCCGGTTTATTTATAGTTAATTGCTTTGTTATATTCTTGTCGTTCCCGACCTTTAATATCGACTGAAGCACCGAGTGTGAATTTTCTTTTGACCGGATCAAGTTCATGAGCCTGTCCGGATACAGCCTGTTGTCTACGGAATAAATTCCGGTAATATTATTTGTAACCGGGTTGTAAATATTCAATCCGTTCGAAGTACCTATCCATATCCTGCCTTTTTCGTCCCGCTTAAGAACACTTATCAAGTTGCCGGAAAGACTCTCGGTGGAAAGGGGGGTGCTCTGCAAAACAAGTTTGACCGTTCCGTCGGGATAATATTTGTATAGACCCGCGCCCCAGGTTCCAAGGTAAAGCGTGCCGTCGCCGTTCTCAAGGAATGACCTTACGGAGCCGCCGTACTCATCTTTTTTAAGCTTTAATGGAATTCGTTCAAATTTATTCTGCAGCGGATAAAATTTATTAAATCCGGCGCCCCTTGTACCTACATAAATTAAATTCTTATTAAAGGTTGAAGGGTACAGCGCTGAAATATAATTGCCGCTTAAACTGTTTTTATTATCCTTGTCGTACCGGTAATTTACGAACGGCTCGCTGTTCCGGTCGTATTTATATATCCCGTGAAGCAGCGTACCTATCCATATAATACCCGAGTTATCAAGACATAAAGAGGTTACATAAAATTCCGGCGTATTGCTTTTTGAATTTTCTTCGGTTTTATTTAAATATTCGCGTTTATAGCTTTCAGTCACTCCATCGAATTTTAAAAGCCCGAACATCTCGCTGCATACCCAGATATTTCCGTCCGCGTCCTGTGTTATCCCCGGGAAAAATAAAGCCTGGTTCAACGGGGGTATATTTTTTTCGGCAATTACACGCATAATATTGTTTTTATTGAAATACTTGTATATACCCTTTAATGTTAGTATCCATAAATTTCCGTTTTGATCCGGATATAAATAAGTGCCCCGGTCGGTAAAATTCGTTAAACGTGAAAGGTTATTTTCAAATCTAAAATTCTGTACTTCCAGCAGCTTCTTAACCGGATCGTAATAGCACAATCCGTAGAGCCAGCTCATCACCCATAATTTACCGTTGTAGAAGCAAATGCCTTTTACAACATCACCGTTGGAGTTTGGTTTGCCGGCATTAGTCGTATCATAAGCTATTTGTACGAAGTGCATGCTTTTCCTGTCGTACTTAAGCAGTCCGCCTCCTATGGATCCTACCCAAATATTGTTGTCCGGATCGCAGTAAATATCAACCGCTTCGGGGTTAGTAGCGGGAATATTACCGAGGAATTTCCTGATATCGAAGTTTTTAAATGTTTGATTATATCGATTAAACTCGGATACTCCCGACATATCGGCAGTCCAGATATTATGCTCCTTATCTTCGGTAATTTTAAAGATACTGTTGCTTGAAATTGATTTATCGTTGCTTAATTCGCTGCGGTAAATTTTAAAATTATAGCCGTCGTACATGTCTAGTCCGTTTAAAGTTCCGACCCATATGAATCCGTAGGAATCCTTGAATATGGAAAAGACATGGTTGTCCGATAATCCCTGTGATAATGAAATACGCTGGGTATTAAGTACCTGGGCATCCGCAATACCGAAAATAAATGCGCAGAGTATTAATAAAAAATTTATCCGTATATATTTTAAGGGTTTCAATGTTTTCTCAAAATGTAATTTCAGGAATCGGTTCTTTAATTTGTGTTTTACCGCGGACAATTTATTTCCCATGCGATTAATTTTTTTGAAAAAGATATTTTATACATCATAATATTATATAGGATTTTTATTTCGGCAGCCTGATTACAAACTCAGTGAACGAACCTTCTTCGGTTTCGAAAAACAATTCGCCGTGGTGTTCCTGTACAACGATATCGTAGCTGATGGATAGTCCCAGGCCGGTGCCTTTTCCTGCCGGTTTGGTTGTAAAGAAAGGAGTAAATAATTGGCCCCGTATTTCTTTGGGTATACCGCTGCCGTTGTCCCTTATTCTTACTTCAACATTTTTCCCCGTGTCCCTGGTAGATACTTTTATTTCCGCGGGTTCACCGGATTTTAGTTCGATTTTTTTACGGTTGGCCTCGTAGCACCCGTTCGAGAGTATATTTAGGAATACCCGGCTGATGTCCTGGGGAATAATATTAATCTTTTCGAGCTTTTCCTCGTATTCGCGGACAATTGTAATGTTGAAACCGCTGTCCTGCGCTCTCAATCCGTGGTAAACCAGATTCAAGTCTTCGTCAAGCATTGAATTTAGATCCGTCATTTGCTTTTCGCCGGCCTTGCCCCTTGAGTGCTGGAGCATGCTGTGAACGATGCTGTCCGCTCTCTTTCCGTGTTCCCTTATCTTTTCGGCGTTCTGCTGCAGCATATTCAAAGTTTCGGACATATCCGAGAAATCCTCTACGTCTATTTTTGATTCCAGTCTGGTAAAGCCTTCCTTCAATTCGTCGACAAGGTTTACCGACAATTCGGAAAAATTATTAACGAAATTCAACGGATTCTTAATCTCGTGAGCGATGCCGGCTGTTAGCTGTCCAAGTGAAGCGAGCTTTTCCTGCGCGACGAGCTGGTTCTGCGTGGCTTTTAAATTTATCAATGTTTTGTTCAGCTCTTCATATGCGTTTGCGTTATTTATAGCAATGCCTACGTGGGCCGCAATCGTGGTCAGAAGACGCAAGTCGTCTTCGTTAAATACGTTTTCTTTTTCCGTGCTCTGAACGCTGAGCACTCCGATAATTTCGTCTCCCACGGGGATAGGTACGCCGAGGTAAGAGGCCGACGGAATACCGATCCTGTTGACTCCCAGCGCCTCGGTCTTTTCTTCCATCTCTTTGTTTATAAGAAGAGGTTCCTTCTTTATAATTATATGTGAGGTCAATCCTTCTCCCAGTTTCAGCGGAGGAAATTCATCCCCGTATCCGTAAGGAAAATTAATAACCCCTCTGCTCTTATCCAGAAGAGCAAGGTAAACGATGTTTGCGTTGAAAAGATCCCTTACTTTGGTACCGACAAGGTTAATAAGATTTTTAATTTCCAGGTGGCTTACAATAGCCTGGCTGATGCTGTTTACGGTACTCAATTCCGCGGTCCTTTTTTTGCTTTCGTCCAGCAGCCTCAACGTTTCGTTAAACAGCCTGGCATTCTCCAGCGCAACGCTCATGCTGTTTGCTACGGTAGTCAGCAGCCTTACGTCCGATTCCGAAAACGCATCGTACTTTTCGTAATCTTCGATTATCAATAATCCTTTGGGAATATTTCCGGATATTATGGGAACCGCGATAACGGACATACTTCTATCCGTCCCGTTAATGGTGACCTTGCCGGAAATTCCTAACCGCGCGAGTTCTTCGTCCGTATTTCTTTGAAGGTGAAGTACTTTTCCGGTAGTGAGAACGTATTTCGAGATGGGTGTCGGCGCCATTGATTCCAGGTATAGTCTTTCGCCGTGCTCGTATTCGTATGGAAAGTGCAGCGTATCGGTTTCGTTGTCGTACAGCCTGACGCCCAGGTCCTGAAAATTCAGGGCTTCCCTGAATTTATCGCCGACCAGGTTTATAATAGCCTGGAAGTCCATTTCTTCGACCAGGCCTTCCTGGATGACATTTAAAATGGAAAGTTCCACGTTCCTCTGCTGGGTTTCGTTAAGCAGGCGCTTTGTCTCCTCGAACAGCCTGGCATTTTCCAATGCAACTCCCATATTTGCCGCCAGCGTCATCAGCAGACTGGCATCCTTGTCCCTGTAAAGATTCTGCTTTTTTAAATCCTGAACCGTAATTACCCCGGTAACCTGCCGGTTCCTCAAAATCGGGACGCCCATATAGGACTCTGGCATCTCGCCGGCCAAAATTTTGCCGCCGCTCCGCTTTATATATTCAGCGCTTGTTTCGAAAATCAAAGGCCGCCGAGTTTGAATAATCTCCCGTCTTCCGGGGTCTACGTCAATCGGCTCTTTAAAATAATATCTTTGGTTAAGTTCGACCGCGTACCTGTGGTGGATTTTATTTTTCTCGGCGTCGTAGGTTGAAACGGTGACTATCTCGGCATTGAATACTTCGCGGATCCTCTCGCCTACAAGGTCTATTATGGACTGGAAATCGAGCTGCTTGGCGAGTCCTTCTCCCACGCTGTTGATTATTTTTAATTCAATCGCCTGCTGTTTTGTCTCTTCCAGCAGTTTTACGGTTTTTTCGAACAATTCGGCATTTTTAAATGCAACGCCAATATTCGAGGAAAGCGTTGAAAGCAGCCGGACGTTATCCTCTGAAAACGCGTTCTTTTTATAGCTTTGTACGCTTACCACGCCCAAAACAGTATCTTCATTTATAATCGGCACTCCCAGATAAGATTCCGTATAATCCGCTTCGCCTATACTCTCTTCATACACTGCGCCGTAATTTTCCTGGTCCTTAAGTTTTCCAATTACCAGGGGCTTTCTAGTTTTTATAACGTAAGAGGTCAATCCTTTACCCAGGGAGAAAGGTTCAACTTTCTGGTAATCTCTGAAAAATGAGTAAGGTACCCTTACCATATTGTCGGACTGTCCGAGCAGAAGTATTTCGGTAACTTCGGCTTTAAATATTTCCCTGATCTTGTCGCCTATAAGCTTGGTCACGGTTTCTAAGTCGAGTTTTTGCGTCATAGCTTCGCCGATTGAGTTTATTATTTTAAGTTCGGCTTCGCGCTTCGACAGCTTTTTTTTAAGGTGCTTGATTTTGGTGGTTATCTCGTCCGCACTGTGGTTGGTCTTATTCATTTTAATTTGTTTAGACATTTAAGATTGTTGATTTGTTATTTTATGATTTTTCCTGTCCTGTAAAAACTTTTTCCTTCAATTCGATGAAGTCAAGGGGTTTCGTCAGGTAACCGTCGCAGCCGTATTCCACGGCTTTCCTGTAGTTGTTTTCGTCGCCGTAAGCGGTTATCATCGCCACCTTCAATCCGGGATAATTTTCTTTTATCCATTTTAACAGTTCAAGCCCGTTCATACCCGGCATATTAATGTCGGATAAAATATGATTTACGTCCTCGGCTCCGTTTGACGAGAGATAATCGCAGGCCTCTTCGCCGGAGAAAGCGAATAAAAATGCGAGCTTCCCGGATTTTATTTCTCTTCTGAATCTTTGCTCGAATAACATTTTCATGTCTTTTTCGTCGTCAACAACCATGATTCTCATATATTACCTTTTTTAATTTGTTGAGTTGTGAAGTTTGTTTGCTAAATTATCATATGCGGCATAAAAAGTTTTATTAAATTGGGGAAAAATTTTATATAATAAATAATGTCATATTATAAATTAAAACGACAAGAAAAAATGTTTGTGACAGAATGAAAAATGTAAAGATTAATAATCCCGAAGGGATCGCTATGCGATAAACCTCTCTCTTTTTAAGGGAGAGGTAGGAGAGGGTTCCAACGATTTAAAAACTCCTAGACCCATCCCACATAGTGGCAATGCCAACCCTTCCCTTGGAAAGAGAAGGGCTTATCACGTAAGTGATCCCCTCGGGATTCGAAGAGATAACTTTAGCATTATCATGCTGGCAATTACTTATAATTTAATGGCTTAGAAAATAATAATTTAAAATTAATTTGATGCCCATGCGCTTGAAGGCGTCATTAATGAAACCTAAATGCCTGATTCAGGCTAACCTCGTTAAATACAGCGCCGTAATGTCGTCGCTTTGCGGCGTATTACCCGTATGTCTTTTAATATCTTTAATAAGTTCATTTATAAAAGTTCCGGCGTTTTCGAAATTCTTTTCTCTGAAAAAATCAATTAATGTCTCGTCCGAATATACTTCTTCATCCATATTCATAGCCTCGGGAATACCGTCGGTATAAAGCAGCAGGCGGTCTCCGGGCTTCATAATTATATTTTCGCTGTCATAAGGCACATCCATATCGAACATCCCGAATGATAGTCCGCCTTTTGTCAGCTCCTTTATTTCTTTTTCCCGGGTCAAAAGGTAGATGGGATTATGCCCGGCGTTTAATATTTCCAGATCGCCGGTTTGAGGTGTAAGTAAAGCAAGAAAGGAGGTTATATATTTATCGGGAGGAGTAGCGCTGAATATTAATTTGTTTATCCGGAATGCTATCTCGGACAAACTCAGTCCGCTTTCGAAATATGGATTGAGTGAAGCGTTCAGGCTGCTGACGAGAAGAGCCGCCGGCACTCCTTTACCCGATACGTCCGCAATTATCATCGCATACCTGCCGTCTTTTAATTGTTTGCAGTCGTAATAATCTCCTCCTACCTCCTTTGAAGGGATGTTGATCCCGGCCAGATCGTAATTAACGATTTCAGGGAGCCTGTCGGGTATTATTTTCCTCTGGATTGAACCCGCGACGGAGAGTTCCTGTTCGATTTTTTGTTTTTCCAGTTCTTCCTGATGGAGATAGCGGTTTTCGACCGCTCCAAGCACCTGCCTGCCGAAGGCATCTAGAAGAAGCTTATCGGTTTCTTCGAAAGGGATGTAACCTTCGCGGCTTTCTTTGTTCAAAAGCAAAAAATGATACCCTGTGTTTTTAAATTTGAAATCGGCTTCTATTCTGAATCCCGGTTCTTCGCTTTCTTCGATTTTAAATTCGCCGGGGAAGTAATACTTTTCCGCTGAACCTGAGCCGTCGTCGACAAAGAGAAGCGCCTTCGACGCGTTTGTCATAGATGCCGCCCTTTCCAGAGCGAGTTCATAGAGAGAGAAATCCTGACTAATTTTCGCGATTTCTATCCCGGTGTCAATCAGGCTGTTTAACTGAAGGACCTTATGATTAAGGGTGAAAATCAGCTGTTTTTCTTTTTTCCTGTTTTTAAAGGCCTGGTAGGCATTGTTTAGGAGCTGGTTAAAGAGCTGTAGAGTTAATTTATCCATGCTGCTGAACGGTTCACCCGTTAATTTATCGTCGAGTATAACCGCAAAAGCGGAATCGTCGAGCATGGGAATTATCATTAAGATATTCCCGTTCAAGGGGAAACCGTCTATCACGCTCAGCGCGCCGTTGAAGGAGTTCAGGGTGTTTAAATCGAAACCGTCCCGGGGTACTAGATTGCAGAGTTCGATCCAGCCGCCGCTCCCGCTTCTTTTATAATAGATCCCGGCACCTTTAACCAGTATATTTCCCCGAAGGATATGGCATAAATTTTTTGCCAGTTCCTCGAGAGTGTTTGATTCCGCAAGAATATCAAACCCTTCCTGAAAGGAATTTAAATGGATTTTAAATCGATCGAGGAAATTATTTTCCGTCATTGACGGCCTTTAAAAAAGTACTTATTTTTTGAAAGAATGTAATTACCGGCGTTTATGATTTATCAAAATCCGCTTTTGATATTAAAAAGAATTTTATTTTACCGCTTCTTCGAGAGATTGAGCCTTAACCGCAAACTGAAAAAGTCCCATTATCGTAAATGTTTTTTCGATTGTGGGATCGAGATTAATAAATACCAGCTTGCCGTTTAAATGATTGAGCTTTTCTATAATTTCTATTAACAAAGAAATCCCGATTGAATTGACTACCTTCGAGTCCTTTAAGTCCAAGATAACCGTCTTTATCCCGTCGTTAATAAATTTAAACGCTTCCGCCGAAATTTTTTCTCCGCCGTGGTTATTTATGTAGCCGTGCGTTGTAATTATTAATTTATTGTTCTCCGTTTTCGAATCAAGATTAAACTCATTGTTCATGTAACTCTCCCTGCAATTAAACTAAATTTTTAATCATTGTTATTTTTGTTCCGGTCGAACCCGACTCGATTATAAAATCGTCCGACATGGATTTCATCAACTTCAAGCCCCAGCCCCGCTTGTTGGGCGAATCTATCTTTGTAAGAATATTGGGATCGGAAATTTTCTGCGGGTCAAATCCCTTGCCGTGGTCTTCAACGAAGATAACCATTTTTTCTTTGGTCATCGTAAACTCAATTCTAACTTCGTCGGGGTTCGGATCGCCGGCGTGTTCCAATGCATTAATGATTGCTTCGGTTACCAGTATCCTGGCCTCACCCACTTTTTCCTCGTCGGAAATACCGAAGTAAGAAGCCAGATGCTCGAGACCTTTTATTGCCACAACTTCAATATCGGGGATATTAGGCAGTATTATGGTCATTTTCATGGGTTCTTTCATTATGACCTTTGCAATTTGTTAATTAAAATGAAATATTATCTATTGTGCATTTATAGATATAACCGCATTTCCGATTCGATGAACTCTCATCAAATTTCTTAGTCATGTTAATGTAATTTAAATTCTAGACAGGAGTTTTGACGTAAAATATAAAAAACGTTTTATAAATGTTGAATAATTATTTGACATTTGTTAAATAATGAATTTGCAGTGATTTAAAACACAGAGTTTCACATTCATACAATCCGTATTTATTCAGCGCTTTATTAATCTCTCGCCCAGAAAATAAACAAGAGAATGGTGGATTACGGATAATAAAGCCAAAGCAATACCGAGAATAGGTCGGCCGGCAGCGTAAAAGGCTGCGGCCGCAATTCCTGAGACAACTAATTCCTGAAGCAGTCGAAGAAATTCGGACTTGGAACCGGCCCTCCTGAAATCCACCGCTCCCCAAAATCCGAACCCGATTAAAGGCGCCCCGATGCCGAGAAGGACTTTGGCTGCGGTATTGCCTCCGGTATGAAATCCCCAAAAAGCCAATGCGGCAATAATGCCCGCTTCCATAACGGCTCTAAGAGAAATATTAATCCATTTTGCCGTTGACAGCATGAAATATCTCCTTAATAATTTTCCGCCGAATTTTTATCTTAATGAGGCTTCCGGTTCGGGTTCCGGCGAATTCCATCCGAGCCGCGAGTCCAGCCATCCGCATAGGACAATCAGGAGGAGCATCAGTAAAATCCCTGTACCGAGAGATAATCCCAAAACATCGTTAGCCAGAAGCAGTACGGTCAGCACTCCTGTAGTTCCCGCTGCCAATAAGGCGCGTGAAGGTTTCTTTGCGCAGGCAGGTGCATTTAATGCGCTCTTGTAATATAGGAACGCTCCTCCTAAGGCCAATATCAATTCCAGGATTGCGCTTGCGACGGGGATTTGCCATAATCCGAAGCCGAGCAAAGGTAAATTTCCCAAATTGCCCGGCAGCAGAGGCAGATCCGGCCTGTGGACGATTAAATCCAGTATCCAATGTGAGAATGCGACCCCGCCGATGACAATGCCTGCTTTTTTATCCCAGATAAATCCGGCAATTAAACCGGCAATTAAAGAGATTATTGCGGCTCCCGCCAAAGAATGGCTGAAATACGCTCTGATAATTACGCCGCCGTATGCCGGGTGCCCGGGGTTTAACGGTTTAAAGCTTTCAATCCCCGCGGAAACAAGAATTATAAAAACAAAATCAAGCAGATAAGTACTGAACATTAAAGCCCACAGCGGGACGCGCTCTGCCTTTGATTTTACCGCCGCGGCAAAACCGAAATGACCTGCCGTCATAAATGAATTCTCCTTTCTATTTTATTTTAATTGTGTACCGTAAAAATTGAAAAAGAATAATGACCAAATCGGTACGGACCGATCATAGAATTATTAACAAACCGGAGTCCGCCCTTTGATTTTTTAAATTTTAATATGCTTAGTCGGAGGAGTTATAATCCGCGATAACTTTTAATTAAAATAAATTAATTTCGGGAAAAATCAACCGGAAACTATTTAAAGAAAACATGCCCCCAGTTGCTTTCAATTTTAAAACAAAGTTTCCAGTTTGTTATTACTGGCTTCCAGCTCCCGTCGTAATTGCTGAGCAAGTCGGTCCATTCGCCGTTCTCGGGGAAGGGAATGCAAATATCCCGCGGCATGTCGGAAAAATTTAATGCTATAATAAATTTTTGAAGAGTGCCTTGTTCGTCATATCCCCACCGGTGATAAACTACCAGCTGGTTCGCTGCGTCAATACCGTACCCTTGCGGATTAAAAACGGTCTGCCATTCGTCCCACGGCTGGGGATAAAATTCCGTCGATCTTAGTCCGGCGTATTGACTGCGGATTTCATTCATCCTTCCGTAAAGTTTTAAGAGCGACTGTCCTATGACATCATTCGAATATTTCCAGCGCAGCGGTCTTGGCACCACTCTCCTGCCGGTGCCGTTGTCGTTCTCCGGCACCCAGTAATCTTCTCCGAATTCGGAGCCGTTATATGCCAGCGGAGTTGCCGGACTGGTATATAAAGCGATTATATAAGGCTGTGTTTTATACCATTCGGCGGAGCCTGCATTATCCCTTGCGCCTGCCTGCCAGGCGATCTGGGAATGATCGTGGTTGGATAAATATAGCGTGGGTGCTTTATCGGGCGACTCCAGGAATCTCTGGTCGGTGAGTGAGTTTATCAGCCTGGAATCGATGGCCTTCCTCCACAGGTAATCGAAAGCGCATCCGAAGAGCGCATTATCCCAATAACCGGTAGCTTTTGAGTTATTAACCTGCCAGGCGGCATCTAAGGCGATATGCTCTATAGTCAGGGTAAAATTCTTTTCGCCGACAGAATCAAGATGCTCCTGAATTCCTTCAAGCAGCCGGTGCAGACCGTTCGGATTGCCGGCGACATAATAATTAACCGTGTTGTCGAAACGTATGCCGTCGATTTTAAATACATCGATCCAGTAAAGACACACATCAAGTATGAACCGGTTGGTGCAGTCGTTGTAGAAATTTAAGTCCTGCAGTCCGGGGAATGCCCCGCCGAATATGCCGGTAAAAGGGCAGTCGCTCCGGTTGAGGTACATCTGCTTGTAAGGAAAATCCTCGCTGACATGGTTGTAAACTCCGTCCATAATAACGTGAATATCGAGGTCGTGGCAGGCGTTAATGAGTTTCTTCAGCCATGATATTTTTTCGGCAGGCCGGTCCAAATCGTCGGCATACCGGTATTCGACCGCGAAAAATTGAAATGGCTCGTAGCCCCAGTCGAAATCCCTGTTCCTCCACGCTGTCCACGGCATAAAAAGAATTGCGTTAAATCCCAAGTCTTTTATATAACCTAGTTTATCAGTAACGGCATCGAGCGGGGAGCGTTTGCTTCTGTAGCCGGCGGTGAAATCGTCAATATTCATTTCGTAAATACTTAAATCTCGAAGCCGCTTCCGGCCGTTTTTCAAAGGGCGGACCATATTTTCGGAAGGACTGCTGCCGCCGATGACAAATGCCGCGTTCTGATTTTCTGCGCCGCCGTACCTTGCGCAGGGATCGGAGACAATTCTCGTTGTGCCGTCCGTGAATGTTATAAGATACTTATACTGATAATATCCTGACTTTAGTTCAGTGCCGGTAGAGCAGCTCCAAAATGTACCTTCGTCCGAATCGTTAGCGGCCAGTTCTATTCCCGAGGGGAAGTCCCAGTTCTTACTTGATGAAACCTGTTTTTGAAAATCGCCCGCGACGCGGATTGATTTGATTTGCGGATCCCATCCTCTGGGAAAGAATATCTTAAATTCCGCGCTTCCTTTTACGGGATCGTCGCCTGCCTGCCATGCACCGAGTTTATTTGCCATGTAAAACATATTTTATCCCTTCATTAATTATTTTAAAATCTTTATTTATTTCGTAAAACCAGGAATTATTTAATTTCACACCAGGATGATCGATTGCCGGAAAAGGTAACCGCAGAAGGAAGGAAGAAATTCAGTACGAATTTAGTAATTAAAACAGGTCCGCCGCGTGATATTATTTAAAAGCATCCGGCCGGGTTTATCCGGCTTTGTTTATCGGCGTCAGTCTAATTTTTATCAAGAATGCTTGAACAAATAAATTACACAAGTTGACCGCTTATATGAGCTAAAATTCTAAAAAATTGCAGAAAATTAATTCTTTGTGGGACTTTGTGTCTCCTTTGTGAAACTTTGTGAAGCAAAAAACGGGTCACTCACGAAGTGATGGCTACGCCAAAAGTGACACAAAGTTTTTCACAAAGTAGCACAAAGTATAGAATAAAATTCAAAATCCATAATTCTCATTATAAGTATATAAGTTTAAATTGAAAGCGGTCAACTTGTGTAAATTAGTAAATAAAACAATAAAAATATATTCCTGAATCTTTATTATTTCGTGATCATTTTGTGACCTTCTAATTGGATATTGCCGCGGATATAAATATTTATTAAAACAAAAGGAGACGACATGAAATACTCTAAAATATTTTCCGCAATTGTTCTTTTTATGTTTATTGCGCTTGCCGGATGCGAGAAGCAGGACGTAAGCTCAATTAGCGGTCCGGTAAGCGATAACGGAGTTCAACAGTTATCAAAAAGCGGGGGAGATTTTCAATCGGATTTCGACGGGGATAATGATTTCCGCGCGGTATATACACTTACCAACTCTTCGGGCGGCAATTCGGTTGTTATGTACGAAAGGTCTGCCGACGGAACATTAACCTATGCAGGTTCCTTCTCAACCGGCGGTACCGGCTCAGGTGCAGGATTGGGTTCTCAGGGAGCATTGGAGCAGGAAGGCAATTTGCTTTTTGCGGTTAACGCGGGAAGCAACGACATATCGGTTATGGAAATAGGCAGGAACGGTCTGACTATGATCGATAAAAAAGCGTCCGGCGGAACAGAGCCCATTAGTCTGACGGTTCACGGCCGTTTGCTTTACGTATTAAACGCAGGCGGTTCCGGGAACATTACCGGTTTTAAGATCGAGCGGAACGGTACCATTTCGCAAATTCCGGGTTCCACAAAGCCTTTAAGCAGCAGCGCGGCGCAGCCGGCACAGATAGAATTTAATCCAGAGGGCAGGGTGCTGGTCGTTACGGAAAAAGCAACCAATTCGATAGATACATACGTAGTAGGATTCAACGGCGCGGCGATCGGTCCGCACACGCAGGCTTCGGCCGGGAATACTCCTTACGGATTCGAGTTCAACAGAAGAGGCGTCTTAATTGTGTCCGACGCATTCGGAGGTAATGCGCTCGGCGGCGCGATGTCGTCATACAGGGTAAACATTAGCGGGATCAGTTTAATTACAGGCCCTGTTTATAATTCGCAGACGGCGCCGTGCTGGGTAGCGGTAACAAAGAACGGAAGATTTGCTTATACGACCAACACCGGGACCAGTAATATTTCGGGCTACAGAGTAGGCTTTGACGGAAGATTAATACTATTTAACGACGGCGGCAATACGGCTTCCACCGGCGCGGGTTCGCATCCGATAGATCTGGCGGTAAGCAGTAATTCCCGGTACCTGTATGCGCTAAGCGAAGGAACGAATACGATAAGCATTTTCAGAATAAATAACGGACGCGGCGGTTTAACGCCAGTCGGGACCGTAACCGGCCTTTCCGGCAGCGCGGGCGGACTCGTCGCAAATTAAAATCCTGCGGCATTTTGTTCGGCTAGCATAAAATAATCTTTATTTGGGAACTGTCCGAAAAGTAATGGTTTAATAAAAAATAGCACACGGATGACACGGATTTGGCGGATTTACGCTGATTTTTAAATTAAAAAATTCTTTTTGGACAGCCCGCAATTTAAATTCCCATGACCGGGGATAATAAGTTTTAATTCAAGATTTTTGTTTTTTTACCTTTAAACAGTAGCAGGTAATTGATTATTCGATTGGCGAAATCCTTCGGCTTTTCAAAATATATTTTCCGGCCTAAAATTTCGGCTTCGGAATAAAGCTTACTTATATTTGCTTCTATGAATTCGTTCAGCGATTTCTTTTTTTCCGCATCGCGAATAATACCGTAACGGTTAATATAATTTTTTAGAAGAAAATAATCGTGGGCGTCTCCCAAAAGGTCCGACAATTCGTGAAGCGATTTGGCAAGCTCTTTGAATAGATTAGACCACGAACATCTCAGGATTTTAACGCAGTACCAAAGATATTTTACCCTCTTTCTCCATTCATGATAATTCTCTACTTTAGGATCGGAAGAAGAAGCAATCATTGCTTTTCTGCCCTGGGAATAAACTCTTCGCAGACCCCTAAATAATAATGAAATATTATTCCCCGATATTTTTAATGAATTTATTTTACTCTTTTGTTCGGCAATAATTTTAAATTCTTCTTTCAGTTTTTTCCCTAGCTCGGCCTTATCTGCATCCGATTGTGAAGAGTTAACAATAAGTTTATTCCTCAGCTTGTCGAAGAAAGCTTTATCCGGTTCTCCCGGGTAATTTTCGATAATTTTATCGAGCGTTGAAATTAAAACCGCTGTATCCCTGAAGGACGAAATTTTTCTCCCGGCATCCCTGAAAAACGTATTTTCCTCAGCGAAAGCTTCCTTCCCGGTTCCGTCTTTTACAAGTCTCAAAGCGGCACGGATTTTCTTAAAACCCGTGCGCGAATCGTGTACCGCTTCTTCTAAATTTATTGAATCGTCGTTTAGTTCCCGGAGGGCATTTTCAATCTGTCCGGTTATTATCCGCTTTATCCCTTTCGACGCGGATTCTTTATTTTTTAATTTGAAGCTCATGGTACAAAATTAATTATCGTTTCATTTCGCTATAAGGAATTCTTATTCATAGCAAATAACCCGGCGTAAATTCGGAGCGGTCGAATCATCTTTCAGTGCGGTAATGCGCACGTGAAAAGTCATTAACTTAGAATATTTATTATGAAAAGAATCTCTTCCGGGAAGTGTGTTCAAAATGCATCATTATTTTAATATCTGCCGATAACAATCGCATTCGGCTTAAAAAGCTATTTAATTATTTTTATAAATACAAGAGTAATAAAATTATGATCACATGATGAATAAACCTCTATTATAAATATTAACGATAATTTTTTGTTAACTAATTTAAGCCGGTTGTTTTCGCGAAAACACCGGAGAAATGTTCGGTTTTTTATATTATTGACCGCTGGTGACCGCATTATATCAATTTAGTCGCGAATTACACGAACCTGCCTGCCGGTCAGTTTGGTTTCACTAACATGCCGGCTCTGCTTAAAGAATGGCAGGCAAGGTTTATATAATAATTTCATCCCTACGGGATTTCGATTATCTGGTTGTTATACTGCTATAATAATTTCATCCCTGACGGGATTTAAGATATAATATATAATTAAGAATTAAATATTCTGAGTCCCCTTAGGAACGACAATATTTTTAGAAACAAATCTTATCAATAAAACAAAGTTCCGTAAGTACGAAATTATAACTTCAAATAAAAAGTGGGGAGCAAAAAAGGGCCAATACATTCCACAAAAAATAAATTTTTATATGTTCCAATTTCCTACGGCAATTCCTCGCACAGGAAACCGAGTCCGCTTACTTTTGATATGATTTCCGCCGGGTTAAAATTATTTCCGATTATCCGCAAAACTTTATCGCAGTCTTCCAGATCGATTGTAACCTCCTTAACATCGCAGAAATACCGGATAATTCCTTTCACGTGCAGGAAATCTATTTTCGAATTTATATTTGTTTTTAGAATTAAAATATCTGTCATAATTCAACCTAAATATTTTCCTTTCCAAGACTATCGTCCGCGGACTTTCTTTCCTCTTCGAATCTTTTCTTCCAGTATTCCCTGGCTTTGAAGTGGTTATACGGCGCGGGTCTCCTGTGAAAACCTAGGAACAATATTTTTGACAGTACCAAAAGTCCGAATGCCTGGAAAATACTTATTGTGCGAAGCCCGAATATAACCGGCATCAGCCAGTTCCATAATAAGAATACGACGAACGAGAGCAGTACAATGAATATTATTCCGAATAAAATCCCCTTTGCAAAGTGTTTTTTATTATTTATGTGATGCATATAGTTACCCGTTCAGATATTTATTTAATTTCTTCTTAAGAAGCTTTACCGCGTAGTGCTTGCGCGATAAAAGCGTGTTTACATTTGTGCCGGTCAGCTCCGAGATTTCGCCGAACGAAAGCCCGTCAACCTCGTTCATCAAAAAAACTTCCCTTTGCTCAAGCGGAAGTTCAGCCAATGCCGACTCGAATTTTTCGTTGAACTCGTCGCGGAGGTAAGTTTCCTCCGGCGTTAAATCTACCGAAGGAAGGAAATCCTCGAATGAAAAGCCTACTTCCTCGTCAATGTATTCGCCGATTAATTCGGAAAACCTTTCGCTTTTTTTCTTCCTGCTGCTGTCGATAATTTTATTTTTCGCCGTTTTAAAAAGCCAGCTGTTTATCCTTTCAATTAAGTCGATGTCCGGATAGTTTATAAACTGGTAGAATACATCCTGTAAGATATCCTCCGCGTCCTCTTTTGAAGGCACGTATCTTCTGATGAAGTTGAAAAGTCCTCTTCTTTCCTTCTTAAACGTCTGTTCTCTTAAAGTCGTTTGTTCCGTCATTAATAAGCTTTTCCGTTTTCTATTAATAAAGACGAACGAGCCGGAAAAATATTTTAAAACAAGAATTAAATTAAATACCGTTAAACGAGGCAAATGAGTCACCTGCTCGTGCTGTCCAATACGAAATGCCGTTAAAAAATGTATGTAGCAATAATAATTAAGTATTTCTATTGCCTTTGGCTAAGGAATATATTATATACCAACTAAATCAAATGAAATTTAATCATTGAATTAATTTTTTAATACGACAAGGTAAAATAAGTTTCAGATGTTACTGGTAGTTAAATCAAGAGAAAATGCTTTAGAAAAGATTGGAGAAAGTTAATATAGAAATATATTTTTAAGCGAAATTATTCATCGCATAATATTCAGGATTGATGAAACATAAATTTATTTTTACATAAGTTCGGAGTTCATCAAGCGAATAGGTTATATCAACCTAATAATTTAAAACAGCTTACCGATTATTTCCAACCTAAAGACGTTCTCAGAGTTAGAAAAGAATAAATTAAACAATAATTTTATTCTTAAATCCGATTTTTAATCTAAAGCGACGATTCGGTTCCGCATAATGCTTGGCGGAAAAAGTTTGAATCGAATTTTTCCGAACGCCTTTATTGCCTAAAATACAAACTTCCTGAAAAAACTCTAAAAGCATTCCTTTGAAGCAGGTAAGATTTTCGACCTGATAAGTACGACTAATTTAGGATTCATTAAAATACGGATTGCCTTGGGATCATTAATAAGATCAGAGGCGCCGGGATTGACCATACCGTGTTCATGGTATTGGGGGTTGTATTTGTACAAATAAAAAGAAGGCACCGGAAATATGATTGATAGTTGCCGGGAGGATAATCAATCCCCGTATAAGAATATTACGGTTACCGGCAAAAATATTCCGCTGCTTGATAAGCTATTTACCGCCGAATGAAAATGGAAAATAAAAATACATATAAAATACTTGTTGCCGATAGTGAAAAAAAAATTATTGTAGCCTTTAAGCAGTTCATTATCAGCGAAGGTTTTGAATGTATTACAACAAAAAATGAAAATGAGGTTTATGACAATGTAAGGAACCGGCCGCCCGATTTGATTTTCCTCGACGTTGATACGCCGGGAATGAACGGCATTGAAATTCTTCTCGAGATAAAAAAAATAAACAATAACATACCGGTTGTTATTATAACCGAACTGGGGACGATGGATATAGTGATCGATGCAGTTAAGGCAGGCGCTTTCGATTATTTGACCAAGCCTCTCGATATTTCAAATATTAGAAAAATCATCCAGAGAGTTTTTTGGAAAGATGCTTACTCAGACGAAGAACCGATAGGCAAAACATATGATTTCAGCCCGGAAGAATTAAACAACCATACCCTGCTGGGTTACAGTAAGAAGATGCAGCAGGTATATAAACTGATAGGTACGATTTCCGCTACGCCGAATAATACCACGGTATTAATAACCGGTGAAAGCGGTACCGGCAAAGAACTGGTAGCCAGGAATATTCACAAGCACGGCGATAATCATCAAGATCCTTTCATAGCGGTCAACTGCGCATCTTTTCCGGAAACACTGCTGGAATCGGAGCTTTTCGGGTATGAAAAAGGAGCTTTTACGGGTGCCAATATGCAGAAACCCGGACGCTTCGAGCTTGCCCGTAAGGGAACGATCTTTTTGGATGAGATCGGAAATTTGTCGTTGAATATTCAGCAAAAATTCCTGAGGGTCCTTCAGGAAAGAATTTATGAAAGAATCGGAGGATTAGTCACTTTAAAAGTAGAAGCAAGATTTATAACGGCGACTAATAGTAACCTCGAAGCTGAAATAAAAAAGGGGACTTTCAGAAAAGATTTATTTTACCGTCTTAACGTAGCGCAGGTACATTTGCCCGCTTTAAGGGAAAGAAGAGAAGATATTATTTTACTTGCAGACTATTTCTTATCGAAGTACAACCATTTGTTAAAAAAAGAAATTAAAGGATATTCCGCGGAAGCAATTGAATTTTTTAACAAGTATGAATTTCCGGGAAACGTAAGGGAATTGGAAAATATGATCGAAAGGGGCGTATTATTAACAACAGGGGACATTATACTTCCGGATGCATTACCTTTAATTAATATTAATAATGAAATGATAAACCCGGAAGACGATAAGGAAAACCGCGGCAATAATTATAAAGAAGCTAAAAGAGAAGCAATTGAAAAATTTGAAAAAAATTTTTTACTGAACCTGCTTTCAAAGTACAACGGCAACTTGACCGCTGCCGCAAATAAATCCGGAATAACACGCCAAAATCTGCAAAGACTTTTGAAAAAATATAAAATATCGGCAGATACATACAGGCCCAAATATTTCTGAATTTCTTTCTTGTTTTTGTCTAATTCCTTCATTACCGTAAAATAACTATTGCGGTTATGTAAATAATATATTTGCACTTATCTCAGGTAAAATTCGTTTTTTTATAATTTGGGCGCAATAATATTTGGCACGAAAATTATACGAAAAATGATCGAGGGAACGAATGGTTCGATAATTACAAAGCACAATCTCCGACATTATAAAATTTTTTAATGCTAATGAATAGAATTAGAATTTTAATAATTCATAGCCAATCAATAATAGCACTGGATATGAAGGCTGTCCTGGAGAAAAAAGGATTCCGGGTATTTTATTTAAATCAACCTGATATCGATAAAATATCCGATATTAATCCAAGGTTAATCCTTCTAGAATATTCAGATAAATTTTCTGGGGGCAGCAAAAAACTTTCAAAACTGTTCGACATACCGGTTATTATACTTAGTCCTATGCCTAAAAATCATAGATATAAAACCGGTTTGGAAAAATATTTTAAAATTTTAAATGTACCTTATTTAAATGAGGATCTATATAATTACGTGACGAGCGAACTGAAAAGGAATAATCATTACGGGAAATATTATTAAGAAAATGAATGAAAATCGGAAGAAGCGATCCTGAAAAACTATATATATATCACGTTGTCACAGGGCAATTTGTTGTCCCCATACAATATAACGACGAATCCGGGCGCGTGATTTATATCGCGGAAAATTCGTCGATAATTTCGGAATGTTTTGACTACGACCTTAGCAGTCAAAAGGGATTGGATCATTTAAGAGAAGAACTGTTTCACGTACGTATAAAAAAAAATTATGAATTATTTGCCGACTTCAGTATTCACGGCTGCCGGGAGGCGTAAATTGATAGAATTGAAATTTAAATAGAGGATTTTTATAAATATATGTCTAAGAGTAGATTAGGATATACGAAAGGCGGTTACTTCGAATCCGATATTATCAGCGGGAAATGGTACGGTTCGAACAGTCTGCTAAAATTATTAGGGTTAAGCCCCGGGGTCGAGTATAGAAACGTAGATATGTTGAGTTTCATTCATCCCGACGATAAATCCGAAGTATTATCTTACGTCAAAAGAAGCCTGGCTTCTTCCACAAATTACTATTGCCGGTACAGGTGTGTACTTCCGGATAACAAAATAATAGTTTTAATGAGTACAGGTTCAATTATCAGGGACAAAAATAACAAACCGCTGAAGATTATCGGTGTTAAACGGGATATTACCTCGTTAAATGTCAAAAAATCCAAGATAAAGGAGTTAAGGAAATTAATAAAAGTAAAGAACGATATTCTAGGCACAGTTGCGCATGATCTAAAATCTCCCTTATCTTCTATTGCGGGTTTAACCGAGATACTAATGGAAAATGCCGATCAGGATCAAAAATATTTGTTAAATTTCATCCGGGATTCCTTAAAAACAGCGACAAAAATAATTTACGAGTTAATAAAGAGAGCGGAAATAAACGAAGGCAAAAAGCTAATTCGTTTCGTAAAAAGCGATGTAAATAAAATTATAAGGCGGTCCGTCTGCAGGTTTTCGATCAGTGCGAAGAATAAAAATATTTCGATCGAAACAAAATTATGCGGCAATGCAGCCGCATATATAGACGAAATAAAATTTACGAGCATAATAGACAACCTTGTGTTAAACGCTTTGAAATTTACAAGACCCGGCGGGAGGATATTAATATCGTCGCTACTTTCGGAGAATGAATTGAAAATT
>JBJKOY010000225.1:0-2686 GCA_046706945.1 Ignavibacteriaceae bacterium | reverse complement strand
CTGGTAAGAGCTTCCACGCTGTTGGGGTTTATATCGTATTTAACTATTATTTTATTTGCGTCCACATATTCGACAACGCCGTTGTCTTCGGCTACTATGACGGCCTTGGAGTCGGTAGCAACTTTCTTTTCCATTCCGGTACCGACGATAGGAGCTTCAGGTTTCAAAAGCGGCACTGCCTGGCGCTGCATGTTGGAACCCATCAAAGCTCTGTTTGCGTCGTCGTGCTCAAGAAAAGGAATCAAAGCCGCTGCGGCGCTTACAATCTGTGCCGGCGCAACGTCCATATATTGAATATGATCCGGAGTTATAATAGGGAACTCGCCTTTGTTTCTGGATTTTACTCTTTCGTTGACAAACTTGCCGTCGTTCGTTAGAGGAGCGTTGGCCTGAGCGATCGTATACAGGTCTTCCTGTTCCGCCGTTAAAAAATCTATCTGATCGGATACTCTTCCTCTTTCTACTTTTCTGTATGGAGTTTCCAAGAAACCGTAACGGTTTACGCGGGCGTATATCGTAAGAGAAGATATCAAACCGATGTTCGGACCTTCGGGAGTTTCGATCGGACATAAACGTCCGTAATGGGTATAATGGACGTCGCGGACCTCAAAGCCGGCTCTTTCTCTTGTTAAACCGCCCGGGCCCAATGCAGACATCCTGCGTTTGTGGGTCATCTCTGCAAGAGGGTTTGTCTGGTCCATAAACTGCGATAATTGATTAGTCCCGAAGAATGCGTTGATTACGCTGCTTATTGTTCTTGCGTTAACCAGGTCCTGCGGAGTAAAGTTCTCGGTATCGCGCATATTCATTCTTTCTTTTATCGTTCTGGCCATTCTTGCCATACCGATGTTGAACTGCTGCCCGAGCTGTTCTCCTACCGTGCGGATTCTCCTGTTTCCGAGGTGATCTATATCGTCGATGTTTTCATTGCCGTTCCGCAGCTTAATAATGTATTTCATTATTGCAATTATATCTTCTTTTGAAAGGACGGTAATGTTTTCCGCTATGTTCACTTTTAGTTTGTCGTTCATTCTATGCCTGCCGACATCGCCGAGGTCGTATCTCTTATCGTTAAAGAAAAGTTTTTCTATCAACGCTTCCGCAGTCTCCAGATCCGGGGCTTCGCCTGAGCGCAGCTGGCGGTAGATCGCGAACAGCGCTTCTTCTCTTGTACTTGCCGTATCTTTCCTTAAGGTATTCAGTATAAAATCGTTGTCGGGAGAAGTGTATGAATTAATCAATTTCAACGCATCGACTTCGGCATCTTTTAATCTTTCTATATCTTCTTCCGAAAGCACGCTGTCTTTGGTAAGAAAAATTTCGCCGGTAGACATATCAAACACATCGCTTGCAATCGTACGGCCGACATACTCTTCGATTTTGACTTTTTTAACTTTTATTTCTTCCACGAGGTTGAAGAGATTTAAGATTTCTTCATCGGTCGCAAAATTCAAAGCCCTTAACAGGGTAGTGGCCGGGAATTTTTTCCTTCTATCGATGTAAACATACATTACATAATTTATGTCGGTAGCAAATTCCACCCAGGATCCTCTCAAAGGAATAATCCTTGCCGAATAAATAGGGGTGCCGTTGGGATGAACGGTTTGTGCGAAAGCCACTCCCGGAGAACGGTGCAGCTGCGAGACAACAACCCTCTCGGCGCCGTTAATTACGAATGTTCCTTTTTCCGTCATGAACGGCAGGTTTCCCAAATAAACTTCCTGTTCCACGCTGTTTACAAATTCCTGGGTTTCCGGATCTTTTGTCGAAAGCCGCAGTTTTCCTTTTAAGGGGGCGGAATAAGTCAAACCTCTTTCTTGGCATTCTTGAACTGAGAATCGGGGTTTTTCAATATAATATTCTATAAAATCCAGTCTGTAATTCTCTTTATTATCAAAAATTGGAAAGTTTGCATTAAATACCGCCTGCAGGCCTTTGCCGTCTCTTTTTTCAGGCGGAGTTTTTAATTGAACGAATTCTTCGAACGATACCGTTTGAATATTAAGCAAATCAGGGGGATCAATTACCGAAGAAATTCGCGAAAAGGATATTCTATTATTAGCAGCCAATTTTAAACCTCCAATTATTATTATCTTTTTCTATTACTGTCGCAACATAACACAACCATGCTAAAACATAAAAAGCGATCCCGATCTGGCGGGATCACTTTTTATTAGAAACAATATTGGTGATATGATCTTATTTGATTTCTACTGTGGCACCGGCTTCTTCAAACTCTTTCTTGAGTTTTTCGGCCTCATCCTTAGAAATGGCTTCCTTAACGGTTTTCGGGGCACCATCAACCAAATCTTTGGCTTCTTTTAATCCCAATCCGGTATGTGCTCTAACTACTTTTATAACATTTATCTTTTTCTCACCGGCAGCTTTAAGAACAACATCAAATTCCGTTTTTTCCTCGGCCGGGGCAGCACCGGCAGCAGGAACCGCACCGCCGGCAACAACTACAGGGGCAGCCGCCGTTACGCCAAACTCGTCTTCCAATGCTTTCTTCAATTCCGATGCTTCTAAAAGGGATAATTCTTTTATTTTATCAACAATTACTGCTACTTTCTCTGACATTTTTGTATTCTCCTACTAAATTTATTTTTCTAAAAACTTAATATTACGCCGCTTTCTTTTTAGAGATTTCGTCGATCACACTTACCAAATCTCTCATCACGGCATT
>JBJKOY010000224.1:0-2249 GCA_046706945.1 Ignavibacteriaceae bacterium | reverse complement strand
GAGAATTTTCAGGCGACAAATGTTGTAATTGAAAATAGAATCATGTGACAACATTAGTTACTCTTATATTGACAAATTAATATAAAAAGACTTTTAAGGATAAAATTCCTTAAAAGTCTTTTTTATTTTTTATATCTACACTCTAAGTTCACACAGGACCGGCGTTGTCAGGGAAATAATATTTTAATAAAAATTTCGTGCTGATGACGCAGCTTGTCCCTGCGGGGGATAAACGCCTGCCTGCCGTACAGGCGGGGATTTTAGCGGATTTTAAAATGAAAAATGCTTTAGTCAACTCCTACATTTCAAATACTCTACCGTCCTCGAATTTATACCGCTTGTTTGATTTTTGACAGAATGCAATTCCTTCTTTATCAAAGTTTAATCTTTTTCCGGCTTCGCTTACCCAACCTATTATTTTAGCAGGCACGCCTACTACAAGCGCAAAATCGGGAATGTCTTTTGTTACTACGGAACCCGCTCCCACAATTGCAGCCTTGCCGACGGTATTACCGCATACAATCGTGCAGTTAGCCCCCAACGAAGCTCCTTCCTTAATCAAGGTTTTTTTGTAAAATTCGCTCCCCACCTGAGGGTATTTACACCTTGGATCCAAGATGTTCGTAAATACCATCGAAGGTCCGCAAAAAACATAATCTTCCAATGTCACGCCCTCGTAAATCGAAACATTATTTTGAATTTTACAGTAATCCCCGATAACCGCATTATTTCCCACATTTACATTTTGACCGAACACGCAATTTTTACCTATTTTAGCACCTTTCTGAATGTGACTGAAATGCCAGATTTTAGTGCCTTCTCCGATTTCACACGGTTCGTCTATATAAACGGTTTCGTGTTTAAAATAATCCATTTGTACCTTATCCCATAATGTTTCTTTAAAAAATAACGCTTTTACTTGCGGCTTATTAAATAAAATATGTCCGAATTTGGTCGATAATATAAATAAAAATCTTCCTAATTACTATTGACAATAAAACAGGTACGAAATCTTGCGCCGTATGATAAATTTTATTTTTGTATATTTTATGAAATATTGCTTTGACACAAGGAACCGTGTTTATTCAGGATTCCGGTTGATTTTAAATGCCGTTCTGTACTCATATATATTACCGGTTAATAATTAGAAAGACATTGAATCTGCATGAAAAAAGTAAATAATCGGGAGGATAAATCAATCAGTGAAAATTCTGCTTCGGTTATGAAAAGTACGGCTGAAAAATTTTTCTCGGCTAATAATATCGGAATGTTTCTGGTCTCTTATCCGGAAGGGAAGATTATCGATTGCAACAAAGTGGTATCGAAGGAATTGGGCTTTGAAAAAAAGGAAATCGTAGGGAAAAAAATCCATGAATTTATAAATCCGAAGGAAAATTTCGATAATATATTGAAGTGGAAAGATGTAGCCGGAAAAATAGTTAAAGTGATCCGTAAAAATAAAACTTCCGTTTACTCGGATCTTCAAATCATTAAAATTAATAAGGGCGGTAAAGAAGGAAGAAAATTATTAATTACCATTAGCTATCCGGCAAATCTGAAAAAAACTTCTTCGAAAGAGAACCGGTACATCGCTGAACTGGAAAAATTGCGGGGCAGGGAACTAAATTACCGTACATTGATAGAACAGTCTTTCGACGGAATTGCGCTGATAAATCAAACTGGAAATATCGTAATCTGGAACGGCAGACTGCTTGATATGCTGGGCTATAATGAGGAAGATATTTTGCGGACGAACTTATGGGATACTTTTTCGGCTGAACTAAGCAAGCTGACTGAAGGTCATGATTTATTGAAAAAAGGCGGCAGGTCTATGAGCTTTGAATACAGGATTATCCGAAAGAACGGGAGTCATTTCCCTGCGGAAATAAATATCCGGTTATTGGAAAGTGAAATGATAATGCTTGCTTTTAAAGATATTTCGGACAAAAAATCCGCCGAGGAGATGCGCGAAAAACTGTTCAATAAATTGATTGAAGCGCAAGGCATTATGAAAACGCTTTCCAGGAAACTGATTCAAGTCCAGGAAACCGAGAGAAGGAATATCGCAAGGGAACTGCACGATGAAATCGGACAGACTCTTACCGCCGTCAAAATAGATATCATGAATGCCATAAAACGTATTAACGACGCCGGAATTCACAGCCAGTTAAAGGATACAATTCAACTTGTGGAAGGAACCTTAAATAACGTCAGGGAACTGTCTCTCAGATTAAGGCCTTCGATTCTCG
>JBJKOY010000223.1:0-10750 GCA_046706945.1 Ignavibacteriaceae bacterium | reverse complement strand
GATTTGCGATAAAGATCCCGATGTTTCCATTCCATACGTGGCTTCCCGACGCGCATGTTGAGGCGCCGACCGCGATAAGCGTTATACTTGCCGGCGTTCTTCTGAAGATGGGAACTTACGGAATCCTAAGAGTATCTTTCTCAATTTTCCCCGAGATAACCGCAAAACTTGTATGGTATATTGCATTGTTCGGGATGATAAATATAATATACGGCGCTTTATGCGCTATGGCCCAGAAAGACTTTAAGAAGATGATCGCTTATTCTTCCATTTCCCACATGGGTATTGTGCTTCTCGGAATGGCTTCGCTGACGACTATAGGAATTTCGGGGGCGGTACTGCAGATGTTCAACCACGGTACCATTACGGCAATGCTCTTTCTCAGCGTGGGCGTTATATACGACAGGGCCCACACAAGGGATATGGATGCCTTCGGTGGACTTGCAACCCAGATGCCCGTGTATGCCGGCATGACAACCGTAGCGTTCTTCGCCGCTATAGGTCTTCCCGGATTAAGCAGTTTCGTGTCCGAAGTTTTTGTATTCCTCGGCGCGTTCAGCGTTCCGGCCATAAGGACAATAACGGTTATTTCCACACTGGGTATTATTTTAGGCGCGGCTTATATGCTCATCGCGCTGCAGAAAGTATTCCTTGGGAATTTGAAAGAAAAATGGAATATGCTTTCGGACCTTACTTTCAGGGAATATGCAATGCTTATTCCGCTGGCATTGATTGTAATTTTCCTCGGGGTATATCCCTCAGCCATGCTCAACCTTATGAATACTTCCGTTAATCATATGGTTAAATTCATGGCGGACGCAAAAGTTATTTACGGCTCAATTGCCGGATTATAAGATCGACGGTCTTGACGGTTTGTCCGGACGTGACTTAATATATTTATAAAATTTTAACGTAGTAAAAAAGTGAATACCTACAATCTGAATTATCTTTCAAACAGCTTATATCTTATTAAACCCGAGATCACTATCTCCGTTACTCTTGTGCTGCTTGTCTTCGCGGACCTGATAATGGATAAAAATAAGAAACTGCTTCCGTATATTTCCGTTGCGGGACTTTTGGTTGCGGGCTATTTTCTCATAGAACAATTCCAAACCAATGCATTTGCTTTCTCAACGTCGAATACCGCGGGAATGATTATAGTGGATCCTTTCGGCAATTTCTTCAAGCTGCTGATTGTTTTATCCTCCGTATTCGTTATCGTTTTCTCCGTAATGTCCCGGGAGATAAAAGAAGGAATGGATAGGCACGGTGAATATTATACGCTGATATTCGGGATGATACTGGGAATGATGTTCATGATATCCGCTTCCGACCTGATTGTAGTCTATCTTTCGCTCGAACTGGTTTCCCTTTCTTCTTACGTTTTAGCCGGCTTTACAAAAAGTTCTCTTAGGAACAGCGAGGCTTCTTTGAAGTACGTTATTTACGGCGGAATTTCGTCCGGAATAATGTTGTTCGGCATTTCAATACTTTACGGATTAACCGGCAGCACCAATATCTACGAAATAAATTCTTTAATACAGGCTTCCAACGTTCACGGCTTTGTGTTTGTTTTATCCGGCCTGCTGATATTTGCGGGCATGGGTTATAAAATATCGGCGGCGCCTTTTCACTTCTGGACCCCGGATGTTTACGAGGGAGCCCCTATTCCTATTACCGCGTATCTCTCGATTGCCAGCAAGGCCGCCGGCTTTGCTCTTTTGATTAGATTTATAAAAGTAACTTTTATTCAATCCATAGACCCGAGCGGGTTCTGGCACATGCTTTCCGTTATAGACTGGAAAACTTTTTTCGTGATTATTTCAATTCTTACGATGACTTTGGGAAACTTTGCTGCTCTATGGCAGAATAATATGAAAAGGCTTCTAGCGTATTCAAGCATCGCGCACGCAGGATATTTGCTGCTTGGTCTGGCAGTTATGTCCAATGAGGGAATTTCGGCGATAATAATTTATTTTGCGATTTACGCTTTTATGAACCTTGGCGCTTTTCTTGTAGTACTGCTTATTGCAAATAAAACCGGAAGCGAGGAACTGGACGATTATAAAGGCTTAAGTGCGTCCGCCCCTTTCTTATGCGTTTCATTGGCAATATTCCTGGTCTCCTTAACGGGGCTGCCGCCTACGGCAGGCTTTATCGGAAAGCTGTACATCTTTATAGCATTGGTTGATGCCAAGATGATCTTTGTAGCCGTGATCGCACTGCTCAATACTGTTGTATCGCTGTACTATTATGTGCGCGTGCTGAAGCATATGTTCCTCGATAAGACCGAGAAGGAACTGCCGGTAATCCCGTCTTCATTAGCCTCGGTAGTGATGGTAGTAATATTCCTTGCTCCCGTTCTGATATTCGGAGTTTACTTTACTCCTCTGGTAGCACTTGCCAAGAGCTCGATCGCTCTGCTTGGGTTCTAGAAAAAATTATAATTTACGCGGTTCCTATTTTACTTACCGTTTCGGCTATTCCGGCATCGTACGAAGTAGGCGTAAAACCGAATCTTTTTTCAATCTTCGAAGAATCGAATATATAATCGAATTCATACTGGTACAGCATTTCGTATAATTCGGCAACCTGCTTATCAAACAAGCCGCCCAGTCTCATCATAAATTTACCCAGCACGGTATATTCCGGAGAGGTATTAAGCTTTGCCGCTACTTTTTTAATAAATTCTTCTCCGGTCAAAGGAGGATGAGCCGTAGGCATATGCCAAACCTGGTTGTAAGAATCATCGGCTTTCGAAAGCAGATAAAGAGCTTTGCCGCAGTCGGCCGTATATGTAAGAGAATGTTTCGACTTTACGTTTACCATCCACTGTGCTTTTTTACCTTTAGTTAAATTGCTTATGATCAAGACAGACGGTATGCTTGTCTTCTCTGAGAAAGGTCCGTAAAAGTCGGCTGACCTAGCTATAATTGCCTTAATATTGCCGTCTTTTGCTTCGGACATAAGTTTTTCCGCTAACCGGGATCTTATTTCCCCTTTTTTGCTGGACGGGTTGTAAGGGGTTTCTTCTGTCATTGTACCCTCTACCCTGCCGTATGAATAAACGTTATCGAAAAAAATCAGCCTGGCATTTTTTGATTTGCACGCATCGATTGTATTCTGCATAATGACAGGCCACTGTGAAGACCATATCTTTTTATTGTACTGCAGACCCGCCGTTAAATAGACTATTGACGATTCTTCAATTGAGTCCTTCACCTGGGAATATACCGTCAAATCGGCTTTACATGATTCGGCTCCCTTTTCGGAGTAGCCGCTCCTGGAAACAAGCTTCACTTTTTCGTCGCGACTAATTATTTCTCTTGCCAGATTTCTGCTTATTGCTCCGCCGGCTCCAAGTATGATGTGTTTCGAAAGAATATTCATGCCTTACCTTCTGTTATTTAAATATTAAACGATTGTAAATGACGTGTTGAAAATGTATTCCGATTCAAAATAAAAAATATTTATACCGGAATGAATATAAAAACGGTTTTACCGGTTAATTTTGCTTCCGGTTACAGCTATTGTCGTATCCCCCTGAACTAATTAAACCGTCATAATAATTTCCGGAAGGATTCAGGCTTATGGAAAATATAATTTCATTAAGTCAAAATTAAATAACATCGTACACCGGATATAATCTTTATGAGAATAAAATTTATCTTCTATAAAACCCGCGTTGGAATTATTCAGGGAATTAGCAGACGGTTTTCCGTATTCAGGCCATTCAGCCAGAAAAAGAGAATAAACCAGCGCTCCGGCCATAGGTCCGATCGCCAGAGGAATTCCCCAGGAGTTTCTATTAAATTTACTCCAAACAAATGAAGCGGCAATTCCTGCTCCCGCACCGGCCGCGGCATAAAAGAAAGTTTTCTTAAGCGAATTATCCGGGTTTTCGATCTTTGCTATTAAATGTATTCCGGCCGAGATTCCGAACGTATAGCAGGTATAAAGGAATAATGATATCGCCCCGGCTTTTACTTTATTCTCGTTATTTCCGTTTAAACCGGCGGAAGCAGTTAACGGAGGGATAACTACGGCGAACGCGATGACGGGAGATGCAGCCACCTGAAATGCAATATTTGAAAAGGAATGCCCGGAGATGTTGTACATGTTTATATTCTCACAGCTCGTAGAATCGTACGATTTTATAATACGGTCAAACGGTTTCGCACGGTATTGAAGAGAAGTCTGAGCAAATTGTAATGAAGAAAAGGATGTAAAAATTAAAAGCAGCAATAGTTTCATTTATATCCCCGTTTTTATTTAAGAAGAAAAAGGGAAAATTATTTCATAGAGTATGTCTTAGACCCAGAAAGAAGGATCCGCCCAAATAGTGCCTTATGTTGGCGTCCATTTCGATCAGCAATATTATTCTTTTGCTTATTTGAAATTCGAATCCGGAACCGAGGATTCCCATAATTCCTATTTCCGATTTGGAATGATGCAAAGTTTCAAACGCGGAATGGAACGGGTTGTTTTCCGTGAAATAAATTTCATCCTCCTTTAGATAATATAACCCCAGGCCGATTCGATAATAAAAAAAACTGATATTGAATTTGAAATTTCCACCTGCATTTAGAATATAGTTTTTGGCATTGTTAACTTTTTCTCCCCATGCATAACGGGTATCGAAATCGTGAACCGAGAACGATACGGCACTTTGAAAAGAAACAGTTCGCGACAGCGGTTTTTCTATTTCCGCTTCGGCAATAAAGCCTGTATTCCAATAATCATCAGAGGTACTTTCAAAGAAACCGAATGATCCGTTATAATTGTCGAAACCGGTTTTTATCGAAATAATTAAATTTGGCCTTTGAGCGGGTATATCTCTCGCGTATATTGCCGCAATCATTAATAAAAATAAAATGACGTGCATATTCCCCTTTTCCCCAAAATTTAATCCATCAAATGGTACTCTTCTATGGATTTTATTATCTCTTCTGCCATTTTTTTGTGAGTCGCAACCGACGGATGTCCGTTTGCCGCGTACCCGCCGGAGAAATAATCGAATTGCGAATAAAAAACATCGTCATGTCCTTCTTCTTTTTCTTTCTCGACTACCTTATGTACGTTTTGTCTTATCCATTCCGGGTAAGCCGCTACCGCCAGTATTTTCACTCCGGGGTAAACGCTTCTAACGGTATTTATAAATTTTATATAACCTTTTCTGAATAAGTTCGAACTGCTGTCGCTGATGGTTGTGTCTTTTCCTCTAAGACCAGACATATCGTTTAAGCCCAGGCAAATTACCGCTAATTGAGGCACCCATTTCTTAAAGTCCCATTTTGGTTCCGGTCTTTCCATTAATGTCCGGTCGAAGTAGTGAGGCATTGATATATCGAATTTTCCCTGCCAATCGCAAACCATTCCGATGCCTGATCTTGCCGTTATATGGTA
The DNA here is from genome assembly GCA_046706945.1 of Ignavibacteriaceae bacterium. Classification (GTDB taxonomy): domain Bacteria; phylum Bacteroidota; class Ignavibacteria; order Ignavibacteriales; family Ignavibacteriaceae; genus FEN-1297. The sequence continues at coordinate 5,344 of JBJKOY010000223.1, read as the reverse complement.
CTGGGCATTAAAATGTCTAGCAATTAAAGGAGCGAAACCTTTGTCTATATTCGTAACTTCAAATTTATCTTCCCATCTCATCTCAGGCAGTACCGCTTCGTTGCCTTCAGCTACGGTGAATGAATCTCCGATAAACTCAATTTTTTTTGCAGGCTTGGCGGGAAGTTTTTGAAGTTTACCCCCGTCTTCCAACAACAGTCCCGCAAATGTAAACACCCGGCCGAACGAGGTATTTCTTTTAGCAAAACGCAGCGTATGATCCCCGTTTGAAAGATCCGCGGCAATTATATAATCTTGTTCACCTGCTTCGGCGCCGTGAAAAATGCAATATAGTTTACCGTCGATATAAACGTTATAATAATTAATATTGTCATCCATCCTTACGCCAATTGTCGAGCCGCCGAAGGAAGCTTCGATGTAAACGCCGGGCCATGATTGTTCCGGGTGAAGCGGATCGCTTTTATCCCACCGGCCGAAATATTGAATATAAGGATTGTTTGCCGGAATGAATGTGAAACCGTAAACGGCAGCATTGACAGCAATAATCTGGAGCACGATAAAAAAGGAACAAAAAAATATTTTCTTCATTTTAGATTTTTCTCCATTTTCATGCGGATAATTCTAAACCGAAGGTAAAGATATAAAAAAAGGCGATAATATCATCGCCTTTATGAAGGAGAAATTAAAAGGTCCAATAAATCAACTTGTAACGGCTATTCGGTTATCGTACTTTTTATTATATGCAATTTTTTTATCGCTGCCGGTGTAGCCGTTTTCCGCACTTAATTTAAATTTGCCCACTAATTCCTGGAGCTTGAAAGTCAACTGGGTAAGGTCCTCGGCGGCCCTTGCAATCTGGGACGTCCCTGCGGCAGACTGCTGGGTGACGCTGCTGATATTCTCTATGTTCTTGCTTATTTCTTCGGCCGTAGAGGATTGCTCCTCGCTTGTAGCGGCGACCTGGTTTACCAGATCCGATACGCTGCGAGTTCCCGTTAATATATCTTTTAAGACAATATCCACTTCTTCGGTTAATTTCATCCCTTCTTCAACTGATTTATTTGCTTCGTTCATCGAATTGTCGGCATCTTTAACTTCTTTTTGGATGGATTTAATTGTCTCGGCGATCTCCTTTGTCGCTTTTGTTGTTCTCTCGGCAAGCTTTCTAACTTCATCGGCAACTACCGCGAAGCCTCTTCCCTGCTCTCCCGCCCTGGCCGCCTCAATTGCGGCATTCAACGCAAGCAGATTTGTTTGATCGGCTATGTCGTTTATTACTAGAGTTATCTCGCCTATTTGATCGGTTTTACCCGTTAATGAAGTAATGATCCTGGCGGTTTCCGATGAGGACTGAACTATCTTATTCATTCCGTCCTTTGTGTTTTCAGTTTTGTCCGATCCGATCTTCGCGGATTGGCTTGCCTTTTCCGACATTCCGGAAACTTCGGTTATATTCTTAGCCGTCTCAAGAATTGTACGCGTCATTTGTTCTACCGAACCGGCAATTTCCGTTATCTGAGAAGTCTGTTCCCCCGCACCGGCTGCCATCTCTTCCGAAGAAGATGAAATTTGTTCCGCCGCGCTTGCGGTTGCTTGAATTGCTTCTTTAACTTTTTCTATTGTGGTGTTCAGATCAAGGATCATTCTATTAATATTCATACCCAGTTCGTACAGGTCGCTTCCCTCCTCTATTTGAACTTGTGCGGTAAAATCGCCTTCGGAAACTCTCCGGATCGCCTGAGCTATCGGGGCTACCTGCTCGTTTAAATATTCTTTCTGGGTGATTTCCAATTTCCGGAGATCGTTAAAAAATGCAAATATACCCATCGATTCGCCGGAAGAACTTTCTATCGGCCCCATTGAAATAAGGACCGGGATTTTTTCGCCTTTATGATTGGTTATAAATACCTTCTCTCCGCTTGCGTATTTTCCGTTCAGAGCCTCCCTGGTGAGACTGTCCCGTAAAAAAACGTCCTTGACGTATAATTTATCGATTATTTCTTCCGGGGATTTGGAATAGTCAATCATATCGCATGCGGCCTGATTAATATATTTGATTTTTAAATCATTGTCCGCGGTAAAGAATGCTCCGTTAATGCCTTGCTGAAAACTCTTCGACGTTGCTATTTCATTTTGTATCTGTGATATCATCTGGTTAAACGAATGCGTCAGCCTTCCGATTTCGTCTTTCCTGTCTGTCTCAAGCAGCGAATGATAATCGCCGTTTATAACGTCGTTTACACTTTTATCCAAAAGTTTTATGGGCCTGACTATTATCCTGTTTAATACCGGTATAAAACTGAGGACAAGCAATATGCTCAGAAAAATAGCACCTAAAGTGAAAGTCCTTGAAGTACTGATGGAGTTTAAGGCTGCCTTATTGAATTCGGCGGCCTGACTTTCATTTATAACTACCAGCTGCTTCAGACTTTTTTTAGCGGTGTCGAATTTTTTAAGCGCAATGTCGGAAAGACCGTTTACCTGAACTATCAAGTCATCTATTTCTTTGTTCCTTTTTCCTTTACTTTGAATAAATAGACCGTCGATCTTTTTCTGCAGTTGAATTACGGCATTATCCGCATCCTTCCATGATTTCCAATCAGGTATGAATTTATTCCAAAGGCTGTCTTCAACGGGTGTTTTTTTCAAAGGCGCATATATTTTCCATGAAGCATCTGCTCTTTTAAAAGCATCGTCTATAGAGGCATATATGGAATTCCTAACATCAGTATCTCTTAAATCCTCGTTGAGGACTCCTCTTTCAGCACAAAGAACGGAGGTTTCCGCCTGGTATAGTGTAAGACACGAATGAACTCCGGGTAATATGTTATCCCCAATTTCATTTATCGTAGCACTTTGTCTGTTTAGACTTATATATCCGAAGTAGCCGCTTATTATTGAAACCAGTACAACAACAATAAAGGTAATTATGATTTTAGTGGTTATTTTGAGATAGTTGATTCGTTTGAGATCCATTGTGAACTCCAGAGATTACTACAATAATTTATTGGCCCCGGTCTGGCTACGGTTCTTCATATTATCGGAAATTGTTGCGTAAATTTTAACGGTTTGGTTCATATTTTTTCCCTCATATTCGAAAAATCCAGTATATTTGAACCTTTGAATTAAATAAATATGGATTTAAATTTAAGATACGACGATGCCTATGCGGCATTAAGAATTAAAGATTTTAAGCTGTTCGTATTTGCGCGCTTTTTCCTTACATTCGGCATTCAAATGCAGTCGGTTATAGTCGGCTGGCAAATATATGAACTGACGCACGATGCGCTTTCCCTGGGACTTATAGGACTTGCCGAAGCTCTGCCTTTCCTTGCGATCTCTTTATTCGGCGGGCACGTTGCCGACGGGGTGGATAGGAAGAAAATAATTCAGATATCAAGTATCGTATATCTGCTATGCGCGGCTGCCCTTTATTTACTTTCCTCATTTTTTCACTCAGTGTTGCTGCATGAAGGCATAATTTCCATATATGCGGTAATATTTGTTACCGGACTGGCGCGCGGTTTTCTCTCCCCGGCACAGGGAGCGTTTTTTGCTCAGCTTGTTCCGAGGGAATTATTCGGAAATGCCTCCACCTGGAGCAGCCTGGGCTGGCAGGTCGCGGCAGTTACCGGGCCGGCTGTAGGCGGTCTGATTTACGGATTCTTCGGAGTTGCAAGCGCATATTTCTGCGTAATAATAATGTGCCTCTCCGGTTTTACATTTTATTCTTTTGTCGCAAACAAGCCTGTCCCGCCGAAGAAAACAAAAGAAACCGTAATGAAAAGCCTTGCCGAAGGCTTAAAGTTTGTATATCGCAATGAAATAATTTTAAGCGCAATCTCGCTCGATATGTTCGCCGTGTTTTTCGGCGGCGCGGTTGCCGTTCTGCCGATATTTGCCGACAGGATTTTACATATTGGCGCTAAAGGACTGGGGTTTTTAAGAGCGGCACCGGCAGTAGGCGCAATATTAATGTCGATTGTACAGGCATATTATCCGTTATTCAAAAAGGCCGGGAGAAATCTACTGATGTGCGTTTTCGGTTTCGGCATAGCAATGATTTTATTTGCGATATCCAAAAACTTTTATCTTTCCATGACTTTGTTATTGATCAGCGGGATGTTCGATAACGTAAGCGTAATAGTTAGGGCAACTATAATTCAATTATTTACGCCGGATGAAGTGAGGGGAAGGGTTTCCGCAATTAACGGTATATTCATAAGTTCTTCAAACGAACTGGGTTCGTTCGAATCCGGCGTTGCCGCAAAATTAATAGGCCTTGTCCCCTCGGTAATATTCGGCGGCGCAATGACGCTAACGGTAGTATCTTCAGTTCATAAATTAGCGCCGGCACTGAGAAAACTTAAATTTTAACTTGAACTTGAACCTAATCTTGAACTTGAACTTAATCTTGAACTTATTCTTTAATCTCTTCCGTTCCCGGTTTAAAATGAAATACCGCCGCATTGATTCCTGTTTCGAGGAAGGTTTTGAAATACATATAGGCTGCAATTACGTTTCCGTCATAAGCGTCGATGCCTGTATAGTCTCCGAAAAATACCGCCGGGTTCGGGTAAAAAGGTTTTTGATCGATCATGAAGTTCTTAAATGTTTTTCCGCCGTCAATGCTTCTTGCCAGGGTAAGACCCGTTTCGGTGCTGTCATAATCCTTCCTGTCGTAATATACAATGTTGACGGACCCGTCAACCGGGTCGACGGCCATCCACGAAAAAAATTGAAACTTTCCGTTATGTATTTTATCATCGTTTACCCGCAACGGCTGCGACCAGGATTTTCCACCGTCTCTTGAATACTTTAAAAATACGTCCGGATCGCCGAAACGGTCGTCCACCCAATTAACATAAATAGTTCCCTTATATTTACCGCCGCTCAGATCGACTTTAGTTACCGGCATGCCGTTGGCTCTGTTTATTCCCGGCACATTAAGATCCCAGCCGTGATATATAAAACCTATCGTCTTTTCAGGCCCGAATGATTTGCCGCCGTCCTTCGATTCGGTAAAAATGATGCCTTTGGGTCCGGCCCATACAACGTAGATAGTCCCGTCCGGTGCAACTGCGGTAACTGCGCCTTCGACGGTATTGCTGCTGTCCCTGCAGTCGCCGCCTGTCTCCGATATTCTGATCGGCGATGAGAAGGACTTTCCGAGATCCGTTGAACGGGAAAAATAAATCTGTGACGAGTCCTGCGGTTTGGAGCTTCCGTATTTTTCGAAGTGCGTCCATGCCAAATAAACATTGTTTTTGTAAGGCGATTCCTGCGAGTTATCAGTTACTACATACGGTTTGTCCTCCATCGGGGCGTTAGTATTTATATGATC
>JBJKOY010000222.1:0-1105 GCA_046706945.1 Ignavibacteriaceae bacterium | reverse complement strand
CTACCGTATTCACAGAACCGATAATCGAAGCTTCTTCGGAGACTTCGTTCAAAAGATTAATAATATTTTCCTTGTGAGGAATGGTTATATTAAAGCCTTTTATACCCAGGGCCATCATTCCCTTTACCGCTGTTTTTAAATTGGAAGCGGGAACGTCGAACGGCAGATAAATATAATCCAGGTTCTTTAACTCCGACGTTACATTATGAATGAACGGCGAATAGGTATGCCTGATCGGATGTCCGAGTAATCCGAGTATTTTTGTGTTAAGATGAAAAGTATTCTTCATATAAATTTATTCTAAGAAATTATATAAATTTCAAACATCTGCCGATTGACCGCAAAAGTAGTTATAAACCTCTAAAAAATAGTAGCTATAATAACTTATAGCTGTAGGGATTGAAGAAATTCGAAACGAAAAATCCGCCGTTATTCGGTTTCGCCGATAAGTTTCTTAAACAGCCGGGACGACTTGATTTCAGGGTACTCTTTTGCAAATTCGATTTTTATATTCGGATCGATTTTAAATGCTTTCTTAAGGCATTCCACGGCTTCCTGGGTCCTGCTCAGTATGAAATTAATTTTGGCCTTATTGTAATAAGAAGAAGCATCGGCCGGATTAATTTTAATGCAGACGTTAAAAGCGTTCAATGCTTCCAGCCAGTCTCCCACTTCGAACAGCGTTTCACCAAGGTTCGACCAAATTTCAAAGTTGTCGGATTCTATCTTCAGAGCTTCCCTGTAGCTGGAAATGGCTTCCTTTAATTTGCCCAGCGAATATTCGAGATCTGCTTTGGCGTACCAAGCTTCGAAGTTGTCCTTGGACAAAGAAATAGCTTTATTAAAATCCTTAAGCGCCAGCTGAAATTTGCCCGTTGCATCGTAGCAATAGCCTCTTGACAAAAAGGCTTCGTAATACTCGTCGTTTATTTTTACGGCTTCAGTATAATATTTAATTGCGTTTAACAAATCGCCTAATTCTTCATAAATATTTGCGATGTTGTAAGCGGAAGCTTCGTCCAATTTATCCAGTTCAAGAGATCTTTTGAAGCAGTCTATGGCCTGCCGGAAGCGTCCGAGGTCGGCCAGGGCATTCCCCTTGTTG
>JBJKOY010000221.1:0-3928 GCA_046706945.1 Ignavibacteriaceae bacterium | reverse complement strand
TATATTCTTTATTTGCGGGAACGGAAGGAATTATGAAATATCCCCGGCTGTCGGTGCCGGCGCCTGCATTGATTTCCGGGATATAGACGTTGGCATAAGGTAAGACTTCCGAAGTTGCCGAATCGCGGACGATCCCCCTTAAAGTTCCGAAACCCTTCGGTTTATTTTGTCCGTTTACACCTTCTTTCGTTTTAACGGTTATTATATTATTGATCCTTTTAAAGATCAGCGCATATTTATTAGATAATATTTCCAGGATTTGCCGCAGCGGTTTATCTTTTACATCGATGGATATTCTTTCATCCGAAGTTAATTCTTTATTAAGATAACTGAATGAATAACCCGTCTGTTGTTCCAGTAATTGAAATACTTCACCAAGCCGTAAATTTTCTGCGTTCAGGCTGACTTTAGTATCCGGAAGGCTTTGCCCCAGTGCATAAAAACCGAATAAAAAAAATAAAACAAATGATAGGAAAAAAGTTCCGAGAATAGAATTCAATATCCGTATTTTAGAGTATCTTAAAATATTGCTCACCTTATTTTAAGTTGAGAGAAATACATTGTAAAATGTGTCTGTTTTACAGATTACTATTCTTTATACTTTACCCGCATTGCATAATGCAAGTTAAATGAAAGGCCTCTTTGTGTTTCTAAATTCAGCATCCGGTAATTAGCGGAAGTTCCCTGCCCCTGCCCCTCTCCCAAAGGAAGAATTTAGTTTCCTTTCTCTTTGGGAGAGTATAAAAGCGAGGGACTTCCCGTCTTCGATTTACTTATTAAAAAACAATACCTCTTTAGTATTATTTTCCCCCGAAACTATTTTACAGTCCAATCCGGTCAGACTTTTTATAACATCAACTACCGTATTTAAAGAGTCCTTCTCGAATTTTACCGTTATTTTCTGAGCTAAAACCGTTCGATCGGTTAACTTGAATTTTACCGCGTACGCTCTTTCAAGCCCTGATAAAACTTTATCTAAAGACACGTTATCGAATTTATATATGTTGTCCTTCCAGCCGACGATCTCTAACGAGTCAAAATTACCCAGTGTGATAGTATTATTTCCCTTGTCGTAAACCAACTGTTCTTTTGGTTTTAGCACGGCTATTTTTTCAACTTCCCCGTTTTTGTCGCTTGAGATTTTAACCTTTCCTTCCAGCAAAGAAACGGCAATTGTCTTATTATCGGGATATGCCGAGATATCGAATTCGGTACCTAAATCGGCGGTTGTTAAGTTCCCCGCATGGACAATGAGCGGCTTATTATTCTCGTGCTTGATCGCAAAATAGGCTTCGCCTTCCAGGTATATTTCCCTGGTATTACCGTTTAGGTATTCCGGGTACCTTAATTTGCTGCCTGCGTTCAAAATAACTTTCGAGCCGTCTGAAAGAGTAAGCACCGATTTTTCTCCCGGCGGAGTAACTTTTTCATTCCAGACGACGGTACCTTTCTTTTGATTAAATACGCCGGAGATATATAATACCCCGGTAGCGAGGACGATGAAAAATATTATTGAAGCCGCAATTTTAAGCAGCGACGGTGAAAAGAACGGCCGTGCGAAGTAATGATTTTCCTCTTTATCCATATTATTTAATATCACAGAATAGATCTTCTCTTCTATTGTATTTTGCTTCCCCATTTCTTTTTCGTTCCATTCACCCGGATTATTTTGATATGATTCGAGAAAGTTTTCCAGTAATTCTTTTTCCCGCGGTGAACATTCACCCTTTTTATATTTTTCAATTAAAATTGAAAATTCTTTTAAGTTCACAAAATTCTTTCAAAAATATTAATAATATCTATTCGTACGTATTAAGTAACATGAATAAGTGAAAGGTACTATCCGTGTCGACTCCCCAAATAAGGAATATGTGATCTGCCGAAGTTCTATACTAGAAAATTGCGGTAAAGCCGAAAGAAATAGCCGTACCGGGATGAAAAAGGGTATCATTTCTATCCGTATTTTTACACGGATGATCATTACTGCCTTGAAGGATCATACTGATATCCGAAAGAATTAATATAATCTTTGTCCACAACAAAGGAGCCGGTATATATATAATATATTCCGAAGATGCCTTTTCCCCCTTCAATATTAGAGTAATCCGAAGGACTAAGTTTAATCGTAAAAGAATTTAAGTATGTTTCGTAGGTATTATAATATATCGATAATTCGGGATCCAGGCTGTTTACGTTTAAAGAAACTTTGGTGATTATATAATTGTTCTTAAACGGGTCGCTCCCCGAAATTTCTTCCATCGTTTTATCGACGGCTTCTAGAGACGTATAAGCATTATAATTAAATGAGAAATTCAGGTCAGGGGACAGTATAGACCCGTTATTGTCCGCAGAGGGATAATATGCCAGGGGAACAAGCGTTTTTTTATCCACATACGTTCCTCCTTCATATTTTTCAAAGGCAATCTCCAATTGTGGAAAACTCAAAATATCATTAACCTCTTTATTGTCGTTTCTAAAAAACCAGGTGTAGGATGAAATATTTTTATAATATCCGTTTTGCTCCTTAGTACTAAAACTCCGGGGAAAAGTTAAATAAGGAATAATGCAAACCGGTATCTTGTTTGTAGATTTTAATATATGCCCGTCCGGCATGATGGCTTTAATACTAATAATTTCACCCTGTTCCATTGCCAGCTTATTTAAATAATAGCAATTAACTTGTATTGTATTTCCCGCATCCGTGAATTGGATAGTTGTATCTCTCATAACAACCACCGAACCTTTATAATAGATTTCTACATTTGCGCCTTTTATATTTTGAACAGTGCCGGCAGCAGCCGGCGGGGCGCCGTTCTCGGTATAAATATTTTTTGAAATTACCGCATATTGAATAGGACTATCGCTGCGTAAAATGCAATTTAAAGTATAAACATTTTTAAAAGGCGCGTTTAAATTGAAATCATCGCTGCATGACTCAAAAAAAATAAAAAGGATAACCGGCAGAATCAAAACCGCCCTGTTCATAGTTCCGCCTTAATATCATCGGAGCCGACTGAAGCAGGAAAAACCGTACCGCCGTAAATTCCGTCAACCTGCTCCCATTCTGCGTGCGTTGGGATTAGAAAGATCACTGTCGGCGGCAAGATTAGAATAATATGTTGAATAAGTTTGATATATATTCCTCACATTATAAAATTTTATTAGCCGCTCATAATAACTGCCTTTTTACATTACGGCATTTGTCGTCTAAAAATTTTCACGGATAAAAACTCGTAATTTCAAACTAATTTTATCCGAAACTACTTGCTACCAGCTACTAACTCCTAACTACTAACTCCTAACTACTTCATAAGAATCATCTTCTTAGTCCTTACAAAGCTTCCCGCCTGCAGCCTATAAAAATAAACTCCGCTTGCCGACCTGCCCGTCCCGGAGGCGGGTTGCCCGCTGCCTGCGACAAACCGTACTTCGTACTTTCCGGGCTGCTGTTCCTTATTTACCAGTGTTTGCACTACATTACCCAGAATATCGTAAACTTTTAATGTTACATGTGATGCTTTAGGTATATTGTACTTAATAGTTGTTGCCGGGTTGAACGGGTTGGGGTAATTCTGACTTAGGCCGAAATTTAACGGCAGATCTTTTGAAAAATTTTCCGCCGAGGTAATGACCATATCGGAAAGAGGTCTGCTCCACATACCGCCGCCGTGATTCCCTGAAAAAAGAATTGTACCGTCAATGAAAAGAGTATAAATAATTTTATGTCCCAAACCGTTATTGACTGCCGTCCAGCTTGCCCCGTAGTCTGTAGATAGAAAAACCCCTCCGCCGTAAGTTCCCGCAAAAAGATTTTTGCCGCTGACGGTTAAAGCTCTAACATCGCTGTTTCTCCAGCCCGGAATCGCATTATATGTCAGGCCGGAATTGACCGCCTTCCAGCTTGAACCGTAGTCGGTAGATCTATAGA
>JBJKOY010000220.1:0-3386 GCA_046706945.1 Ignavibacteriaceae bacterium | reverse complement strand
TTGCCGTCGGTTTGTTCACTTTTCACCCGGCTGTACCCGAAGGGATAGGAGTTCTTTTCTATATTCATTTATTCCTAGTTTGTTCGTTGATATCTTATTTCCCGTTCAGCAAGCTGCTTCACATGCCCGGCATTTTCCTTTCGCCCACTAGAAATATGGCCAACAACAGCCGCATGAAGAGGTATGTAAACCCCTGGAACCGGCCTGTAAGAGTTCACACTTACGAAGAGTACGAAGACGAATTTAGAGAGTTGATGAAAGAATCGGGAATCCCGGTGGATAAAGAGTGATTGGTGGAGGTCTAGCGGTGGTAGGCTGTTGGGGGTAGGAGGTAGGTTTGTTGTTTGTCGGATGTTGGCGGTTGATTGTGAGAGGTTGGAGGTAGGTTTGTGGTTTGTTGTTTGTCGGATGTCGGCGGTTGAAGATCACCCTCAATTAACAAACAGCGGTTACTTTTTAATTTTTACTTTTTAATTTTTAATTGACTTCATATGTCCGAATCGAAAATAAAACCCGAAGAATTAGCCGGTACTATTAAATACAAGCCCGGGGATAAAGATTGGCTGAACTCCGCAGTGGAGTTTAAGCACGGCGTTTTTAATTACGGAGGTAATCCGAAAAACGTCGAATATCTGGGATTGCCGAATCCGAGGAAATGGCAGCCTACGGAATCTGACTGGCAGTTACCCGAGAATTGGAAGCAGATCATTCTCGAAGGTCTTAAAGACAGATTGAGCAGATTCCGATCGTTAAGGATATTTATGGACATTTGCGTTAGGTGCGGGGCCTGTGCCGATAAATGTCATTTCTTCCTGGGTTCCGGAGATCCTAAAAATATGCCCGTCCTCAGAGCGGAACTTTTAAGATCAATATACAGAAACGATTTTACCCTTGCAGGGAAGCTGTTCGGCAAATTTTCCGGATCGAGGGAATTGACGGTTGATGTTTTAAAGGAATGGTTCTATTATTTCTTTCAATGCACTCAATGCCGCCGCTGCTCCGTCTTCTGCCCTTACGGAATCGATACCGCGGAAATTACGATATTGGTCAGGGAACTGCTGAACCTGGTAGGAGTTAATATCGATTGGATTATTACCCCCGTAGCCAACAGCTTCAGGACGGGCAACCATCTCGGTATCCAGCCGCACGGATTTAAGGACAGTATAGACTTTGCGGTAGATGAGCTGGAATCCATAACCGGAATAAAAGTGGATGCACCGATAAATAAAAAAGGCGCCGAGATTCTTTTCATCACCCCTTCGGCCGATTATTTCGGAACGCCCCACTATTATACCCTGCTGGGGTATCTGGCGCTGTTTCATGAAATAGGTCTGGATTACACATGGAGCACTTATGCATCGGAGGGAGGGAATTTCGGTTCCTTCGTGTCCCACGATCTTATGAAAAGCCTGAACGCAAAGATGTATGCCGAAGCCGAACGGCTCGGAGTTAAATGGATCCTCGGCGGCGAATGCGGTCATATGTGGAGGGTTATACATCAGTACATGGATACCCTGAACGGTCCGGCAGATTTTCTCGAAGTGCCCGTATCGCCCGTTACGGGAACCAGGTTCGAAAATACCAGATCCACAAAGATGGTTCATATATGCGAGTTCACGGCGGATTTAATTAAGAACAACAAGATAAAATTCGATAAAAACCGTAATAATCACCGCAGGGTAACTTTTCACGATTCGTGCAACCCTGCGCGTGCTCTCGGCCTGATCGAAGAACCGCGGTACATAATTAAAAACTGCTGCAATAATTTCTTCGAGATGCCTGAGAATACTATTAAAGAACAGACGTTCTGCTGCGGAAGCGGCGCGGGACTTGGAACGGACGAAAATCTGGAAATGAGATTAAGGGGCGGGTTCCCTAGAGCCAACGCCGTTAAATTCGTTAAAGAAAAATATAACGTGAATTATTTGGGATGCATCTGCGCAATCGATAAAGCTACTCTTCCCCCGCTTGTGGATTACTGGGTAGGGGGAGTGGACGTAGGCGGCGTTCATGAACTTGTTGGCAATGCTTTGATAATGGAAGGCGGGAAAGAAAGAAATACCGACCTGCGGGGAGAGCCGTTGGAGGAGAAACTGGATGCTGGATACTAGATACTGGATGCTGGATGATAAAAAATTGATAGTTTGAGGATGTTGGAGAAAAGAGAAAGGCGGAAGGATGAAGGAGGAGGTTGTATTGTGGGTTGTTGGCTGTTGGCGGTTGGTTGTTGGAATGTGAATGAATCATCAATCGACAATCATCAATCAACAATCCGGTAGGGAGGAAGCGTAAGGAGGAGGTTGTATTGTGGGTTGTTGGCGGTTGGTTGTAGAATTGTATTGAATAATCAATCGACAATCATCAATCAACAATCCGGTAGGGAGGAAAGCGGAAGGAGGAGGTTGTATTGTGGGTTGTTGGCGGTTGGTTGTAGAATTGTATTGAATCATCAATCGACAATCATCAATCATCAATCAACAATCCGCCTGGCAGGATAATTCTGATTTTGCGAAACAAAGGAACTAACAATGTATGATGCGGGAAAAATAATAGTCGGGTTAATAATTTTTGTAGCATTGTTTACTTCACCTATATGGTACGATCTCTCTAACGGTAAAGCGGCGCTTAAAGAACCCGATCTTCTCCTGCCTTCGAAACCGGACCAGAAAGAATGCGTGAACTCAACCGCGTTTATGCGGGATAATCATATGATCTTGTTAAATGAATGGAGAAATGAAGTGGTCAGGGAAGGTAAAAGAATTTATGTGTCGGACAGCCGTAAAAGCTTTAATATGAGTCTCGATAAAACCTGTCTGAACTGCCACTCGGACGCTTCCAGGTTCTGCGACCAGTGCCATAGCTATACGGGGGTATCCCCTTATTGCTGGGACTGCCACCTTGAGAAGCGACAACAGGAGATTAAATAATGAATAAAAGCAGAAGAAACTTTCTTAAACTTTCCGGCTTGACTATTCTAGGTATAACCGCGGAAAAAGTTATTGACGTTCGCGCTAAGGAAACCAAGCAAGCGCCGGTATCCAAAGCCGCCGATTCGGCGAAAAGTATATCAAAACCCGGCGCTTCCGGAGCGGTCCCTCCGAAAAAAGAAAGACTGGCCATGGTGGTCGATATAAGAAAATGCAAAGAAGGCTGTACCAAATGCATAGAGGTATGCGATAAGATACATAACATCCCTCATTTCGTGGAGGAAAAAGACGAAATAAAATGGATCTGGAAAGAATCTTACGAAAATGCTTTTGTCGACCAGGAAAATTTTTATTTGAAGGACGAATTCAGGAATAAATCGGTGCCGATCTTCTGCAATAATTGCGATAACCCGCCGTGCGTGGAGGTTTGTCCTACCCAGGCAACTTTCAAACGCGAAG
>JBJKOY010000219.1:0-14757 GCA_046706945.1 Ignavibacteriaceae bacterium | reverse complement strand
AAAACTTGAGAAGGCTGAGCAAGAGAGACTAAATTATTGGGAACAAAAAAATCATGCAGCATAATTTATGATAAATTTTCACACATTATTTTTTTACAAAAAGTATCTTTTCCATTGAAGCATTACACTATTAAATATTTGCCCGCTCAAATTTCCCAACTGCTCTGCAGCAGGCTGTAGTCGTTTCATCCCGGCACTCACAATAAATTTAATGTTCATCATCTAGTATCCAGCATCTAGTATCCAGTATTTAGTATCCAGCATCCGCCCTTCACCGCCTCTCATCCCGAATAAATTAAATCATACTTCTTTTAATTCATCAAAACAATAATTATTTTAGACTGAAAAATTTTAGGGGTGTCTATGAAGAATTATAATTTATACGACGTTCCCAAGATCTCATCTTTACAGGAAATGATAGTACAGTCCGCCAGCAGGTTTCCCGATAAAATTGCATTGGAGGACTTGAATAACACGCCTATATCAAAAGTTACGTACGGCCGGCTTTTGGAAAATATTTTGAGCTTCGGTTCGGCTTTAAAGAAAATCGGATTGAAGGAAAGAGCGCACATTGGGGTCATCTCAGAGAACAGGGTGCAGTGGGGAATAACGTATTTGACCGCGATGGTACACAACCTTGTTATAGTTCCGATCGATAAAAATTTGAATACGAACGAGATATTAAATATTATGCACGAATCCGAAGCGGAAGCCGTAGTATTTTCGGAATCGTACGAGCAGATGTTCAGGGAAAAGAAACATTCGCTTAAAAAATTAAAGTACTGTATATCAATGGATCTGCCGGCAGTAAAAGACGATTTTTTTTCTATGCCGGAGCTTATTAATAATGCCGGCCATTCCGGGTTAAAAGATATACCCAAAATAAATCCGGAAGAAATGGCGGAAATAATTTTTACGTCCGGTTCGCTCGGAAGGGCAAAGGGAGTAATGCTGAGTCAGAAAAACATATGCGAGAACCTGATGGCCATGACAAGTATGATAGAAATAGGTCCGGGCGATAAATTCCTCTCGGTGCTTCCGATTCATCATACTTACGAATGCACCTGCGGATTTTTATGCCCGTTATACAGCGGGGGATCGGCGCATTACGCGAGGTCGTTAAAAACAATAGCGGACGATCTTCAAATAGTGAAAGCCACGATAATGCTCGGGGTTCCTTTACTTTTCGATAAGATGTTCAAACGCATTTATAAGACTATAGAGGAAGATAAAATCAAATCCAAAGTCGTTCCTCCGCTTATCAAGGCTACTACATTAGCTGAAAAGATAGGCTGGAAAAGCCTTAAGAAAAAAGTATTCAAAACATTGCACGATAAATTCGGCGGGAGCATCAGAATTTTTATAGCCGGGGGGGCAGCGCCGGATCCGAAAATAGCAAAGGGTTTAAGAGAATTCGGGTTTACGTTTATTCAGGGATACGGTCTTACCGAAACATCGCCCATCCTTGCGTTAAACAGGCTGGATAATTTTAAGGACGATGCCGCCGGACTGCCGCTGCCCGGAGTAGAATTAATCATTAATAATCCCTCGGCGGACGGAGTGGGCGAAGTTTATGCAAAAGGCGGCAATGTAATGCTCGGTTATTATAAGAACGAAAAGTTAACCGATGAGGCTTTCGAGGGCGGCTGGTTTAAAACCGGCGATCTGGGTTTTATAGATAAGGACGGGTTCCTCCATATCAGCGGAAGACAAAAGAACGTAATAATAGCCAACAACGGGAAGAATGTTTTTCCCGAGGAAATTGAAGACATACTTAACAGGAATCCCTTTGTTATGGAATCTCTTGTCTTCGGTCAAAAAGACGAGAAACACGACGAAATAATAGCCGCACAAATTGTTACCGATGCGGAGGCGTTTATAGAGTATGCCGAAGGTAAAAACGTGAAGATAACGGATGATCTTATAAATAAGATTATCGCAGGCGTTATAAAAGAAGCGAATAATGAACTGCCCCTATATAAACAGATAAAGAAATTCTATATTAGGGACAAAGAATTCGAAAAGACAACAACGCAGAAAATCAAAAGGTACCTTGTAAATACAAACGAGCAGCATTAAGAAATTGACAGTCAGCTTTTTTTATGTACAAGTTTGAACAGTTTTTTCCTGAAAAAATATGCGATGATAATTAATATTAAGACCGCAATTGCCGCCGTTACCATATGATGCTGGACGGTATTAAGCATTACCTGCCAATTTTCGCCGAAGAAGTAGCCTACCGACATGAAAACCGAAGCCCATAATAATCCGCCGGAATAAGCGAACAACGCAAACTCCCACATTTGCAGTTCCGAAGACCCGGCTATAATTGCTATAACGTGTCTTATCCCGGGGATAAAATAACCTACGGTTAAAGTCCATCTTCCTATCTTTTCGAACCATGCGTGCGTCTTATTTAATCTTTCTTCCGTGAAATGAATGTAGTGGCCGTATTTTAATAATAAGCGGTGTCCGAATGTACTCCCGATGGCGTAACTAACCGATATTCCGGTAATACTACCCAGGTATGCGCTTAGAAATGCAGGTAATAAGCGGAGATCACCCTTGTATATCAGAAATCCGGTTAAAGCCAGCAGCGTTTCGTCCGGCACCGGTAATCCCACTATCCCGAGGCAAAGAAGAGAGAAAATTCCTAAATAACCGTAATGAGATATCCATAATTGTAATGTTTCCATCCTGATAATTTAAGGATGTTTGCGAAATATTTTTGTAATATGGAGTACGGGAGGGAGAGCGTGTTCAAGTTCATGTTCAAGTTCGTGGTCAGGTTGAAGTTCATGTTAAAAATGTGGCACAAGCGGATTAAAAAGGTTCAGACTGAGTTAATAAAATCAATAATTAAAATTAAACCACCGGTTTATATTTTTAAACTTAGTATACTTGCATAAGTTGATTACATGTTGATAAAAAGTCAACCTGGCCGCGAATTCGCTGATTAAGTTTTTATATTATTAAAATAATTCGCAGCTTATTTAAAAAATTTTAGATAAGGCGGTCAACTTGGAATACTTAAAAAGGGCAATAAGGTCGGTTTGTCGGAGGGAGGGGGGTGTTAATAATGCTGTTAAAAAATAAGATCGTAAAAATATTATTTAAGATTTTTTTGAAATCAGAAACTTAAAATGAATAATAAAACATTATTAATTAAATAAACCTGTTATGTTAAAAGTCAATACCGGCGAGCATGCCACTCTCTCTTTTTTATAATTGGAAGAAAGAGGCAGATGGAATAATTCAGATTCTTATTTCTAATCCAAATGCACTTCTTTCTTTCTTCAATGGGCAAACCTTTCTATTAAATATTTACAAATGATCTTAACCTGTTATAAACAGACAAACTGCAAGAAGTAAGATTATAGAATGAATGCCAGCCGCAGTCTTAGTATAACTTATACAAGCAGGTTTGGAAAAACGGTCATGGCATAAAACAAAGTTTCATTCACAAATATTTAGCTCTCTTAATTTATATTTACAATTTCTTATTTGACTCTACTTATTTGACCACACTTGTTACGTATGGCTTCTTATTTCTCCAGACATAATTTATTCTGCTTAAAAGTTTCTTTGTTATCCTAATTATTGCTTCCTGCTTACTCATCCTTTTTATATATTCATTGTATGAATGCGTTAATGCAGGATCCTTCCTTATTGCTACCCAGGATGATTCTATCAACATTTTCCTTAAAAATTTATTATGCTGCATATTTATTCCATGTCTTTTCTCTTTGTCTGATGTAGATGTTATACAGGGTACCAATCCAACAAAACTTGCAAGATGGTCTAAATCCTCAAATCTAACCGGGTCAACTAATTCTGACAACAATGTAATTGCTACGGTAAATCCTATTCCTGGTAGACTGCATAAAAGTTCTACTTCTTCCATCAAATTATTTTCTTTTAAAAAGACCTTTATTTCCTTTGCTATTCTTACCAGTAATTTCCTCAGCCCTGTTAATTCCATCAAATAAATATCAAGCTGTTCTTTACCTAACGAATAGTTAAAATTTAGAGTCCTTAAATGTTCTATGAAATTTTTGGACCAATGCCTCATTTGACAATTCTCCGGGAGTGTGTGTCCGTAAAAATTCAGATAGCTCTTTATCTGATTCTTAAGCCTTGTCTGTTTTTTTATTGTCTGGTATCTTTGTCTTACTATCGATCTAAGCTCTTGCCGAAGTTGCGTTGGAATGTATATTCCTTTCAGCGAACCGTTCTCTAATTCCCGGGATAATTTCTTTGAATCCACCGGGTCTCTTTTTTGGTTCTTCTCTTTATTACTTGTCGGTATCTCCGTTGGTGCTGCTATTATATTATTGAATCCTTTACCTTCAAGTTCTCTATGAGCCCAGAATCCACAGAACCCTGCTTCATACACACTGTTGTATTCTCCACCCGGATAATTCTTCTGCATGTATTTTTGTAACTGTTCAGGTGACGGATCCATTGACATTGTCTTCAATACCATCCTGTTTGTTCTTATTGTTACTGTCCACTGTTTTTTGTGAACGTCCATTCCTATATAGAACTGTTGATTCTTAAAGTTAAGTGTATTATTTTCTGTTTTCATAAGAGCATCCTTTCTGTTTTTTGTTTGTTTATTTGCACTTACAATTTAAGAATGGATGCTCTTTCTTTTTATTATTTTGCTAACAATATTTTGCCTTAAACTTTAATATACTTCTTGGCTTAACTACTTTTAAACATAACTTCTTAGTAGTAAAACCGAATGCCCCCATGATTTAACCTTATTAGATTATTTTTAAAAATAAAAAATGTTTATTACGGCATCCGATAAATTTAAGACAAGGGGATTATTTTGAATTCGGGATAGAATCTGTTCAAAACATTTAATTTATCAAACTTATTCTCTCTATTAAAATTATTTTGGACAGCTCTGTTCTTTTTCAATTTCCCGCTACCGCAGGTTGCTGGGAAATAAAATGGAATTTAATTACTTTAAAATATGTCTAATTTAGGAACAGTTCATATGTATTAAATAAATAATGGTGACAGTTGTCATAATGTGACAGCAATAATGGTAATTGCCTTCGTAAGGATATAGTTTTAGACAGCTAATAAAAATATATTCTTAAAAGGGCAACAATTCTATGTTAAAAAGAAGCAACGAAACGAGCGCAAGTATTTTGTACCTCGATAAATATTTCAATATATATGCCGCACTATTTGCAATGATGATTTATAAACCGCTTTGCGGTAACTACAATGGGAATAAATAAACATACTTATCATACTAGAAATAATCTTGTCTTTTTACTTTTTCTTTATTTAATTTCTTTATATTCAAATTCCGAGTGATGGGAAAAAAATGTTAAAAAATCAAATACATAAAATAATTTATTTAATAATATCTGCATGCCTGTTTTCGGTTATCTTTTTCGTGAATAACGGATACGCGCAGTATTTCGGCAGGAACAAGGTTAATTACGACGATTTCAATTTTAAGATATTACATACCGAACACTTTGATATTTATTATTACAAAGAAGAAACGGATGCCGTTAAATATGCCGCAAGGATGGCCGAAAGATGGTATGCACGCCATAGTCAGATGTTGGACGATTCACTTAAGGGTAAACAAGTTTTAATCTTATACGACGGATTTCCTCAGTTTTCCGAAACGAACGTTACCTCGGGCATGATCGGCCAGGGCACGGGCGGATTCACCGAGCCTCTGCAAAGAAGAATAGTACTGCCTTTTGCCGGTCCGCTGGAAGAAACCAACCACGTTATAGGCCACGAACTGACGCATGCATTTCAGTTTGATATTACCAGCAAGCTGCACGAAAAAAACAACGGAATACCCGCGGCAGCCAACATGCCGCTCTGGTTTATCGAAGGTATGGCCGAATATTTTTCAATCGGACCCATAGACCCCAATACGGCAATGTGGATGAGGGAAGCTACACTGAAGAAACTTCCCGATATATCGGATCTGGAGGATCCGAAATATTTTCCATACCGCTACGGTCAGGCAATACTTGCTTACATGGGAGGCAAATTCGGCAACGATAAAATAGGCGAATTGCTGAGGGTAGCTGCCAAAAAAGGAAGCGTTAAAAATTCCATAGACAGCGTATTCCATATGTCGCCCGATTCTCTTTCCAAGATTTGGCACAAAGCACTGCATGAAGCATACGACTCGCTGTCAAAGCTTACTTCCCGGCCCGAAAAATACGGACCGGAATTAATCTCGCAGAAAAAAGGCGGCGGAGAAATGAATATTTCACCGGTGTTAAGTCCCGACGGGAAGTATATAATCTTTTTCTCTTCAAAAGACCTGTTCGGTATCGACCTTTACCTTGCGGATGCCAAGACGGGAAAGATTATTAAGAATGTGTTTAAAACCGAACTGAACACTCATCTTCAAAACCTGGAGTTTATTAATTCCGCAGGCGCATGGAACCCCGACGGGAAAGAGTTCGTATTTTCCGGGGTTACAAAGGGCAGACCCATTCTTTCTATCCTGGACGTCGATAAAGCAAAAGTAGTCAGGGAAATCCGCTTCCCGAAGCTTGCGGAGATATTTAATACATCCTGGTCGCCGGACGGCAGGTATATAGTTTTCTCCGCGCTGGCCAACGGATTGTCGAATTTGTTTATGTACGACCTGCAGAAAGATAATTTAAAGCAATTAACGGACGACCCGTACGCCGAACTGCAGCCGGCCTGGTCGCCCGACGGCAAGTACATCGCTTTCGTGACCGACAGATTCAATACGGATCTAAACGACCTGGATTTCGGCAATTACAGGCTTGCACTCCTGGATCCGAACACAGACAAGATTACCGAATTGAAAGATTTTAAGAAGGGAAAAAATATTAATCCCCAGTGGTCGCCCGACGGCAAATCCCTTTATTTTATTTCGGATCATAACGGCATCGATAATATCTACAAGCTGAATATCGATTCGGAGAAGATCGACCAAATTACCAACTTATACGGGGGCGTAAGCGGAATAACTGCATTAAGTCCGGCTTTATCGGTAGCAAATAAAGCCGATAAATTGGTTTACAGCGTGTTCCAGGACGACAAGTACAATATTTTTTCAATAGATTCGCTGAAGTTGCTTGAGGGCGAAAAACCGAAACCGGAATTCGCTACTGGCGATCCGGCAGTTCTTCCCCCGGCCAAAAGAATCGGCAACAGATTTTACGCCAACTTTACCAATCCGCATATAGGATTGCCATCCGATACAACAAAATTTAAAACATCTTCATACGGCGCAGGCCTGTCTTTAGTTGGCGTGGGCCAGCCTTCTGTAGGCGTGGGCGCGGATCAATTCGGTACGTACCTGGGAGGCGGGATCGCCCTCTTCTGGAGCGACATACTGGGAAATCATAACCTTTCCACCGCGCTTCAGATCCAGTACGGGAACAACATGACCGACATTTCAGGTCTGGTAGGTTACATGAATACGGCGAACAGGTGGAACTGGGGCGGCGTTGTTCAGCAGGTGCCGTATATATTAAGCGGTTACAACATCGGATATACGACCATCAACAACACGCCGGCTTACGAACAGCAGCAATACATATACAGGGAAACGGACAGGGAAGTACGAGGCATCCTGGCCTACCCGTTTAACCAATCCCTGAGATTGGAACTCTCGGCCGGTTTTACAAACATAAATTTTTATCAGCAGGTAACAACGCAGGCAATATCGCTATACGACGGCTCGGTTCTGGTTAATTCCACTCAAACAATACCGTCGGCGCCCGATATAAACCTGGGTACCGCAAGCGCCGCACTTGTTTTCGACAACAGTTATTTCGGCGCCACCAGCCCAATACTGGGAACGAGATACAGGTTTGAAGTGGGCATCAACCAGGGGAATTTAAAATGGTTCGATATACTCGGCGATTACCGGCAATACTGGATGCCGATAAGACCGGTAACGATTGCCGCAAGAATCCTACAGTACGGGCGATACGGGGCAAGCGCCAACGATTACAGGCTGCAGCCGGAATACTTAGGATACCCCGGGCTTGTTAGAGGATACGAAAGTACTTCATTCACTTCGGGAGAATTCCAAACGGATTCGGCCGGTACATATAAGACATGGGACGATCTGATCGGCAGCAAAATTCTCGTCGGGAACCTTGAAGTGCGGTTTCCGCTGTTCGGGATCTTCGGATTGGGAGAGGGATTCTACGGATATTTTCCCATCGAGATGGCTTTCTTTTACGATGCCGGTGTTTCCTGGAACAACCTTCAGAAGATATGGTTATTCGGAGGAGGCAGAAAGCCGGTAAGCAGCGCGGGCGTGGCGCTGAGGGTTAATTTATTCGGCTACGCCGTCGGCGAGGTGGATTACGTTCGCCCCTTTAACAGACCGGGAGTAGGATGGCTCTGGCAGTTTGATATAATCGAAGGATTTTAATTAAAGTTCGTCCTTCAAACTGTTCTTATACGGCTGTTTCCTTTCGGGAATTTTTCCGCATGCGGCATATATTTGACTGATTATCTTTTGAATCGTGTCGTCTTCGGAAAAATTCCCGGCATTGCGGATACCGGCGGCCGAATCCTGCATATCAAGAGACTCATACAAGTCTTCGATCTCATCGACGGCCAGTTGTAGTGTCATTCCTATGTAATGATATATTTCCTTCCGGATAGACTGCAGATCCTTCCGGCTGTTTAGATTTGATGTAATTACCCTGTCGATTACCTTCAGCGCCCCGCAGATCTCGGCCGGGCCGAGTCCCCAGCTTAACCTGCCCATCGTAATTTCGCCGATATTTTTTAAAATCAGGCTCCTGTCGCCGCTTCTTACAACGGAAAGCAGCAGGTAATAAACCGAACTTAAATAAAACTTGAAATCGGTGAAATCCATCTTTTTGTAATTTATAAAATTATTATCCTCCGAAAAACGAATTTCAATTATTATCCATTCCAAAAGTTTCTCTTTTTCTTCAACCATTGCCCTGTAAATCATATAACCGGGACGTTCGGAAACACGCTTATAAGCCGCTTCGTTTTTGAATTCCCATTCCGACGGATGACTTCTCATTTTCTCCAGCATGTACAGCATTCTCCGCTGTATGTGATACCTCGGCGTGGGATTCCATCCCAAAGTTTTTTGCGTGTACGACGGATCGGTATTTAGCTTTAGGTCCAGATACTTCAGCATCCACAGTCGCTCGAACGAATTCTGATAGGCAATTCTTAACTTTCTCAGCGCCGTCCTTAACAGCAATCCCGCAAACGCCGCATACCTGGGCAGAAAGACAGGGGTCTTATCTTCGCCGAAATAATCTCGCGTTGCGGTTCTGAACAATTCCAAATGGGATGTAGATCCCGCGGGGCTGGCTATGTAGGTATCGAAATCCGGAAGAGATTCGTTCTTCTTCAGCAGAATAACAAACAGCCTGACAACATCCAGGATATAGATATACGGTACCGCCGATTTTCCCTTTCCTCCCAGGAAATTCGAATCGGATCTTTTAGACAGCCATGTATTTAAAAATTTATATAGCGGAGCATACTCGCACCAATCGCTGAAAACCGCGGTCAGTCTTACGATAATACAAGGGAAATATTTGTTGTATTCTTCGACCATCCGTTCCCCCACCCTCTTTGTATAGGAATAAGGTTCATCGCTGTCGGGCGGAGTTTTTTCGTTTATAAAATTGCCTGGCGGGGGAAATTTGCAGGCGGCCACGGAGCTTATGAAAATAAACCTTCTTACGTTTAAGGACTTTGCCATATCGAGTATATTTTTCGTACCGTCTATATTGGTGTGCTGGTATTCGTCGTGCCAGGTGTTCTCAAAATCGTAGTAAGCGGCCAGGTGGAAGACAAAATCGGCGCCGCCGTTTTCAATGATGAAGTGGGTGGTTTCGGTCACCAGGTTCTTGTTTCCGATATCGCACTGCAGCCATATAACATTGGGATGATCGGGAACTCCGGATTCCTTCTGAGAACGTCTAGCGACGGCATAAACAATATAGCGGTTTTTTACGGCATCGATGAAATATCTGCCGATAAATCCGGAAGCACCGGTCAATACAATCGAAGGCAAAACCTTGTTCATATTCGACTTCGAATTATAAGTATCTTTTACTCAGCGGTAATTAATTTATTATCCGTAATTTCGGATTTTACCAGCAGTATCCAGACTATAACACCCATCAGAAGATCTCCGGCGCCCGAAAGGAATATTATTAAAATACGTTCCGACAGCGCGAAGTATAAGAAAAGAAAAACTGCGGCGATCAGTTTTACGGCGATACTGAACACAATAAGACTAACCCTGCCTTTTACATTGAAGGCGGCCAAGGCATAAGCAATACTCATGACAATATGAAAAACGCCGCCCTGATACCTGAAAAAATCGGCGGGATAATAATTTAATCCCAGTAATTCAAATACTGACCGGGGAAGCATGATCAGACCCGCGCCGACGATAAGGGAATGCGCCGACATCAGATATAAAAACACGGACAAAGCTTCCGACAAGTTTAATAACTTTTTCATTTTTCCCCCATTCCCCGAATTAATTGTATTAAATATAATTAAACGTAATTATCCGCCGGGTAAAAAACAATAGAATTACACAATAGAAAAGTGAGACTGCGGGACAAATAAATCCTGATAAAAATTCTTGTCATGTCCCATTTGCCTAAATCTTTCAAGTTCATTGGTTCGCACGCTCCTCTTGCGCTTTATAAAATTTTCAGCTCAGCCTTTTCCTGAACCTAAGAGCGCTGGCCATTAAAATAACCGCACCGATTAAAAGGAGAATTAAAAACTCGGGCAGCAATTCCATAAAGGAGGCGCCCTTTAATATTACCGCTCTAAGAATGGTAATAAAATATCTAACCGGGACAAGGTAAGATATATACTGCAGGATTACCGGCATATTATCGATCGGGAAGGCGAAACCCGATAAGAAAAGCATAGGCATCATAATTCCGAACTGCGCAACCATCATAGCCTGCTGCTGCGTTTTTGAGATTGTGGAAATAAAAAGCCCAATCCCGAGAGTAGAAAGTACGAAGACGAAACACGCGGCCAAAAGAAATATAAAGCTCCCCCTGATCCCGATGCCGAACCAGAATACCATAACACCGAGCACGATAAGAGCATCGAAAAACCCCAGAATTACGAAAGGCACCATCTTGCCGATCACAAGCTGCAGCGGTTTGATAGGGGTAACGATTAACTGTTCCAGAGTGCCGACCTCGCGTTCCTTTACAATCGCCATCGACATCAGGATCGTGGTAATTATTGCCAGTATTAAACCGGTTATGCTCGGCACCATAAACACCCTTGTTTTTAATTCGGGGTTGTACCAGACCCTAACATCGGGCACCATGCTTCCGGCCAGGGCAATTTTCCTCCCGGTTTTGTCGGCGGCTTGAAGGAGAATATTTTTTGAATAATTGGTAACGATATCCTGAACGTAGCCCATTGCTATGGAAGCTTTATTCCCGTCAGACCCGTCGAATACGGCTTGGACAGGGGCCGGCTGCATTCTTCGGATTTTCTTTTCAAAATCTCTCGGAATTACCAAAGCCCAGAGTACTTTGTTGTCGTTTATATCCTTATTAACCTCGCTGTAATTGTCAACATAATCGTCGATTTTAAAATACCCGGAATGTTCGAACCTTTCGATAAAATTCCTGCTTGCAGGCGAATTATCCTGGTCGTAGACTGCCGTATGAACAGTATTTATATCCATATTTGCGGCGTAGCCCAGGATAACTAGCTGAAGAACCGGGGCGATAAAAACTATGCCGAATAACCGCGGATCCCTTTTAAGCTGAAGGAATTCTTTAATAATTATACTTAATATTGTTTTCATATTTCTTCCATACTTTGAATTACGGCATCTTTAGGCGGTCTGAGACCTCTTGTTGATAATTACGGAAATTAGGATTAACACCGCCGAAAAGATCATCAAATAAACGAGCTGCTGCCAGAAAGCCCAAATCCCCACTCCCTTCAGCAATATATCGCGGAGTACGATCATAAAGAATTTGGCGGGCGTTATATTTGTAATTACCTGGATTACCGGAGGCATGCTTTCGATGGGGAATACAAAACCGGATAAGAGCATTGAAGGAAGCATTGAAACGAGGGTGGCCATCTGGAAAGCAACCTGCTGCGTGTCCGCAATGCTGGAAACAAGGATGCCAAGATTTAACGAAGCGAATAAAAACAACAGCATCGAGAAAAATAAAAGCACAATGCTTCCTTTGATTGTTATCCCGAACAATATGTACCCCGCAACAAGAATAAACGCGGCGATGATCAGTGAAATTACAACATAAGGTATCGTTTTTCCTATCAGCATTTCGAGAGAAGTAAGGGGCGACACGTTCAGCTGTTCTACCGTTCCCCTTTCCTTTTCCCTCACTATCGATAAGGATATGGATATCACTGCCGTAATAATAAGGATCATCACTATAAGACCGGGTACTAGAAAGACCGAAGATTTAAGCTCCGGGTTAAACCAGAACGACGGATGAATATCAATCGGGAGATACGGCTTCCCTCCTCTCAAAAGCATTATCCTGCTCTGAACATTTTGCGAATAAGTTGCGAAGGCGAGCGTAACGTAACTCTTTATCAGTGATGCGGTATTAGCATCAACGCCGTCTATCAAAATTTGCACGGGCGCGTTTTGCTTTGAATAAAGCTTCTCCGACATGTCGAAAGGAAAGACGATCACGCACTGCGCCTTTTTCGTATCAAGAATGTCTCTGATTTTGTCTTCGTTGTTTATATACCCGACCAGATCAAAATAATCGGAGCTGGTAAGCGTATTTATAAATTTCCTGCTGTCGGGCGATTTGTCCTGATCGTAAACGGCCATTTTAATGTGGTGGACGTCGAAATTAATAGCGTAACCGAATATGATAAGAAGAATGACCGGGAAGATAAAAAGAACGTAGAGCATTCTTTTATCCCTTTTAAGCTGTCTTACCTCTTTTTTGGCTATAGCAATTATTCTAGTCAGCATTTTTCCTTGTATCCTTTTCAAGCAAATAAATAAAAACATCTTCCAGTGTCGGTATAATCTTATCGGCCCTTATAACCCGTATCGAATTTTTCTCGGTAAGAATTTCAGCGATCAAACGCCTGGCGAGGGTTTCGTCGTCTACGTTTATATGAAGATAGTTTCCGAAAATGGAAATCTCGTTAATCCATTTTTCCTTCGACAGTATATCCAGAGCATCCACCGTGCGGTCGCATTCGACCTCCATAATGGTATTCGTCAGATATTTTGTTTTCAGTTCTTTTGAACTTCCGGTAGCTATAATATTGCCGGCATTGATTAAAGTTATGGTATTGCAGAACTCCGCTTCGTCGAGATAATGCGTGGTGACAAATACGGTAACACCGCTTTGAGAAAGTTCGTTTATCAGGTCCCAAAAATTTCGCCTCGAGATCGGGTCGACGCCGCCGGTAGGTTCGTCGAGGAAAACGATCCTGGGTTCGTGAATAACCGCTATTGCCAGGGCCAGACGCTGTTTTATTCCCCCGGGCAGGGACGCGGTCAATAATTTTTCCTTTCCCTCCAGGTAGGCCACTTTAAGTACCCAATTTTTTCTTTCCCTCAGCTTGGAGTTGTATAATCCGTATACGCCGCCGAAAAAGTTTATATTTTCTTCCACGGTCAGGTCGTTATAGAGAGAGAATTTCTGGGACATGTAACCTATGTTCCTTTTTACTTTGTCCGGATCGTTCATAACGCTGAACCCGCTCACCATCGCATCGCCGGAAGTAGGCTCCAATATTCCGCAGAGCATTTTAATTGCGGTCGATTTTCCCGCGCCGTTGGCTCCCAGGAACCCGTAAATTTCACCCTGCACCACGTCGAATGAAATTCCGTTCACGGCGGTAAACCCGCCGAATTTTTTAGTCAATTTTTTAACTTCAATCGAATTCATCTTAATTAAATTGTTAAATTGTTGTATTGTTTAATTGTCGTATTGCCTAATCAACAATTTAACAGTTGGACAATTAGACAATTAATCAATTTTTTTAATAGATTTTTTTCCCTACCGATTTATCCAGTCTTACTTTATTGATTTCATAATCTACGAGAGCATCGTTATAATTGTTCTGCGCCTGCATTAAAGAAGTCTCGGCGTCTATCAAATCGGTACTGGACGCAACTTGGGTATTGTATTTTTCCTGCGTAATGCGGTAATTTTCCTGCGCCTGGCTTACGCTTAGCTTAGCCACGTTTACCTTATCGAATGACCTGCTGAAGGACAGGTAGTTTTGATACACTTCGATTTCAACTGCGTCGTTCAACTGAGCAAGCGAAGTCTCCGCCTGGATTTTATTCTGTTCGGCAATCTTGGTCTGCGCCGAGGTAAGACCCCAGTTCCATAAAGACCAGCTCAGTTGAATACCGACATCCCAGGTATTTTTAAATTGGTCTACAGCGGGTAGATACCTGGGATTCGGTTTGCTGTAATAATAATCGCCCACTAAAAACAAAGACGGCAGCCAGCCGGATTCCGCTGCCCGTACGTTTTCGCTGCCTGCTTTAATTCTGTACTTCAGCGATTTCAATTCTTTTCTGTTTTCTTTTGCTTCTTTTTCGAGGTTCGCAAGTTCATAATTGGATTTTTCCGCAGTTAAATTCCCGGCTTCAACTTGGGTGTCCGCCTCGAGCTGCAAACCCAACGCCTGGTTAAAGGCCGCCCTTGCAACGTCAAGAGCGTTGTCCGATTCTATCTTCTGCAGTTCGGTATT
>JBJKOY010000218.1:0-3967 GCA_046706945.1 Ignavibacteriaceae bacterium | reverse complement strand
ATTATCTGATATAAAGATATTCTTCTTTCCTTATTTATAATTACCAGGAAATCGTTCTGATCGTCTCTTGCTGCTTATTCACTAGCCGAGGATTTGAAATGAAGAACTTGACCGGAATAACTATACTTTTATATATCATCCTGCTGGCAGGCTGTGCAGGTAACAAAAATTTGACCGGCAAAAATAACGGAAGCTCAAATATTCAAGCTTCAAATACTTATTCGGAAAAGATTGCGCCGGGACAGTGCAGGATTGTCGGGACTATTATTTCGGTCGATTCAACTCTCGACAAGTATTCTCCAAAAGATCCCTGTTCAATTCACCCGTGCAAGGCGGTTGTAAGCGTCGATTCGATTATCGGATACGGAAGCTCTTTTCCGCCGCTGCAGAAGGGAAGCAGCATAAATATTTACTTCTATTTTACTCTCGGACCGACAACAAAGGATTTGTTTCCGAGTCTTAAAGAATTTTATCCCGGATTGAAACCCGGGGATTCTTTTACCGGGAATATCGTCGCGGTAAATACAATGAACTCCGACAGCAAGAAGAAAGAATATGCAATTTACGGATATAGAAAAAATTAGAACTAAGGAGTAACATATGAAATATCGTTTACTATTAACCTTGTTTATTGCCGCATTTTTTGCCGTGCTCTGCTTAGCAAATGAAACATTCGGGAACAGCATCTCTACAAACGGAAAGCACGGGCAAGGGGACGAAGATCTTGCAGGCCGGCTGAAGTATGAATTTATGAGGTTGAGAGACCCGAAAACTAATTCAATACCGGCCGACATCAGAAGTCTTGAATTAAAATACGCCAGATCTCTTCCTACAATTGAACAGGTTGAATTGCAGAAAGGCATGAGAAAGCCTCAAAGTCTAACATGGAAGTCCATTGGGCCCTACAATGTGGGCGGCAGAACCAGAGCCCTCGCCGTGGATGTTACGAATAACAATGTCATTCTTGCCGGCGGAGTCTCGGGCGGAATGTGGAAATCTACCGACAACGGACAAAGCTGGAGTAAAACGACAAGCCCGGCTCAACTGCAAAGCGTTTCCTGCATTGCTCAGGATACGAGAGCGGGCCATACAGGCGTTTTTTATTACGGCACAGGCGAGATAGTAGGTCCTTCCGCTTCCGGCGGCGGCGGCGCTTGGTATCTCGGGGACGGAATTTTCAAATCAACCGACGGCGGTCAAAGCTGGTTTCCCTTACAATCGACCCAGCATAATTCACCTCAATCATTTTCCTACAGCTTTCAAGCGGTTTGGAATGTTGCAGTAGATCCTTCCAACTCCGCACAGGATGTTGTATATGCCGCTGTTTGGGGCGCGATTGAAAAATCTACCGACGGCGGAAATACCTGGAATGCCGTCCTTGGTAGCGGTTCGGGCGAATTTACCGACGTGATAGTCACCAATACCGGCGTCGTATATGCGGTTCTCAGCAGCGATGCAGGTTCGAGTGCGGGCATTTGGAGATCAACTTCGGGAGATGCCAATACCTTTGTAAACATTACTCCTTCCGGCTGGCCTACCGTCTACAGGCGAATTGTTTTAGCCGCCGCGCCTTCGGATCAAAAACAAATTTATTTTCTTGCAGAAACACCCGGTGCCGGAAAAATTCTTAAAGAAGACGACGGCTCAACAGACGGACACAGCTTATGGAAATATACCGACGGCGCGAAAACCCCGTGGGAAGATAGATCGCAAAACCTGCCTGCGTTCGGCGGCATGAACGGTAATTTCAATTCTCAAAACTCGTACGATCTGATAATAAATGTAAAGCCGGATGACCCGAACTTTGTTGTTATCGGCGGAACAAATCTTTACAGGTCAACGGACGGATTTGCCACTGCTATAGACACGTCTGACTGGTTCGGCGGATATAATTTAACGAGCAATAATAATATGTATCCGAATCAGCATCCCGACCAGCATGCCTTTGTCTTCCTGCCTTCCGACCCGAACGAAGTTATTTCGGGAAACGACGGAGGAATAAGCGAATCCCAGGATGTTACCGCTGCAAAGGTAGCCTGGACAAAGCTGGACAACGGTTACATAACCTCCCAGTTTTATAGTGTCGCATTGGACCAGGCGGCAAGCGGAGACAATGTTGTTATCGGAGGGTTGCAGGACAACGGGGATTGGTTCTATAACTCAACCGATCCGAATGCGGATTGGGTGGACATTCCGTTCGCCGGAGACGGTACCATAACCGCAATAGCCAATAATAAAGCCTATTATTATGTGGGCTCTCAGAACGGTTTCGTTACAAGGTTAAATCTGGATGCGCAGGGAAATTATTCGAACTGGACGGTAATAAAGCCGGTCGGGGCTTCAGGCTTTTTATTTGTTACCCCTTATGTCCTGGATCCCAACAACAGCAATATAATGTATTTTGCCGCAGGCGACAGCGTCTGGCGCAACAGTAATTTAAGCGGGATCCCCAGCTACGTTCAAGATTCTACTTCCGTTAATTGGAAGGTAATGAACAATACCGCCAAAGGCGATATCGTAACGGCTTTAGCGGTATCGAAAACACCCGCCAATATTTTATATTACGGAACGGCAAACGGAGGCGTTTACAGAGTTGATAACGCCAATACCGGCGACCCTATGCCGACAGATATTTGGTCCGGTAAAGGCCTCTCGGACGGGGCTTATGTAAGCTGCATTGCCGTAGACCCGGATAACGGGAACAACTTAATGCTTGTATACTCCAATTATAAAGTTATTAGCCTTTTTTACTCATCCGACGGGGGAAACAGTTGGACTGATGTAGCCGGCAACCTGGAGCAAAACGCCGACGGCTCCGGTGACGGTCCTTCCTGCAGATGGGCAAGCATTTTAAATTACGGCGGCACCACGTATTATTTTGTCTCTACAAGTGCCGGGGTTTATTCAACCGGACAACTGAATGGGACATCGACCGTATGGGCTAATGAAGCTCCGAATACAATCGGCAATTTAGTCTGCGATATGGTTGTAAGCAGGGAAACCGACGGCAAGGTAGTAGTAGGAACGCACGGCAACGGTGCTTATTATACGAATGTTGCCGGCGGCGCTCCGCCGGATACGGGCGGCACTCTGCTTTCATATGATAATAATAATCCTCAAACAGGAGTATACGAACAAATGCCGAACAAAGATTGGGTTTTGGCAAACCGGTTAACGGCGCCTCAGGCGAACTTTAAAATAGATCAACTTGTGTATTATATATTAGGCGATGAAGCCGGCGGCAACGCAAGCTTTTATCCGGTAGTATATCCGGGCAGTATTGCAAATTCGGGTACACCGGATTTGTACCCGTTTTATACCGGTAATTTATATACGCCCCAGAAAGGATGGAATACGATTGATGTTTCGGCTTATAATGTCTCCAACCCGAATTCTTCCTCTGTTGATTTTTGGGTCGGCGCAAAATATGACGGCACGAATGAACCTTTAATAGGAATGGATTCAACTTCAAACGGAAGGTCATGGGAATATGATCCGAGTACTTTGACATGGTATCAATTAGATCAGGAAAATCCTCCTTTCCCGGCAACGCTGTATATAAGAGCAAGGGTAACTACTACGACCGCAGTTGAAGAAATTAATACTCAGACGCCGAAGTATTTTAGCTTGTCGCAGAATTATCCCAACCCGTTTAATCCGACGACCACGATTGAATACGATCTTCCGAAGACGGAAAAGGTAAAGTTAATAGTCTATGACATACTCGGCAATGAAGTTGCATCTTTGGTTGATGCCGAACAGAATGCGGGAGTATATAAAGTACGGTGGAACGGAAGAAATAACTCCGGAGCATCCGTAGCTTCGGGAATATACCTGTATTCATTCCAGGCAGGTATTTTCCGCTCCGGAAAGAAAATGATTTATTTAAAATAACCGTCGCTTCTGCCGCCGATTTAAGTTCTGCGAAAAACCGACTGCCGCATGCCAGATCCGCATGCGGCATCAG
>JBJKOY010000217.1:0-3622 GCA_046706945.1 Ignavibacteriaceae bacterium | reverse complement strand
ACGGGAGTCATCTCGCCGATAAGTTTCATGTCGTAGAATAACCCCGTATCGCCGGTATGGTAGATGTTTTTTCCTTCTATGGAAAGGACAACTCCCGCAGGTTCGCCCCCGTATTCGCCGTCCGGCGTTTTTGAACCGTGGTGAGCAATAGTAAATTTCACTCTTCCGAATTCGAAATTGTAACCGCCCCCGATATGCATGTTGTGGACTTTCAGTCCCTTCCCCCCCATATAGTCCGCAAGTTCGTTCACGGAAATTAATAGTGAATTGCATCTCTTCCCGATTTTTAACGTATCGCCGATATGATCGCCGTGAGCGTGAGTTAGTATTATGAAATCAGCGCTGACATCGTCCGATTTCACAGGAGAATTGGGGTTCCCGTCTAAAAAAGGATCGATTAAGATTTTCTTGTTTGCTTTGGTAGTTATCTGGAATGCCGAGTGCGAAAAATATTTTAACTTCATCGTATCCTCCGTTACTTGTTTTTATTTATCACGAAATAGTTCATTTCGTTTTCCCGAAGGTAATGAAAAAACCATTATTTTAAAGTAACACCGGGCATAATTTTTCCGATCCTCATAGGTGGATCGGAATGGAATTTCATATGAACAATATACGCAAAAAACCGATTATGGTTTTCACGGCTTTCATCTTGCTTTTTTCGCCTGCGTAAATCGTCGGGACGAAGACAAAACCGATTCTGAGGTTCTTCCTTGCCGCCTTGATCAGCATTTCGCTTTCCGCCTCGTATCCGGTATAATCGGGCAGTATATCATTTAGAATTCCGTTCCTGAATGCCCTGTAGCCGCACTGGGTGTCTTTCAAATCGGCTTTTGTTTTAAGGCGCAGCAAGAAGGTGGTTAGCTTGTTGCTGATAATCCTCTGAAGCGGCATTTTTTTTAAATCACCCAGTCTGTTGCCGACAACAATATCGAAGTTGTCCAGCAAAGATACGAATCCGGGTATATAGCCCGGCGGATGCTGCATATCGGCGTCGAGCGTAACGGACACATCGAAACCTCTTGCAATGCTCTCTTCAAGTCCGCTTTTAATTGCCGCGCCTTTGCCGGTATTTTTTTTATGAGTTAATAAAATAATTTTATCGTTATCCGGGATTGTTCCGCTGCTTCCGTCGACCGAACCGTCGTCGATTAAAATGATTTTATCTACAAGCGGGAGAGTTTCAGAGATAACCCTGCGGAGACCGTTGAATTCGTTGAAAAACGGAATAACGGCACATACTTTATTTTTCCCTGATGTAGTGTTCAAATATCCCTCTCCAGCCTTTAACAACGGGATTTCTGAATGCCTGTATTAGCTTATTCTTCAGGGCTTCTTTAGAAAGACCCTTCAACAGCTGACCGTTTTCGGCAATCGAAATGCTGCCGGTTTCCTCGGACACTATAACGCTAATTACATCGGCCTGTTCGGAAATTCCCAATCCGGCCCGGTGACGCATTCCGAGGTGATCCCCGTTGACAACGGTAGTTGTGGATAGAGGAAGAGTGCATCTCGCGGCTTCAACAGTGTTGTTCTTAATTATAACAGCGCCGTCGTGGAGCGGTGAACGCGGGAAAAATATCGAGCCGATCAAAGCAACGCTTAACCGTGCGTTCATTATTTCGCCCGTCTCGGTATAGCCTCTTATGCCTGTTGATTTGATTATTATCATCAAAGCGCCGTGCTGTCTTTGAGAGAGCTCGAATGCCGCATCGGCTATAATCTGCGCAGCCTGGGGCGATTCCGCTTTTACGAACATCCTGAAAAACGGGTTGCGGGCAACTATAACAAGCAGTCTCCTGATTTCCGGCTGGAATAAAATCACGAAAGCGATTACCCAAATATCCGTTACCAACTTAAGCAGCCAGCTTAAGGTCTTCAGGTTTGCGGCCTGGGCGGCAAACGACAAAAGGAACACGATCATTAAACCGATAAAAATCTGCGCCGCTATCGTGCCTTTAAGGAGTTTATACAGCCTGTATATTATATATGTAACTATGGCTATATCTATAAAGTCCGAAAAGGTGACTGTAATAAAGCCGATTCTAAATAAATCAAACATAGACCGGTCACATTAGTTTGTTTAATAATTTGCAGACCTGAACCCCGTACCTAACGTTGTGGGTTCTAATTATCCTCGCACCGTTTTTTATCGCAAGAGATTCTAAAACGGCAGTAGCCGTATCCCTCTCCTCGACATTTAACTCCAGGATTTTCCCTATGAAGGATTTTCTCGAG
Organism: Ignavibacteriaceae bacterium; assembly: GCA_046706945.1. Lineage (GTDB taxonomy): Bacteria > Bacteroidota > Ignavibacteria > Ignavibacteriales > Ignavibacteriaceae > FEN-1297. The sequence goes on along the minus strand of JBJKOY010000217.1, from coordinate 1,384 downwards.
ACGCCTATCAACACGGGATACCCCAGACTTTTAAAGTCTCCCAGTCTTCTTATTATTTCCAGATTATGCTCAATCGTTTTCCCGAACCCTATTCCCGGGTCGATAAAAATGTTTTTTATGCCGGCTTTTGAAACCGCCCGGGTCTTTTCCCAGAAAAAATCGTAAATCTCTCCTATTAGGTCTTCGTAACGGGGATCCGACTGCATATTTTTCGGAGTACCTTTCATATGCATTAATACAACCGAAGCGCGGAATTCCTGAATTACATCAAGCATTTCAGGTTCGAAACTTAAAGCGCTGATGTCGTTTATAATTTTTGCACCTGCAGACAATGCCTCCCGGGCTACATTTTTTTTTGTAGTATCCACAGAAATTACCGCTTCGGGCATTTGATTCAAAATCCGCCGGAGTACCGGCATTATTCGTTTCAGCTCTTCTCCGGCATCTACCGGCTCCGAGCCGGGTCTGGAGGATTCTCCGCCAATGTCGACGATATCGGCTCCCTCTTCCAGCATTTCCAGGCCGCGGGATACGGCATCGTCAGCGGAATAAAATCTTCCGCCGTCTGAAAAGGAATCGGGAGTAACATTTAAGATTCCCATCGTATAGGATTTTCCGGAAAGAAATTCTTTGCTGCCGATCTTATATGATTTAATCCCGCTTCCCTCGTAATTCTTAACCGCGTTCGCTATCCGGTAGCCGGTATCTTCGTCTCCGGATGCCGTTATCTTACCGGATAATTCCTTAAAGTTCTTAACTGAACCGGGAATTAGCAGCGAAGCCTGCCGTTCGTCCCTCTTTAACGATTTATAGCAAATCTCGTTCTCCCGAAGCACGATCCGGCGGACCTTTTCGGCAAACTCGGCGGCGATGTTTCTAATTTCCAATCCCAGCAGACCGGGCCTGTATTCTTCTCTGAAAATTTTGTAAGTACCGCTGAATTTTTTAAAAATATCGATATCGGAAAGGTCGATTATTTGTACGGTCATACAGACATCCGTGAGATTATTTACCGATAAATATCATATCATAGCCAAAAAAGGCTTCGAAAATTATTTTACAAGATAATATTTTCCGGACAAACAGACGACAAATTTATAATTAATTGCCGGATAAAAGGGACGGAAAGACATCAATACACGGAAAGAAAAGTCAAAGCAAAAAATTTTATTTAATTAAGTTTTTCAACTCAACAACGGCAGCGGAAATATTATCTGCTTTAAATACCGACGAGCCCGATATAAAAACATCGCATCCCGCGTCATAGGTTCGTTTTATTGTTTCGGTGTCGATCCCCCCATCCACTTCAATAAGAAAATCCTTTTTTAATTTTTTTCTTAATTCGGCCGCTTCTCTTATCTTAACGATTGAATTTTCAATAAAC
>JBJKOY010000216.1:0-2869 GCA_046706945.1 Ignavibacteriaceae bacterium | reverse complement strand
GGCAAAAAGAGTCCCGCCGGATATTATATTAATAGGTAATATTAATCCGATCGGCTCTATTTTAAGAGGGAGTCCGAATGAAGTAGAAAGGGAAGTTTCGGATCTGTGCCGCAGTATGACGGGATACCCCAACTTTGTTTTGAGCACGGGCTGCGATCTTCCGCAAGAAGTTCCGGTTGAAAATTTAAAAACATTCATGTCTGCCGGTCGAAGCTTTAAGTTTAAGTAAACATTACCGTGGAAAACCATTCTAAACCGGAATACTTATTTATCCCGGTTTTTTAATTCCGGCTTATCGAAATTCCTTATGTCCCGTATTAAAATACTTTTTTTCGAGGTAGGGTAATTTAAATTTTATCTGTATTATTATTATAAAACCGGTAAGCCTGCAAAATGATTTCCTGCCGTATATAGTCGAAGAGACGGGGATTGCCGGTCTGTATTTTCCTCTGAATAATTATTGTTCTTTGGCCTCCTTAAGAATGCCGGAGGGAATTATTAGTACGGGATCCGGAGATAGTATGTGTAACATTGTTCCCTCCGGCTGATAAATTACATTTAATTAAGGAGAGAAATAAAAAACAATTAATTAAAGCCGGTTTTATGATTCCAGAAACGACAAAAAAGGAACTTATAAATTTCCTGGTCTTAATTTTATTAGCCGCAGCGGGATGCTCAAAGAATAGTAATCCCGTCGAAAGTCCCCAGGATACCGTGCCCGGCGCGGCATATATAGATTTAAATAAAACGCATCAGGTTATAAAAGGCTTCGGCGGCGTAAATATGCCGGGCTGGATTCCCGATTTAACGGCGGACCAGGTTCAAACTGCTTTCGGATCCGGGACCGGACAAATCGGCCTGTCGATACTTCGTATCCGGGTACCTTACGACGAAACAAAGTTCGAACTGGAAGTCCCGGCGGCCAAACTGGCCGAATCATACGGCGCAATTGTTTTCGCTACGCCCTGGACACCTCCTGCTCAAATGAAAAGCAATAATAATATAGTCGGAGGAATACTTAACGACAGTTCATACGCCGCTTATGCAGTACATCTGAAATCCTTTTCCGATTATATGACGGCCGGCGGAGCACCGCTGTATGCAGTATCGGTCCAAAACGAACCCGATGTTTCGGTTAACTACGAATCGTGCGATTGGAACGCTTCGCAGATGCTGAAGTTTGTTAAATACAATGCGCCTTCGGTCGGCAATAAAATAATTGTCCCCGAGTCGTATAATTTTAATCATGTAATATCCGACGCTATTCTCAATGATCCCGCTGCCGCGGCAAATGTTTCGATTATAGGCGGACATATTTACGGGGGCGGACTTAACGGTTATTCTTTAGCCGCCGAAAAGGGAAAAGAAGTATGGATGACCGAGCACCTCGATACCGATACTTCATACGGTGCGGTTTTAAGAACGGGCAAGGAAATAGACAACTGCATGTATTTCGGTATGAACGCTTACGTCTGGTGGTACATCAGGAGGTTCTACGGACTGATCGGCGAAAACGGCAAAGTTACCAAGCGGGGTTATGTTATGTCGCAGTACGCGCGGTTCATACGGCCTGGGTATGTAAGAGTAGAGGCGACAAGCAATCCGGGGGAACTTGTGTTCGCGACGGCCTATAAAAACGGTTCCAAAGTAGTTATCGTTTCCATAAACGAAGGCTCTGCTTCCGTAAGTCAGAGATATATTCTGCGTAACGGTATCGTCAATACGGTAACGCCGTATGTTACCTCGGCTTCGAAGAACTGCAAGCAGGAAGAAAAAATAACAGTATCAGGTAATGATTTTGTCGCCGAACTTGATCCGCTGAGCATTACTACTTTTGTATCGGACTAATAAAAAGGAATAAACAAAGTCCGGCGGATGCTGTTTTATACTGGTATAAAATAAGAACGTTCGTTGATAATGTTCTTATTTCATCCTAAGAACAATACAAATTATTTGTTATCGCTCTCCGTTAAAATTCCGCACTGATTCCGATTGAAGGCAGAATCCCGATTGAAGATTCCCCCGCATCGACGCGGTTTTCGCGATAATTCCACGTTACTGATGTGGAATTTTTTTTGTTATAAATATTCTGAATATCCACGTAAGCAATTAAAGTCCATGACGAAAGATACCATCTTTTGTCGATGCGGACATCGAGACTGTGCGTCGATTTCGTCCTGCGGGAATTGTAATTAATTATGCTTTGAGTTCCGTTCGAATTAAAGGGTGTATAAGGCCGTCCCGAGGCAAATCTGAATTTTGTACTGAACTCCCAGAATTCGTTGATTTTATATCCGCCGCTTAGGTTTAACAGCCAATTCTGGTCATAGCTGCCGGGCCTTTCAATCCCGTCCAGCGGAGTATAATCCGCCCGGCCGAATGTCAAACTAAACAGACCGTAATAAGGAACACCGGATAATTTTTTCTGAACCGATAATTCTATTCCGCGGGCATTACCGTAACCCGCAGATACTAAAGGTTCCAATCCGAAAGAGGCGAATTTGTCTTCACTGCCTTCGAATCCGGCGCCGGTATTCGAAAGTATTAAATAGGGTCTGGTTAAGCTTGCGGGATAGTCTGAGTATTTTTTATAAAAGCCTTCAACTTTAATAAGCGCATCCGCCGAAATCCGGTGATCGATGCCCAATATATATTGATCCGTACGGATCATTTTTAAGTTCTTTTTATTTTCTAAAGCTTCAAGCCAGATATAGGAAGGCGACTGGCGGTATATTCCGGCGCTGAAATTTAAATTAGTAACGTCGGTCAATTGGTATGACAGCGAAAACCGCGGGCCGAATCCGAACTTATTTTTCAATGCCGTAAAAACATCCGTTCTCACGCCCAGGTTTACGGTCATTTTATTGAA
>JBJKOY010000215.1:0-3196 GCA_046706945.1 Ignavibacteriaceae bacterium | reverse complement strand
ATTATACGGGGAAGTAAAAACAGAATAAAATTTAGGGAGTTCGGATGGCCGTAAAGAAAAGAGAAAAAGATCTGACGTTTTGGGAAAAGATCTATATTCCGGAAATCGTAAAAGGTTTGTCCCTTACGATGAAAAATATGCTTAAACCTAAATTTACGATGCAGTACCCGGAAGAAAAATTTGTTCCGCCCGCATCATACAGGGGCAGACCCGTTTTGGTGCAGGAGGAGAACGGCGAAGAAAGATGCGTTGCCTGCGGTCTTTGTTCGCGCGTATGCCCGGCTCTGGCAATAGAGGTGCAGGCGGCCGAAACCGGCAGGGAAAAAGAGCGGTACCCGGAAAAATTCGAAATAAACATGATACGCTGCATTTTTTGCGGATTTTGCGAAGAAGTATGCCCGGAAGAAGCCATTGTGATGAGTAAAGATTATGAACTTGCCTTCAGTAACAGGGAAGATGCAATCTACGGGAAGGATAAGCTGCTTACTCCCGTAAGTCAACTTCAAGACAGGATTGAGTTTTTAAGAAACTACAAATAATTTTTGAAGATGTGACTTTTAGTTCCATAAAAACGGAACAGGATGAATAAGATTATCTGTATATTGATGGCGGCGGTTACCTTTGCATTCGGAGCGGACAGGAATGCCCCGGAAAGGTACAGAATATCATACCCGAAATTCATACCCGCATACTCTACTTTTGAGATTTCGCTTATTACTTCCAACAACTACCCCGACGCGGATACGCTTGAAATATATATCGTTCCCGATTCCAAAGTAAGCCTGAACAAGATAGAATTGCGGTCGCTTTTTGCCCGGAAGAATCTTAAATATGTACCGGTAAACCTTGCGGGAGCCGATAACCAGGCATATAAAACCGTGCTGGATTTGTCGGATTCCACTTTTGCTCCCGGAATATTTTTTCAACTGCTGTTCGGACTTAAATCCGAGTCCTCCCGGAACTCTGTGGTAAAGATAATGGGAGTATATAAAGAGAACGGTGCTGTAGTCGGAAGAATAAATCCTCAGGCTGCGGCGGATTCCGAAGACGATTTTATAAATGCAAGGCTTAGTTTTTACAAACCTCAGCAGAACGCCGGCAGCGCTCTGCAGTTTACAGGCAATTCGCGGCTTGAAATTTCCGGCCTTAATACGGATGCGAAAAATCTGCTGGTCGATTTCTGGTTTAAAGAAACCGGCGGTTCGGAAAATATATTTTCCGCCGGCAGCGCCGTAAACCCTGACCTTTCATATACGCTTTCGACTAATTCCTTTCAAATGCTTTCGGTAAGCAAAAATAATCAATTAATAGAAGATTTTAATTCTTTGTTTTTAAGCAATAAGAACTGGTATCATATTTCGGTAGATTTTTCTTTCTCCGATAACCAGGTGTCTTTTTATTGCAACGGCATGTCAATAGGAAATACGGATTTGCCGGCTTTTACCAGTCCGGGAGATTTGACGTTCGGCTTCGGCAGCAAAGATTCGAAGAACAACTTCAGTCTGGATCTTCTCAGGATGGTTAACCTGGGAAATACGGTTGACGTCGCTTTTGCAAACAGGAACTACCTGGATTTTATAGCCGACAGTTCATCCGTCATTTACCAGCTGGCATTCGACGACGGCGGCGGCCTCAACGTTCAGAATAGCTATATAAATATGAAGGCGTTCAACCTGCAGTATGTCCGTTCGAACGCCCCCATATTTGCCAGGGCGCCGGAACTCAACATATCCGTCCACGGCGATTCGTACGATTTGAGATGGAGCGGGGGAGATTACCGGCAGGCCGATCACTACGTTCTGCAGAAATCTGCCAACAACTCGGGCTTCAAGGACGTATACCAGGTATCGGCCGACAACGACAACCCGGCCGAATACTCTTTTACCGATTCAAAGGACGAAACGGCCGACGTTGTTTACTACAGGATCAAGCAGATCAACAGCGACGGCAGCGCGGTGTATTCTTCCCAGGTGAAAGTAGGGCAGGGCACGCAGGAGCCGTTTATTATCCAGCCGAACTATCCCAATCCTTTTAATCCCAAAACAAGCATCGTGGTTAATTTCCTCGTAGGCGCGCAGGCGGATATTACGATCTACAATCTTGAAGGCAAAGTGATCACAAACCTTTATAAGGGATTTTTATCCCAGGGGATCCACACATTCTTATTCGACGCGACCGACCTTCCTTCAGGAATTTACCTCTGCAAAGTCACAACTCCGGATTATTCCGAAATAAAAAAGATGGTTTTGACGAAATAACGAGAAGTAGCCGGAAGCTGGTAGCTAGTAGCCCTGATATAGGATTCCCCGCTACGATTAATTCGGGTAGAACAACGCTTCTTTTCTGAAACACAACGTCACTTCACCATAACCATCTTCATTACTTTACTCCATCCGCCGGCGCTTATTCTGTAAAAATAAATTCCGGACGACACATGTTCTCCGTTTTCATTTAATCCGTTCCAAGTTACCTCATTGTAACCTGCGGGATATTCGCCGTTCGCAACCAGCGCCACTACTCTTCCGGTTATGTCGTATATTGCCAATGCAACATGCGAAGTTCTCGGCAAATCAAAAGCAATTTTTGTCGACGGGTTAAACGGGTTCGGATAGTTGTTATAGAGTTTATAGTCTTTCGGACCCTGGACCGATATACGAAATTCTCTTGCCCATTTCTGACCGTTCTCAAGACTAACTGTTGCGGTCAATGTCGTATCTCTTCCGATAGGTGCTTTCTTATCAATGGAGAATTCGAACCGTGCGTCCTTTGAAGATCGGGCGGGAATATTTTTTATCAGCACCTCGTTTGATTCGAGGTGGAACCATTCTGGCGGATTATTAAACGTAACGGTGACATTACCGGCTTCAACTCCCGAGTTGTTCAAAACGTTAATCGATATGGTATTCCCGGTCGAGGCGAACGGCAGCCGCCATACTTTAGCGGACGAATAACCCGGAGCGTTTTTTGCTATCTGGGCAAATCCTGCGGCAGTGATTAAACAAAATATCGACATGACTATTCCGCAGGTTCTTAAAATTATTTTCAGCATTTTATAAAATCCTCCTTACTTTCGATCCGTAATTTCAGGCTTGGAAAAAATTGCGTACGGTGTTTACTACTGCAGCTTTCCGATCAGGTATTCAACATTATATTTCAGCAAAGCGTACGCATCACTCGTAAGATGCTTGCCGTTCTG
>JBJKOY010000214.1:0-3181 GCA_046706945.1 Ignavibacteriaceae bacterium | reverse complement strand
TCCGCTGGACGGGATTGAAAGGCCCGGCAGCTATGACCAGAATTGGCTGTTAAACCTAAGCGGCGGATATAAAATCAACGAATTCTGGGAGTTCAGTACAAAATTCAGATTTGCCTCTGGGCGGCCTTATACCCCTTTTAATTCGGACGGAACTCAAAGCATAATTAATTACAATTCCCGCAGGACGAAATCGACGCACAGTCTAGATTTCCGCATCGACAAAAGATGGTACCTTTCGTCATGGACTTTAATTGCATACGTGGATATTCAGAATATTTATAACAAAAAAAATTCCACATCCGTCACTTGGAATTATATGGAAAACCGTGTTGATGCGGGGGACTCTTCAATCGGGATTCTGCCTTCAATCGGCATCAGTGCGGAATTTTAACGGCAAGAGTTAACAAAATAATTATATCGTACGTAGAATGAAATAAGATTGTTATAAAAAAACGTTCTTATTTTATACCCGGATGAAACAGCATCCGCCGGACTTTTTTATTCCGATACAAAAGTAGTAATACTCAGCGGATCCAGATCGGCCACAAAATCATTACCGGATACTTTTATATTTTCTCCTTGTTTGCAGTTCTTCGAAACCGAGGTAACGTACGGAGTTACGGTATTGACGGTACCGCCCCGCAGAATATATCTCTGACTTACGGAAGCGGCGCCTTCGTTTATGGAAACGATAACTACTTTGGAACCGTATTTATAGGCCGTCGCGAACACAAGTTCCCGGGGATTGCTTGTCGCATCTACTCTTACGTACCCCGGCCGGATAAACCTTGCGTACTGCGACATAACATAACCCCGCTTGGTAACTTTGCCGTCTTCGCCGATCAGGCCGTAGAACCTTCTTATATACCACCAGACGTAAGCGTTCATACCGAAATACATGCAGTTGTCTATTTCCTTTCCCGTTCTTAAAACCGCGGCGTAGGAAGTATCGGTATCGAGGTGCTCGGTCATCCATAATTCTTTACCCTTTTCAGCGGCTAAAGCATAACCGTTAAGTCCTCCCCCGTAAATATGTCCGCCTACAATCGAAACATTTGCCGCGGCAGCGGGATCATTAAGAATAGCGTCGGATATTACATGGTTAAAATTATACGACTCGGGGACAATTATTTTATTGCCGACCGAAGGCGCATTGTATTTAACAAACTTCAGCATTTGCGAAGCGTTCCAATCGCACGATTCGTAGTTAACCGAAACATCGGGTTCGTTTTGGACCGATACTGCATACAGCGGAGCGCCGCTGGCCGACATATAATCGGAAAACGATTTCAGATGCGCGGCATAAGCGGCGTACGAACTGTCGTTAAGTATTCCCCCGACTATATTATTATTGCTTTTCATTTGAGCAGGAGGCGTCCAGGGCGTAGCGAAAACTATTGCACCGTACGATTCGGCCAGTTTGGCCGCAGGGACTTCCAAGTTGAACTTTGTTTCGTCGTAAGGTACCCGGATACGAAGTATCGACAGGCCGATTTGCCCGGTCCCGGTCTCGAAAGCAGTTTGAACCTGGTCCGCGGTCAAATCGGGAATCCAGCCCGGCATATTTACGCCGCCGAAGCCTTTTATAACCTGATGCGTTTTGTTTAAATCTATATAAGCCGCGCCGGGAACTGTATCCTGGGGGCTTTCGACGGGATTATTTTCCTTTGAGCATCCCGCTGCCGCTAATAAAATTAAGATCAGGAAATTTATAAATCCCTTTTTTGTAGTTTTTAAATCCATAACCGGCTATAATCTTATTTAATTTTTTCTGATCGGTTTATACCGAAGGCATGTGTCTCCGATTCTTTTTCAAAGACTATCGCCCCGGGAAAAGCTTCTCGAAATTTTTTTGCTTCGGTTTTTATATCTTCCGGAGGTATATGCATTGCGATTATGTACTCGGGTCTGACGATATCATTTATATATATTTGCGAAGAGTCCGAAAGATCAAAATAGGGCACGAACATTACGTCTATTTTTTCTTTTCCTATTTCCAGCCTATCGAACAACGCCGAATCCCATTCAACGGTTATATCGCCCGGGTGAAAAACATTCATGTCCCCGGTTTTTATAATAAAACCCAAATTAATAATTTTATATCCGGTGCTGTCCATAAAATGTATTAAACGAAGTACTTTTAAAGTCACGCCGTTAATAACGGTGTCGACCGATTCGCCTACGTCAAGAGGAATATCGTTCACACGATCTTTGATATTATCTTCAGCCCCGCATTGATCGCAGACATCTTTTGAAGAGACCAGAATGGTTTCCGGATGATGTTCCAGGAAATCTTTAACATAGGGAGCATAAAAATGATCGCCGTGTTTGTGTGTGACCAGGAATAAATCGATTTTCTCAAACGGGGAATCGCCGTTCTTCATTCCGGAAATTAATTCTTGAGACGGCGGATCGTATTTGCCGTAACTTTCCTTATACAGCGCATCAATAAGTATGTTTTTATTGCCGTATGTAATCAGGAAACCTGAGTTCGCCAGGTATGTAACGGAAAGGCTGTTATTAACTTTTGTTTGAGCCGGGGAAAATCCCGTTAAGGACATCAGACAGAATAATGGTAGTAATTCGAACAGGAATTTTTTCATTTTCTCTCTCCCTTTATAGTTGTAGTAAATCAGCCGGAGGGAACAATGTTACACATATTATCTCCGGATCCCGTACTAATAATTCCCCCCGGCATTCTTAAGGAGGCTAAAGAACGATAATTATTCGAAGAAATATACCGACCGGCAATACCCGTCTCCTAGATAATTTAAGGCAGTAATATCATTCGGGTAGCTTACCGGTTTTATAGTAATTAATACAGATAAAATATAGATTACCCAACCGCGAAAATAGGAATTTATTGCCGGATATGAGGAATTACAACTGGCTGGAATTTAAAAACCGGGACACAAAAATATTCCGATTAGAATAGTTTTTCCCCGGTATTGTTTACTTAAACTTAAAGCTTCTACCCGCAGACATAAACGTTTTTAAATTTTCAACAGGAACTTCCTGCGGGAGATCGCAGCCCGTGCTCAAAACAAAGTTGGAGTATCCCGTCATACTGCGGCACAGATCCGAAACTTCCCTTTCTACTTCATTCGGACTCCCTCTTAAAATAGAGCCGATCGGATTAATATTACCTATTAATATAATATCCGGCGGGACTCTTTTTGCC
>JBJKOY010000213.1:0-65403 GCA_046706945.1 Ignavibacteriaceae bacterium | reverse complement strand
GTTTATAGAACCTTGCCGTATTTAAGAATTGAAGCGCCTTGCTGCGGTGCACTTCGTTTTCCGGGTAAAGCTGATTTCCGTATTTGTTCAAAAGCTGATTAATTATATTTAACCCGTCCCTCAGTCCCTTTATCTTTTCCGTTCTGAACATGGCAAAACACAGCCAAGAAGCAACTTTAATGTCTTTGCTCTTTTCTTTGAGTATTATACCGGAAAGTTCTATGCATTTTTCATAGTCCGGTACCGTCTTGGGTATTTCCATATTTAATTTGAAGTATTCTTCTTCGTTCGATGCGTCGATGCCTGCGGGTTTATCGCCAGGGACCGGCTCCAAATAATCCTTAACCAGTTCCGGCATTTCTATTTCATTTACTTCTTCCATATTAATAATTCTCCGGATTTTGATTGTGTTTTTACGAATGAGGGTATGAATAAAATTACCGCGTAAAACAGTGGTACCGCCGTTAAACTATAACAGCTTAACCGGGGGAATAAATCGTACCTTTGCTTAAACCGGTATTTCAGAGTAATGAGAATTGTTTGAGGAGGAATCTTCCCGTTGATAATCGTATTAAACGATTTATCACGCGAGTTTAATTGTAAAGACCAGCGGGCGAGAATTTGCTAAATTCTTTTAAACCGCAGTCTTTATTATCAAGAAGATTTTTTAGGTTTCCGGGGTAATCGACAGATTCTGTTTTTTCGTCCACTTTGAGAATCATATCGCCGATGCTGTTTGAATAAAAAATATCCAAATAATTTATAGGAGAAGGTTTAGAAGGGAATATATAGAGAAGAATATTTAAGGTATATGGCCTAAAATAACGCGGGCACAACAAAGCTGCCGCTTTTATAAAGAGCCTCTTTATTGAGAGTACAGCAACTATCGGGAGCATTATTTTGATAATCGAATAAAAACATAATCTTAATTTCCGCAAACCGGATTTTGATTGTTTAATTCTTTCAATGTCAATTATGCGGTTAATATATTTTTTCCGGAAGATTAAAAGAGCCGAATATATCCGGCATAAATGGATTTCTTGAACTGCCTGCGTTTATGACATAAGAAACATATATGTTATATACACCCGCTTTTTTGAAATTCCAATTATATACATGCTGCGACGACGAACCGGCGGAAACAACGGCTTCATCTAATAATTTAAATAAAGCCCATTCTCCGTCGTATGATTTCGTTTCCGAAGTACCGTATCCGTGTACGGATACGTTAAGCCTTGCACAAGGCGTTCCCCTGCCGCCGGGCCAGGAATATTCGCTCCAGAAAGGCACTCCCATCTTGTAATAATTTTCCGTCCCGTCCAGATTAATGTAAACCTGTTCAACAATAGGTTTGGCTCCCGATACAGGGTTAGATTCCGGAAGCTGCGGCTTTATTTTGAAAAATATTTTCATATTCCCGTTCTTAAACAGCGTACCCGAAATCAGATCGGCTTTTTTTAACGACTCAATAAAATTATTAGAAATATTTATTCCCGATCCTTCCCATTTGTTGACGCTCCAGTTCCCCTTGTTAATGAAGGGGCTCAGTTCCGTTCCGAAGAACGACCATAAAATTCCGTCCGGCGCACGGAAGAAATCTTTGAAATCCTGTATGGGGGCGTCGCTTCCGTTATTTTTAAAAGGATAATTGTTCGACAGCGTATTATTAAATGTATCTGACACTTTTGTCTTCCAGGCGTGATTCAAATATTGAGAAGCATCCGACAGTATTGATTTCCAAGTAAGCATAACCGGCTCAACAAACAAACTTTGTAATTCAGGCAGATTGTAAGCTGAACCTTTCACTGTCCGCACTGCTGTAGGCAGTTCGACCGCGCCGCGGTTCAATACTTTTACGGCATAATCTTTGGCCAAATCCTGTCCTCCCTTTATGGATTCCAGCACGGCACCCAATGCCGCGTATTGCCCGATAACCGCATTTAAATCGCTGCCGGGGGCTCCGCCCTGAGTACCGTTAACAAAAGTCCTATACTTATTTATCTCCGACAGTAAATTTCTATTCAAGTAATCAGGAGAAATAAATTCACCGGACTTTTGTCTAGCCGAATCCTGGCCCTGCATTCCCGGGAAAATCTGCAATTGTTCTGAAAAGAATTTTAGTACAATTGCCGTAGGAGAATTAACCGGGTCGCTTAATAATTTCATGTTTTCCGACGCGGCAGGAACGGTTTCAAAATTACCGTACCTTATGCTCTGCAGAAATCTTATCCACGTATTAAGATAGTCCGAACAATACAAGTTTAATAATTTCGCTTTCATTTCTTCGCTGTTAAAACCGTACCCGTTCTCCGCATTGGTAGCGGTTTTACCCAAGACCCAATCGTCCCTCGCCGGATTCTTAAGCTCCTCCTCCAAAGCTTTTTTAATATAAGTAGACCATCCGGTCTGCGTATAAATAAAGGGTACTTTGGAACCGGCACTCATCATAATTGAATACCTGCCGCCGATTGCCTTCTCAAGCGTAAGGTCGCTGGAATATTGTCCGGCGGCGTTCTGTATAATTCCGGCATAAATTGTCTCTGCATTCGGTTTATACTGAATTCTGTTTCTTACAAGGTTTATCAAAAGTTTATCGTTATTTACCGCGTAGACGTCTTTATCTTTTAACTGGCTCACGAAGAAAGAAACGTAATTATAAAATAATTTTTCAAGAGTATCTTTTTCGGCAGATGAGGCAACGGGATATAAATTCAAATAACGCGATCTCAATAATGCCGCAAATTCTTCGGTTAGGAACTTGAATTTTGTCGTATCAAGTCTGTTCCTTTCGTCTCCCAGAAGAAGATATGCTTTTAATTTATTGTAAATCTCTCCTGCCGGCAGATCTTTCCCGCCCGCATATTCGTTCAATTCTTTGGAAATATCGCTGTAAATTGTCCTGGTAAAGAAATTTTCGGATCTGAGTAAATATAGTTTTCTAAGGTATTCCGAAAACTCTTTGCTTCTATCCATGCCGAAGTCTATAAATGACTCGTTTGCGGCTCCGTTTTTAATATTCACAATTAAAGACCTTAGACTGTCGGATTTTTTGAACGTGTTGATTAAGTCTCCGCTCCAATTTATCCCCGTAAATGTCTTCGATGTGCCGGCAATTTTTTTAAGCATTGTCGAACTGCCGTTATATCCTATAAATGTAAAAGAACATAAAAGAATTAAAGCTGCGGAAGACGCAAACGCCGCTGCATTTCTGGAAAAGTTTATTTTTTTTGCCGCTGATCTGGTCCGTCCGGCTGTATAATTCTGATCGCCTACAACTACGTTGTTTAGAAGTTCCTTTATGAAATATGATTTGGTCTCAGAAAGAGGCGCCGATCCTTCGCCCGCAGATTCCGGCAGATTAAATAGTTTGGCGATCTCTCTGATAGCCAGATCCAGAGGGACTCCTTCCTGAGTACCGCTTGTAAAGTAGAACCCTCTGAATATCGGATTGTCCTGGTAAGGATTGGGCTGAAATACTTCTGCGGCCAGGTATGCGAGTTTCGGCATGAGCGATTTAAACTGGAACGGGAACAAAAAGACGCGGCTTCTCTGCTCTCTTTTCAGCGGCCCGCTGAGCCTGACGTTTCTTATTTCAAATAACTTTTCGGACAGTTTGTTAAATTCCTCTTCAAAAACGGATTTGGGATCCGGATCGAACTGCTGTTTTGGGGTAAGAGTAGCGCCCCATAACTGTTCTCTTTCCGTCTCGCTGAAATCGCCGTAGTATTCTACAAAGCCTCTTATTAAATCGCATTTTGTAAAGATAAGATATACCGGGAAATTCATTCCCAGTTTTTCTATCAGCTCGTCGATCCTAAGACGGATATTCCTTGCTTGTTCGAAGAGTTGATCTTTCCCGGAATTAATTATTAGGTCGATGTTAATTGCTACGAGCACTCCGTTCACGGGTTTGCGCTTCCTGTTTTTCTTTAACGTATCAAGAAATGCAAACCATTCGGGCTTGTCCTCTGATTGGGTCACATACCTCCCGGCGGTGTCCAGGAATATACCTTTTGTGGAAAAGAACCAGTCGCAGTTCCGCGTACCGCCCACTCCTCTAAAGCCTTCCTTCCCGAACGGGAATTCAAGTCCCGAATTCTGGATCGCGGTCGTTTTTCCGGCAGCCGAAGGACCGATGAGCACATACCAAGGCAGAGCGTACAGCGCGGCTTTTCCTCTTTTACCTTTAGCCAGCTTTGAATTCTTAAGCGACGTAATTGCTGCTTCAAGCTGCTTTTTAAATTGTTCGATCTCGGCTTTTTTCTCCGGACTTACATTTCGCATCTGGTCGTCGGCCTGCGAGTTTATCGATTGTTCGATCTGCCCGGCGTTTTGTATTTCCTTCATCCGGATATAGAGAGAAATGATCACGATAATCAATAGAATAAATATTATTATGCCGATTCTGTAAATCATCGGTATACGGAAAATTACGCCGAATATATAAAACAGGACCGAAATCAGGATAAAAGTAATTACGGCGATCAGCAGAGGATCTTTAAGTTTATTTAAAAAGTTCATGCGGGATGATTTATATTAAATAACCTTTTAAAACTTCCGCAATCTCGGAAGCCTTATTCGAAATTGAAACCGACATAAAAATATAGAATACCGCGAAAATTATTAATGCACCCAGCGGATAAACCCATAAAGGGAATTTAGCTTTTACCTGTCCCATTAAAGAATCGTGCGGCTTTCCGTTCGGCGATATCGAATCTACCGCTTTGTACATCTCGGGATGAAGTTCCAGATTTAGGTCATCGATAATTTTCCTTAAATTCTCCGGCGATTGAAGCTGGTACTTTCCCTTAAAGCCCAGGGTTAAACATAAAAAGTAAACTTCCAGTACATCTTTATTGGTTGAGGTTCTCTGTCTCAATTTATTTATATTGTCGAAGAACTCCTCGCCGGCGTTGAAAGTATTAAATAATTTTAACTGCAGCGGTTCCGAAAGCCAAGAGTCTTTATTAGTCCACGACGAGCTGATAATCGTTTCGTCTAAAAACGCTATAAGAGCAAACTTTACGGAGACGATTTTTTCGTTGTCGAATCCCGCCGATCTTGCTTCGTGTTCGAACTTATCGAACATTTCGGTAATACGGCTTTTAAGCACGGCAGGATCCCCGTAATTATCCGTTGACCTTAACTGAAGTATAAGGATCAGGCAATCCGAAGCGATATCGGAAAGCTGTTTCTTTTTTAAGTTAGATTGATCGTTATCCAATTTTATTACTTTCCGTAATCATGTTAAGAGAACCAATTCCATTTCCAAAGATTTAAACTCGGAGGCGATGAAAAACGCGATATTGTTTTTCTTCTCGATCTTGTCCCAAAATCTGCCTTCCTTGTTGACCTTGAAATAATGCGCTTTTTCGTTCACCTGAACGCCGGCAGGCGGGCGGGCAATGTATTCGATTGAAACTCCCTGTATGCCTGCCTGGTGAACCGCGAATATTTCCTCGTATGCCGAAATTTTTATATTCTTGGGCAGTTCCGTTATAATCTTCCTCTCAGGAATATCGCTGACGACGGCAATAAAAAACTGGGCGGAAATCTGCGAAGGCGAAAGCTGGCCTATATACAAAGTATCGCCCTGTTTTCTCAGCGGGATTATTATATCCCGTCTCTCGATAGTTTTCTGAACGTTTAGCATAAGGCTAATTTCGCCGACGATCTGACCGAATATTTCGGTTAAATGCTTATGTTCATATACCGGGAACTCCCCCGTTTTAATCCCGAGGTTGGTGTACGTTGAGAGCTGGCCGGCTAAATTAAGAAACAAAACATATAATGCTTCAGGATGAATATTTTTTGATATGTAATAATAATTAAGCAGAGGGATATAAGTGTTAACGGTCTGCAGCATTAAGATTATTTCCACCTGCGTTACGGATAATTCGGGTTTGCGGATACCGGCCAGCCTTCCCAGTTCCTTGCTTTTTGAGACCAGCGCTCCAAGTATTTCCCGGGTGCTGTTCAGCAGGGCTTCGGAAGCCGAGATTGAAATTGAAGAGACTATGAAATTATTATCCATAGTATATTTCCCGTCGGCATTCCTGTTAATTTGTCCAATCTTAATGAAACTAAAATCTTCCAGCGTCTCGTCTCCGAATCTGAATTGAAAATTGGGTTTTACTATTCCTATAGACCTCATATTCGTTCCGGTGTTATAATCGAGGACATCCATATCCTGGAGAATGAACCTGGAATTATTTTGACCCGGCTCGCCGTCCATAGCACAATTATTTCCGCTGATATTTTCGATCGGGATTGTTAAAAACACGTCCGTCTTTTCGGCAGTTGCGGGAAAAAGATCCTCGAACGATCTGCTTTTCGGCAGCGGATCATTGCCCGGCATATCAAACAGCAAACCGTCCGGCATAACGCCCGAGCATTTGACCAGATTAAAAGTTCCGCCCGAAAGCGCAGCCGTATCTACCTGAATCTCCTTCAAACCCCAAGAATTAGGATTGATCGAGTTTATTCTCGAATTTATATTATAATGATAGTACTTATCCGCCTGCTGGAAATGATGCGGATTTAATTTCATCCCTTCGTACCAGACAACCTTCTGTAACTTCATATCTGCATTTTCTTTTTATTTTAATAGAGCAGGAATTTTTTCCCTTTTACAGATGATCTATTCTACGCTTAGGTAGTTATTGTGAATAAGTATTTTCATAGGCTTGATATCGGAATTAACCGGTATAACCCGGAGCCAGCCGTCCTTTGCGGGCGAGTGAAAGTCTCCTACCACTCCGATATAAGCGGCACCGTTCTTAAGGACGTAATCCTTCAATTCAAAAGTTTGGCCGGGCACCAAGGTAGTTTCGAATTTCGAATTTGGGATCAGGTCGTCTGCCAAAGCGGCTTCGGGATTTCTGAGCAGTGATTCGAAGCTGGCATGACTGAATTTATCGGCGTTATTGAGCTGATAGACTCTTATAACTATGGCGTTGCTGCCGTTGCAGTCGCCGTCGCAGACCAAGTTAATTTTTGCAGTTTTTATCCCGCTGCCGCAGCCGTTTAAACATACGATAAAGTAAAACGGCAGAAGGAACAAGATTTTTTTCATCTCTATTTCCCCGGTTGGAATGTTCAAAAAGCGTTGTTCTTCAATACGGACTTATATCCTTTTTTGATATCCCCGCATAAAAGACGGCCTGAAAAATTTCTTCTCTATGTAATAAGGATCCGAAATGTATTTCCCGTAATGTTCTTTAATCAGTTCAAGCGCTTTCAGCTTTTTTGAGAACGGGAAAATTTTTTCGAAGGCTTTCCCTGTTTCCAATCCTTTCTCAATAAAATAGGGGTCCAGGCTTTGCAGGAGCATTTTGCTCCCTTCCGTAACGGATAGATTATATCCTTCGAGCAAGCCGATTTGATGTCCGAGCAGTTTTTGAGCCTCGTCTTTTAAAGTATCCAGTCTCTTTTTCTCTTCTTCCGGAGAAATGTTCGGATTGAACAGGAAATCTTTTACCTCCTCCGGGGAGCCTGTCGGGAGCGTGTAGAACTTGGTCACGCCGAAGAATTCCTGCCTGAACTGCAAAAAGCCTTCGATAAGTTTTATGAAAATATCGAGAAATACGTCGATTGTGTTTGAGAAATGGATGTTAAAAGAATATTCCTGCGTAACCGGCTTATGGTCAAAACCATTATGCGGCGGAGAAAAAACTTCTTTTATACCGGGACTGATAAAATTTTTACCGCCGTTTTGCCTTTCATCACTAAAAGATTTTAATAATTCCCTGTTTAAAAAATTTTCCGAAAGACATTCCGAAATAATTATATTCGATTCGCTTTTATCCAAAACCGTTAAATTTTGAAGAACCGACAGGCGAAGCATTTTATCTTTCGCCGGCGAATCCTCAAAAGAGTATTTCGCGGAAATCTTTCGAAGATTCTCAGCTATGGCTGCAATCTCTTCCGCATAAGGACTTGTAAAGATCCTTGTCTTCTGATCGTCTTCGTTTACCCGGTCATCCCGGACAATTTCTATTGCCAATTCATAATCGCCTATTCTAATTGTATCTCCGGACTTCAACGCATTTTCATCGTTCGGAACGATTTTTTGGCCGTTCAAATGAGTGAAGTTGGCCGATTCAAGGTCTACCAATTGCAGAATGCCTTCGGTATTAATGATCTTTGCATGTTTCCTCGAAACAATTTTCAGCGGATCGGGAAGGATTATCTGATTATTATTTTCCCGGCCCAAGAACACAGGGAATTCGCAGAACTCAGAATTAACCGAAAAAGAACTGTCCGAATCTTTGATTATTTTTAATTTTAATTTCATCTGCATTTATTTGCGGAAACCGGAAAATTAGTTACGATTATATACTCCTCCGGCACGTAGGTACCATTTTATAGCGGAAAAATTACCCATCCGGATTTATCATATATTTATGACCGCCAGATTAAGAATTATTCTGTAAAAAGGTATAATGCTGAAAATTTCTAAATTCAAATATTGAAGACGGAGTGCAGGGAGGCAGATTGTTTGATTCGATAAGGCGGGAAGCAGTATTTAGGTTAGTTTTTACCGGCACAGGTTTGGTCTTTTTTAGAATACCAACCTTCATAGGAGTACTATGTCTTCTTTTTGCAAACAAAACCCCTCCCCAATTAAAAAAGAATGATGACTCAAATTTGTGGTTATAATAACAAAAATTTTACAAATTGTAAAGAGAAATGAATTATTTTACTTACGTCCGAATCCGGTATTCATTTCAATAAAATCATTTTCCTGCTGAATCTATATTCTATCCTCGAATTCAGACCTGTTAACCGGATTGAGTATATATAAACACCGTTTGAAAGTCTTTCCGCATTGAACTTTGTTTCATAGGTTCCCTGGCCGAGAGTACAGTTGACCGGCTGCGCAACTTCTTTTCCCAGCAAATCATATACTTTTAATGTCACAAAGCTTCTTTCAGGCAATGTGTACTTTATTGTTGTTGACGGATTAAACGGATTCGGATAATTCTGCTCGAGTGAAAATGAGGCAGGCGAAGCTGCCGGATCATTTATTAACTTAACCCCTGCGGTGATATTGCCGTTGTAACGTATAAGCGTGAAAATCCTATAGTTGTTTATTCCAGGGCCGGAAGCATAGCCTGCCGCAATTATTTTTCCGTCGTTTTGAACCGCTACCGAGCGGGCATAATCGTTTGAAATGGAAGTTTGAGTAAGTACTGCGCCGTTTTCCCCGAAAGATTGATCCAATGTCCCGTCAGTATTATAACGCGCAAGCGCGAATTCAAATTTGTTTATCCCCTCTGCGTAGCCGGCGGCAACTATCTTCCCGTCGCTCTGCAAAGCCGCAGAGTAAGCGAAGTCGCTTGTTGAACCGATTTGCGTAGTTGAGATGCCGTTTATTCCGAAGGTGCTGTCCTGAATGCCGTTCGAATTATATCTGGCAAGGGCAAATTCATATTTGCTTCCTATAAGAGCATAGCCGGCGGCAACAATTTTTCCGTCGCCCTGAATTAAAACCGAATAGGCGAAACTCCCCTTTCCGATCAAGGTTGTAATTATACCGTTATTTCCGAAATTAATGTCCAAACTCCCGTCGTTATTATACCGGACTAAGGCGATATTATAGCTTCCCCCGATGATCGCGGAACCGGCAACGACAATTTTTCCGTCATTCTGGACGGCTACGGATTGAGCAAAATTGTGAGATGTCCCTACCTGGGTAGTCACTATCCCGTTTAATCCGAAAGAATTATCCAATGATCCGTTTGTATTATATCGGACTAGCGCAATGTTGTTGTAGTTTCCATTTAAATAGTATCCTGCCGCGATAATTTTATGATCTTTTTGGATTGCCACTCCCGTCGCTTCGTCGTCAAACGATCCTATCGGCGTGCCTGCAGTGCCGTTTTTCCCGAAATTATTATCGGGGATGCCGGCTGGAGTATAGCGGACAACGGCGAAGTCGTTGTTCTTGCCGTTGAAATAAAACCCTGCCGCTGCTATCGTACCGTCGCTGTCAATTGCCACAGAGTTGACCTGGCTGTTCGTATTTCCGAAATCGGTCATTTCGATTCCGTTTGTACCGAAAAATCTGTCCGGTGTACCGTTTGCATTGTAGCGTAGGAGTGTAAAATTGCTGATAGTCCCGAAATACGAATAACCCGCGGCAACAATCTTCCCGTCGTTTTGAAGAGCCAGTGAATTTATTACGTCGTTCGAATTTCCCGCGGATGATATTGTAAAGCCGTTCTGTCCGAAAGAATTGTCGATAGCCCCGTCATTGCCGAACCGTACTATTGCAAGATTATAATAAGTTCCGTCGTAATCAAAACCGGTTGCGACTATTTTACCGTCGCTTTGGATCGCAACCGAATGAGCTTCTCCGTCCGGTAGTCCGCCTGCCGAAGCTATGCCGCCTGATCCGAACGAATTGTCTAAAGACCCGTCGCCGTTATATCTGATTAAAACGAAGTAATGGGGTTGTAGTCCGCTTCCGCCGTACCCTGCAAGTACTATTTTCCCGTCATCCTGGATAGCGGCTGAAGTGGCACCGGTAATTCCGTTCAAATATGTCCTTACAATTCCGTCTGTTCCGAAAGAGCCGTCTAATACTCCGTTAGTGTCCAGCCTGGCCATGGCATAATCGTAGTATCCCGACTGCAGCGAATAACCTGCCTCAATAATTTTTCCGTCTTTCTGGAATAAAATTGAATTAACCCCGTCTCCCGAGGCATCGTACGGCGAACCGGTTAATGTAAGCACCACCCCGCTGTTAAATGAATAATCCAGAGATCCGTTTGAATTATAGCGGATGAGCAGGAAATGACCGTTCGGAGTAAAAGTTTTGGTATCAATAAAATAAGAATAGCCGCCGACCACTATCTTGCCGCTGCTTTGAACCGCGACAAAGTTGGCGCCGTAAGAGAACATATCCTGGGGAGCAGAAAGGATGATTCCGGTTGCCCCGAAAGTTGTAATACCGTTTAAGCCGAAGGTACTGTCAATGGACCCGTTGCTGTCGTAGCGCGCCACTGCCAGGTTGGAATTGCCGGGGGTATCGGAAACCCCGGCAGCGATTATTTTCCCGTCGTTTTGAATTGAAATAGATTTTATAAAATCACCGGTGCTTCCGATTGAGGTTGTAACTATGCCGTTTACCCCGAAAGTACTATCGATGCTGCCGCCGGCATCATACCGGACCAGGGTAAAGACATATTTAGTTCCGTCGTAGGAATCGCCGGCGGCTATAATTTTACCGTCTTTTTGAATCGCGACCGAACTGACATCGTTCCCCGCGGTTCCGACTTGAGTAATGACAACGCCGTTTGTCCCGAAATTTTTATCTATGCTTCCGTCCCGGTTGCAGCGGAATAAAGAGAATTGAGTATGCCCGCCGTATTGCGAAGAAGCTCCGGCCACAATTTTTCCGTCGCTCTGAATCGCTATCGAACTCGAACTGCTGTTCCCGGTGGTATTAAAAGGAGTACTGACTATTCCGCCCTGCCCGAAAGTAGGGTCAATTTTACCTGCCTGCGCAAAAATTTCTTTTGAGATCAATAAGAATACCCAAATAATTAATTGAATTTCCAACCACCGGATTTTTTTCATGGCTGCGCCTTCATTCCCTTTTAAAAATTCCTATTAATAGAAATCGTTTTAATTATTTGAGCAATATCATTTTCTTCGCGAAAAATTTACCGTTGCCGGTAATTAAGCTGTAAAAATAAACTCCGCTGGAAAGTTTGCTTGCATCAAAATTAATCGTGTATCTGCCTGCTTGCTTTATACCGTTAACCAGAGTTGCCACTTCCTTGCCAAGCAAGTTATAAACTTTAATAGTAACAAATGACCGTACGGGCAAACTGTAACTTATTATCGTTGAAGGGTTAAAAGGATCAGGATAATTCTGGGAAAGTGAAAAATCTTTCGGCATACCTGAATTCTGATTATTGTTTATTACTCCGGTAATTGTAGCACTGTCTACGGAAGTCTGCGCAACCGGCCAAATGCCCGGGGACGGGAAGCTGACTCCTTTTGTACTCCCGCGCTCCAGACTATCCTGACCGAACTCATACAATGGCCAGCCTTTATACGTAAGCTGCTTTTTACCGTAAACATCAATCATCCCGAAATAACTGCTGTCAACTCCAAGAGGTACGGCCTGCAGACTGTCCTGGTAAATAGCCCATAATGAATTGTTGCTGAAATCCGATTTGGTAAAATTATTCTTGTCGAACGAATCTTTAGTAAAGTAATATAGTGTTCTTCCGTAAGCATCTACAAAGTATTGGACGGTTTGCATTCCAGGCTGGTATTGATCGTTGTAATCAACACCGTTGCCCCCAACAAGTTGATTGTTCATCAGCATAATCGTATAGTTCGGTTTAGCCACATACCATACTCCTTTAAAAGCCTCTCCGTTAACTTCACCGGCAGAATTGTCCCCGGAATAATAATATAGCGGCCAGCCTTTATACGTAATTTGAAGAGAACTGTCTGCCCTGGTTATTTTACCGAAATCCTTACGGTCAAGGCCCGCACCTATCGTCAGGCTGTCGGCGTAAAAGGTAGGCCAGATGGTTGTACATCCGCCGTTGCATGCGGAAGTAACGGTATCCTTATCATTCGAAAAAAAGTATAAAGATCTTCCGGTACCGTCGGTTAAAATCATTCCGTAATTCGGATTATTTGTAATTTTTACCTCGGATATTATTGTAGCGCTTTTTATGGACGTTTGCGCAACCGGCCAAATACCCGGCACCGGGAAACTGACTCCTTTTGTACTTCCGCGTCTTAAACTATCCTGACCAAACTCGTATAAAGGCCATCCCTTATAAGTAAGCTGCTTCCGGCCATATACATCAATCGTACCGAAATCACTGCTGTCCACCCCAACAGGTACGGCTTGAAGACTGTCCTGGTAAATAGCCCATAAAGAATTGTTGCTGAAGTCGGATTTGGTAAAGTTGTTTTTGTCGAACGAATCTTTAGTAAAGTAATAAAGAGTTCTTCCGTAAGCATCAACAAAATATTGCACGTTTTGCGTACCGGGCTGGTATTGATCGTTGTAATCAACACCGTCGCCCCCGACAAGTTGATTGTTCATCAGCATAATTGAATAGTTCGGTTTAGCCACATACCATACTCCTTTAAAAGCCTCTCCGTTAACTTCACCGGCAGAATTGTCTCCGGAATAATAATATAACGGCCATCCTTTGTATGTAATTTGAAGTGAACTGTCCGACCGGGTTATTTTACCAAAATCTTCAGGATTAAGGCCGGTACCTATTGTAAGACTGTCGGCATAAAAAGCGGGCCAGATGGTTGCACATCCGCCGTTGCAAGAGGAAGTTACCGTATCCTTATCATTCGTAAAAAAGTATAAAGTTCTTCCGGTACCGTCGGTTAAAATCATACCGTAATTTGAATTATTTGTCAATTTAACTTCGGCTGCGGCACTAATTTTGTCGGGCGAATTATATTCTAATTGTTTAACCGAAGATATTTTAGTGTTCCCGTTTATTGATGCTGCAAATATTAATCCGGGATAAACCGAGATTCCGAATAAATAAAATAATATAAATAGTGTATACGACTGCTTAAACATAATTTCTCCTGGTAATTAATTATTTTCGGTTAAAAAGATTATACCGAATCGAAATTTGTATTTACTTATAAGAAAAGATCCGCGTTCAAAGGTAATTAAACCGGGCAGGAGAATATGAATTTCAGCTTATGGAATCATCCGGAAAATATTTTTTAACTTATAGTATATATTCTTCGTATCTCATGTCTCAATTTAATATTATACATCTTGAAAACTAAACTAAGCGTAATCTTAATTTATAATAGAATAATTTATATTGATCAAAAACAATGCTGTGATGTATAGGACAATTAAATATTGAGCAACCGTTTGCAAATTATCCCCTGCTTCTCCTTAGCGGTTATTATTAAGGCAATTATTTCGGAAAGAGTTTTAGGACGTCGCCTAGTAGTGTAAGCCGGCAGGTCCGCATACTCCCGGCTTAAACTACAAGGACAATTCAAGTTTAAATAGAAAATCATTTCATCAGCAGCATCTTCTTAACGGAGATTGAATTTCCGCTGCTCAGCCTGTAGATGTAAATACCGGACGCGAGGTCGGAAGCATTGAATAGTACGTTATAACTTCCCTTACTGCGGTAGTCGTCGACAAGCGTCTTTACTTCTCTTCCGAGAACGTCATAAACTTTTAATACGACCAGGCCGTCGACAGGTATTTCATAATGAATCGTCGTCGAGGGATTGAAAGGATTCGGGTAGTTCCTCAGCAAAACGCGCGGATTATCTACGGCAGCTACTTCCTTTTCGAACTTTCCGTTGTGCTTGGATTGCCTTACCGAAATGTTTCCGTGTATGTTCTGAAGGGAGAAATTATCAAAGACAAGCCGGTCACCGTTTGTCTTATCCCAAATTACCGCCCGAATTTTATCTTTACCTTTATCACCTTCCGAAGCGGTAATTAAGAACCCGTATCCGCTTTTGCCGTTAACCTTTCCCGAACCTTTAAATTGAGCGGTGTTATTCTCCGTTGTCAGCCAATCGAAACTATTAGCTTTAAAATCGAATTTTCCTTTCGTAGTAAAAAAAGAGACATCAAAGTCATGTCCCCTTTTCAATGTGTTTACTTCAAAATTGAAATGCATCTTGCCGTCGTTTTTAGAATTCAAAAATAAAGCACCGGAAGGAAATTCGAACCATCCTTCGCCGGCTGCGTATTGACCGCCGGCATTCGAGTTAATGTCTGCGATCCTTCCAAGTACTTTTGGATAAATGTCCGTGCCGGTAGTTTGAATATATTCCGACAATGCCTGGAATTCGGTGACGCCTTCCAATATTTTTAAGTCATTTACGGGAATGCCGAGGTAATTTAGGAAAAGCAGGCTGCCCTCGTTTGCCGTAACGGTATAAACAGCATTCGGATCTATGGAATTTCCGTTGACTTTGACCGAAGTTAATCTTGAAAATGGAGATAAATTTCCGTCGTATGTATATTCCATACCGGAAACCTGCATAAAATATTCGTCGTTGGCCTCAATATTCGATAAGCCGAATTCCAATCCGGCCAATAAATCGGCTCCTGTCAATTTGAACGTAGCCAATTGGAAACCAAGCGTATTGACGGTATTGAATCCGTAGCCGTTTATTCTGAACAAATCTGCGGGAACAAATGGACCTTTGTATAACGGCATAGCCGTAAATCCCCCGGCTTGTATTGCGATATCCGTACCTGTTTTCCATCTGAAAGCATCCGCCACCAAATTACCGATCGGAGTATCGTGGGCGCCCGCCGAAAGAAGATCGGCTGCGGTTTCTTCAAAATAAGATTCGGCATAGCCGGCCTGCTGAGTGTAAAAAGGAATTCCGTATGTAGTTTCGATATTTGAAATCAGAAAATTGACTTGTGCTAAAACTGCCGGGTCTTCGGGAACGGATTTATCGAGGCGGATCGCTTTATAATTAATCAAATTGACGTTTCCGTTATTTACGGCCAATTTAAGCTTTCCCAGATATAAATAATTCGATTTTGCCTGAACTATCAATGTTGTTTTGCCGGAAGGATTGGTAACCGCTACCGGTTCTGTAAGAAGGTAATGATCGTGTCCGCCTACAATGACATTAATGCCCGGGATGTTGGCGGCAATAACTTTATCGAGCTCGAGGCCGAGATGAGAAAGCATTATTATCACATCGCAGTTCTGTGCCGTTAATGTTGAAACCATCCCGGCGGATATATTTATTATATCTTCGCTGATGACCGCAGGGGAGGGATTTGAAATTACGTTTGTTTCCGGCGTAGTCATGCCGAATATTCCCACTTTTATATTTCCAATTTGTTTTACGGTATACGGAAGGATATATTTCTTTAGACCGGTTAACGACGGATCAGACAGATCCGTATTTGCGGAAAGCAGCGGAAAGCCGTCTGCTGGGTCGGGAAAAGCCGCTTGAAGGGCTCCCAGTAAAGTTGACGGCGTCAGGTCCCATTCGTGGTTGCCGACGGCCATTGCATCAAGTCCCAGGGATTTTAATATCTGCAGTTCAGGCACGCCGAAATATGCGTTATAAAAAAGATCACCGACCGAATAATCGCCTGCGTGAAGCACCAAAACGTTCGGATCGTTCGTTCTGGTCATTCCTATTATTGTAGCGGCCCTGGCTATCCCGCCCTGGGATCCTTCCAGGGATCCGTTTCTCGGGCCTACGGAGGTTAAGGTTGAATGTGTATCGTTCATATGCAGGATTGTTAAGGTATCGACCTGAGCGAAGCTGCTTGTTAAAAAAGCGACGAGAATTAAAATAACAATTTTCGAAAAAATGTTCTTCATAATAAACCCCGTTTAATTCTTAATCGTGAATTATGATCAATAATAAAATTATTCCCGTCCTGAATTGTCGTAATTTTTACAATTAATTGTCAAAGTTTTGTCATAAAATAAATCGTATGTAAATTCAATAAGTTTTGAAAGTTAATTAGGATAATACCTAGTTTGAAAAGAATTGGCTCAAAAGAGATATATAGAATTAAGGAAAAGATTTGATCGATGTTATATATCTAGATGTAATCTTTAAAATGAAACTTCGTTTAAAAAATAAGATGATTATTTCTTCGGGATAATTATATTTCGGTGTCCTTTAAACGAGTATAATCATTTTAAAAATAACGGGGACTAAAATGAGGACATTATTTTTTGTGCTTACTATTATCCTAATTACAAAAGTATCTTTTGCGCAATTTAATTATCTGCCTGCGGAAATTCCGGGTCATCAGATCGTTAAATATACACAGTTTACACTTTCTTATAATGAGCATAACGAACAGGCCGATTGGGTTGCGTACGAACTGGATAAAAATGAAATTAAGACCGAGTCACGAAGATGCAATTGCTTCGCCAAGGACGCTAAAATTATATCAGGCAGTGCGACGCCCGACGATTATGCAAATTCGGGATTTGACAAAGGACATTTATCGCCTTCGGAGGATAACCAGTTATCCGCGGAAAATAATAGAGAATCGTTCCTTATGTCCAACATATCTCCGCAGCTTCACCGCTTTAACAACGGGATTTGGAAACAGCTTGAAATATGGGTCAGGCAGAAAGCCGAAGAGTTCGATACGGTATATGTTGTTTCCGGTCCGGTTTTTATTAATAATCTCGGCAGCATCGGCAAAGACAGCGTAACAGTGCCGGGCTATTTTTACAAGGCTCTGCTGCGTTTTGAAAACGGGTTGCCGAAAACGATAGCCTTTCTGATTCCCCAAATAGGCGCGGTCGGAGAATTAAAGGATTATATTGTACCGGTAAATGCCCTGGAATCGCTCACGGGAATTGATTTTTTCCCGGCGCTGGACGATTCAATAGAAAATAACGTTGAAGCGAGGGATAACTCCGGCCAGTGGGGACTTTAAGCTTTTCTTTTTTAATTCAGTTTCTAAATTACGGCTTGTTCCGTTCTTCTGATGATTTCTTCCTGCAGTTCGGGAATTAAATCGACGAAATAATCGCTGTAGCCCGCTACCCTAACTATTAAGTCCCTGTACTTCTCGGGATGTTTCTGGGCATCACGCAATGTTTTTGCCGATACTACGTTGAATTGAATATGGTGTCCGTCCATCCTGAAATACGTTCTGATTAATTGAGTAAGTTTTTCGTAACCGTCAGGATTATCAAAAAACATCGGAGTGAACTTTTGATTCAGCAGCGTGCCGCCTGTTCTTAAATGATCGATCTTAGAAGCCGACTTAATAACCGCGGTGGGACCGAAAACATCCGCGCCCTGTACCGGGGAAATCCCTTCCGATAAAGGCTCGGCCGCAAGCCGCCCGTCTGGCGTAGCGCCGACAACCGATCCGAAATAAATATGACACGTGGTCGGCAAAAGATTAATTCTGTAATACCCGCCTTTGGTATTCGGTCTTCCGTCTATCGATTCGAAATATACTTCGAAGATTTGTTTTAATAAATCGTCGGCATAATCGTTATCGTTGCCGTATTTCGGCGTTTTATAAAGGACTTCATTTCTAATTTCTTCAAAGCCGCCGTAGTTGGCTTTTAAAGCGTTTAATAATTCTTCCATTGAAAAATTATGCTTGTCAAAAACATTGTATTTAACCGCGGCAAGCGAATCGGTGATGCTTCCTATTCCCACACCCTGGATATAAGATGAATTGTACCTTGCGCCGCCGCTGTTGTAATCCCTGCCGTTCTTAATGCAGTCGTCTATTAAAATCGACATAAACGGAGCCGGCAGTATTTTTGAATACAATAACTCGATAATGCGGTTGCCTTTGATCTTAATATCGATAAAATAATTCAACTGTTTTTTGAAAGCATCGAACAAAACTTCGTATGAGAGAAATTCGGCCGGGTCGCCCGTCTTAAGGCCGAGCTGTTTTCCGGTGCGCGGATCAATGCCGTTGTTCAAAGTAAGTTCAAGTATTTTAACTAGATTAAAATAACCCGTCAATATATAGCTTTCTTTTCCGAAGGCGCCGGTTTCTACGCATCCGCTGGCGCCGCCGTTCCTGGCATCTGTTACCGATTTCCCCTGGCGAAGCAG
This sequence comes from Ignavibacteriaceae bacterium, assembly GCA_046706945.1. Classification (GTDB taxonomy): domain Bacteria; phylum Bacteroidota; class Ignavibacteria; order Ignavibacteriales; family Ignavibacteriaceae; genus FEN-1297. Next base: position 46,821 of record JBJKOY010000213.1, on the reverse strand, counting down.
TTCCTGGATAATCGCATCAGTATTAAACAGCGACGGCTGACCGTATCCGGTCTTTATAATTTTTAAGGCTCGCTTAACCAGCCTGTCAGGGTTCTTCTTGCTGATTTGAACCATGGAGCTGGGCTGGAGCAGTCTCATTTCTTCGATTACATCGAGAATGATATAAGTAAGTTCGTTGGCTGCGTCGTTTCCGAATTCGTCTACCCCGCCTAAATTTATTAGACAGAAATCAGTGTAGGTATTGCTTTCCTGGGCTGTAACGCCCACCTTGGGAGGCGCAGGCTGATTATTGAATTTGCACCAGAAAGCCTGCAGTAATTCCTTTGCCTTTTCTTCGGTTAAGGAACCGTCTTCCAGTCCCCTTTTATAGAACTGATATAAATGCCTGTCCAGCCTGCCCGGATTAAAAGAATCCCAAGTATTCAGTTCGGTAATTATCCCGAGATGTATAAACCAGTAATACTGGAGCGCTTCCCAGAAATTTTGAGGTGCGTTTGCCGGCACTTTGCCGCAGATATCCGCGATCCGGTTCAGTTCGTTTTTTCTTTCCGAATCGGGTTCTGAATCCGCAAGCTGCTTTGCGGCTTCGGAATATCTTTTTGCGAAACCTATAATCGCATCGGCGGCAATTTCCATCGCTTTCAGTTCTTCGCGTTTGTCCAATGCCTCGGGATCGGTTAGGAAATTTATGCTCTCAATTGAAGCTTTTATATCGGCTTTAAAATCAAGCATGCCCTTCTTATAAATTTTATCATCCAGGACCGTATGCCCGGGAGCCCTTTGTTCCATGAATTCGGTGAATATCCCTGCTTCGTATGCTTCTTTCCATTCGTCATCGACTTCTTCGAATATCCTGTCTCTTATCGACTTCCCTTTCCAGAAAGGAATAATTTCGGATTCCTGAAGTTTTCTCGGCTTGTCGTCTACTTTAAAAGAAACTTTGGGACGCGTATCGAGTATTTCAAAATCCCGCAGGCTGTGAGTGCACAGTTCGGGATAAGTGGGCGTTTCCTTGGGTGCCGGACCTCTTTCACCGACAATCAATTCACCCTCATTTATATAAATCTTTTTTTTGTTCAACAGATATTGGAATGCGAGAGCCCTTGCAACCGGCACCGAAACTTTATTGGCTGCCGTGCCTTTATAAAATTCCGTTAAAAGCAACGCTCTTTCCAGAGAGATCCCGGGAACTGCATTTAAGGACTGTTCCCTGAGCTTTTGAATTCTTTCCTTCATTTCAGCCCCTTAATTTTACTTCATAGCCTCGTGCCTGAAACTTTTCAGCAACTTCAGATAAAAATTCCGCAGATTGAGATAATACGTTTTTTAATTTAAAATCAACCCCGAGGTTTTGATATTTCCCGGCCGTCATTTCATTAAAAGGAAGCAAAGAGATCTTTATGCCGGATTTTAATTGCGAGATAAATTCAAAAATACCGTTAAGATTGCTTTCCGTGTCCGTTATTCCGGGTATCAAAGGAATTCTTATTATCAAATTTTTGCCGGCTTTTGAAAGTTCGCGAAGATTGTTTAGAATTATATCGTTGGAAACGCCTACGTACTTAAGATGTTCGATTTCATCGACAATTTTAAGATCGAATAAAAATAAATCTGTGTAAGAAAGTATCCTTGATAAATCATCAAAGGAAGCATACCCGGAAGTATCGACGGCCGTATGTATATCTTTATTTTTACACATCCGCAGAAGTTCGGAAAGGAAATCGATCTGCATTAAAGGTTCGCCGCCTGAAAACGTCACTCCTCCGTTTGATTCCTCGTAGAACATAAGATCTTTTTCGATTTCCTTGATTACGGAATCGGCCGAAATATTCAGACCGATGACCCCGTTGTTGCTGCCGAAAAGTCCGCTGAAATTCTTATAAGGATTTGATTTTAATTTTTCGGGTTTACAGAGTCTGCTTTCCGGGTTATGGCACCAAGCGCAGTTAAGCGGGCATCCTTTGAAGAAAACGGTTGTTCTTATCCCCGGTCCGTCGTTTACGGAGAATCTTTGAATATTGAATATCAATCCGGAAAAGTTTCCCATATGGATACTGAAGCACTATAAAGTGAAATTAATTAATATATAAATTTACACAAGTTGACCGCTTTCAATTTTAAACTAATTTACTCGACATGAGAATTATGCATTAAAGCTTTTATTTTATACTTTGTGCTACTTTGTGAAAAACTTAGTGTGACTTTTGGCATTGCCATCACTTCGTGAGTGACCATTTTTTTGCTTCACAAAGTCTCACAAAGGAAACACAAAGTCCCACAAATAATTAATTTTTAGCAGTTTATAGGATGTTTATTCATATAAGCGGTCAACTTGTGCAAATTTAATCAAATTACAGTCCGGAATAAATAACAATAATTGGAGATTGTTATGCTAGAGACTTAACGATTATTGCGGACTGGTCGTCTTTCTGCTTGCCGAATTTATTTAATTCATCCGTCATAATATCGAAAATTTGTCTAGCGCTATGCGTGGAGTTATTCATTAAGATTTCTTCCACTTTTTTTAGACCGAATTGTTCTCCCTTCTTATCCATAACCTCAATAATTCCGTCGGTAAGCAGGACAAAAATATCTCCGGCGGAATAATTTATAAATTGACTGGAAAAGATAAAATCTTCTTTCACAGTGACGGGAATCTGTTTTATTAAAAGATGCTCAACGGTATTTGAGTTTTTCCTGAAATACAAAACAGGCAGATGACCCGCGGTTAAATACTCTAACGATGCTTCCGGATGGAACCTGATAATGCTGCCGGTAACAAACATGTTTGATTTTTTTAATTTGTGCAGAGTTTTATTAGTTTCGTTTATTAACTTGGTCAACGGTGCGTTGCTGCCGAGCCAGGATCGGATAGCGGACTTAAACATGCCCATCAGCAAACCTGCATTGATGCCGTGACCGGATACATCGGCAATATATACGGTCATTTGATTGTCCTTCTCAAATATATCGATCAGGTCCCCGCCGAGTTCCAGTGCCGGGTTGGATTTTCCGTATACTTCAAACTTTCCGGTATTTAACTCGATCGAAGGCACCAGCACATCGTGCATTTCCGCCGCAAGGTCTATTTCGGTCTTTAGCCGCAGCTGCTTTATTCCCTCGCGGGATATGAATATGATGAAAAAAACATATCCGAGAGATACGCCTATATAAATGCAGACGGCGTCGAAAATTAATTTAGAAGATTGAGAGGATGCTCCGAATCCGGCAAAGATTTCATTCCAATGTATAAACGGAATTCCTATCTGAAAAACTAAAACGAAAACAAGGGCTTTGCGGTTGCGGGTAAAAGTATATGCATATCCCATTGAGACAATGCCCGAATAAATCGACCAAAAGATTGTTAAAGGAATGGGAGGCGCGAGTTTCTGGATAAGGTCGAACGCGGTGCCGAAAATCGAAAAGCTGAAGAATACAGATAACGTGAATAGAAAATAAGCGCTAAGCGGGAGCTTTTCCCAGAAGGCATAGTGATATGGACGAATAGTTTTTCTCAAATTGCTTTAGATAAAATGATAAGAAGTACGGGACTAAATATTAAAATACCGGGTAGAAATTAAATAATAAATTATAAATATCAAATATTCGGGAAGGTTATTAAGTTAATCTGTTATTAAGTTAATCGGAGATATTTTTGTTCGTATATTTATTTACTGTTAAAATACTAATATGTTTAACTATTATAAGCTGTCTATTGAGTATACTTTAAAAATGACGTATTTGAAAAAGCCGTTCACAATTTTCATTATTTTATTATCAAGTTTGATTATTCACGCGCAGGATGCCGTAATTAATATAGACCCGGCGCGTCCGCTGACGGTAAGCCGGTTCCAAATCGGCGTTACTTATACCGGCGGGTTCTGGGAGTACGGGAACCCGGTTGCGGTGCATAACGCCGATAATCTGCTTATCAACGGTATTGCATTCCAGAACCAACACATCATGGGCTGGGGCGCCGGAGATCCGGAACCGCAGCCGGGAGTTTATTATTGGAAGGATCTTGATCACCGCGTTAACCTTATGCGCTCAATAAATAAACCGGGAATGATTACTTTCTGCACCGCGCCGGGATGGATGAAGGGAACGGACGACTGGTCTATGGAAGCTGCCGTGGAAGACAAGTACGACGGCGCATTCGCGCATTTGTGTGCGGCTGTGGCCTCCCGTTATAGCGATGTTAAATATTTCCAGGTGTGGAATGAATTGAAAGGATACTGGAACAATTCTCTGAACAACTGGGATTACGTAAGGTACACGAATTTATATAACGCGGTTTACGATTCGGTTAAAGCAGTTCGTCCGGATGCTTTAATCGGTGGTCCTTATATAGTGATACAAGGCGACGGCGGCGTAGAACTGGGAAAGAGCGGACGCGACACTTATAAACCGATAAGCAGCAAGGATTGGGACGTAATTAATTATTGGCTGAAGAACAAGCACGGGGCCGATTTTTTCTGCTTCGATTACTCATTGATCGATTATCACGATACAAACACCTACTCATTTTCCGAGAAAATGAAATTAACCAAATATTTCGGCCTCGTGGTCCGGCAGCTTTCGCAAAAGATTGATCTGCCTATCGTCATATCGGAATTTTACGGCGGCGACGATTCAACCGACACTCAGTTCACGGCCGCGAACCACGCATCGTGTTATTTGCACGCCATTTTAAACAACGCATCTCTCGGTTTGGTCTGGAACCCGGAGGAAGGCGAGATCGACAATTACTTATTTACAAGTACTTATTATTCCACGGGAGCGCAGCCTACTCCCCACTACTGGGTTGTTGAAGGCATAAACCGGTATTTCTCAAAAGGGACACAGCTTTGTTACGCGGCTTCCTCATCGGATGATGTAGAAGTTTTAGCATCTGCCGAAAAAACAATGCTTGTAAATAAAACGCCGAATTTACTTAATGTTGAGGTGAACGGAAACACGGTAGAACTATTTAGGTATGATGTTAGATTTATGGATACCCCGGCGGTCACATTGGTCAATAAGACTAAGCTCAATCAATCGCCGCAAGTAAAGGTTTATTATTCAGGGCCTGAGCCTTATTTACAAATAAATCTATCATCTTCGGCCAATGTTAATATCCGTATATTCGATATTCTCGGCAGGCAGCTGGACGATATTGATCGCCGTTTGTTTCCCGGAAACAATGCGGTCAAAATTTTCCGGGGTTCAATAAACCTGCCCTCAGGCATTTATTTCGTTATAATCACCGGCCCGGGAATTAATTCGGCACGGAAGTTTTATATATTGAAATAGCAGCAGGTTCCGGTACCGTATTATTTAACATTATTATTAGGCTAACGCAATCAATTAAGTTTTCATAAAATAAGAAGATAAGATTTAAAATTATTATTAACCTGCAAAATAATTTCAAATGAACGGGTAAAATTACGGAACAATTGCGGACTTGGAAGGTTTTATCCTATTATTCGAAAGACAAAGAATTGAAGTTTGCAAAAGTAACGGTCCGTTCTTTTACTTTGGGCGCAAAACGCAGGACGTTTTATCCGTCTCCGGAAACAATAACACCGAAAGGACAGAATTTTTTACCGAACTCATGGATAATAATATTCGAGGCTTTTCAAAATGTGCCGGCATGCGAATTTTATTCCCCTTTTGTAATACTTTATCGATTCTTCGGTGCTGCTAAAATATTTCAACAACTCTACCTGAATTACGTCCGCAGGTATTTTCCCCAAAATTTTTTCGTCAATTTTTCCGCAGACTAAAAATACTTTCGTTCCGGTTCCCGAATACTTTTTAATTACGGTACCGGCGGCTTTGTTCATAAAACTTTGCTCGTCGAATGCCCCTTCAGCGGTTATAACCGCTGCGTACTTTTCTCTTTTTGCCAATCCGAGCTCCCGGGATATAAACTTATCGGATAGCATAACACCCGCATTAAGGAACATCTGTAATCCGCCCGCAAGTCCGCCGCCGGCACCTGAGATAAAAATTTTATCTTTAGTAATTCCCGCTTTCCTTGAAATTCTTATAATATTCCGAAAACCGGCTTCGGCAATTTTAATTTCTCCGGATGTTAATCCTTTTTGCCTTCCGTACACATTCGATGAACCGTTCTTTCCCGTAAGCGGATTAATAACATCGGTTACGAGTTCAACCTTAAAGGGAAATTTGATCTTAGATCGGATTATTTTCCTAACCTCACTATAATTAGCAGGTATCGGTTCAAGCAGGTTATCGTTTTTATCGAGAAGCTTTAATCCCAGTTCATATAACGCGCCTATGGCCATGTCGTTTGTGCCTGTTCCGCCAATGCCTATTACAACTTTGCGTGCATTAATTTTTTTCGCCCTGATATCATTAGCTATTTTAAATAGCAATACTCCGAGCCCGCGCGAATTCAAATAAAGCGGATGCCTCTTTTCCTTTGGAATAAGCTTTAAGCCGACTGCGTCGGCAGATTCAATATAAATTTTTCCTCCTTGCCGGCCGTATCCTACCCTGCAGTTTATCGGCTTGCTTCCGTAAGGCGCAGGTATTTTGTAAGTAAGTATATCGAGATCAAAATTCTTTACGCATACATTCAGAAATCCGTCGCCGCCGTCCGACAACGGTTTTAATGTTATATCCAAGTGCTGCTTCCCGGATAAATATCCGTAAAATAATCCGGCTATTTTTACCGAATCGGCGCATTCCTTAAAGCTGTTTGGCGCTATAAGAATTTTCATATCTAAAGACTAATATTGTGTTTTTATTACCCGGTCAAATATAATACTTTATTTTAACGGAATATTATTCTAACAAAGAAGCGGATTCTATATCGAGGTAAAGGATTGCTTCCGGGTGATGTCTCAAAACCGTGGACGGGCATTCGGCGGATATCTCGCTTAGAAGAGTATTTCTTACCGCTTCCGCTTTTCTTTTGCCGGGAACCGCTATACTTAAATAATGGGCGGACAATAACGCGGGCACGGTAAGTGTATAAGCCGTTTTAGGTACCTCATCAACGCTGCCGAACCCGGCGTCGTTTACCTGCTGTATTTTGCATCTCTCATCCAGCACAACAATCTTAATAAATTCCGGATCATTAAAATCCGCTACCGGAGGATCGTTAAATGCAATATGCCCGTTCTCGCCTATGCCCATGCAGACTATATCAATTATCTTTTCTTTTAATAACGACTCGTATCTTCCGCATTCCTTTTGCACGTCCGTTTCCTGAGAATTAATCAGATATACTTTCTTAAACTGCACTTTTGAAAATATACGGTCGGTTAAATATTTAGCGAATAGCTTATCGGAATCGGCCGGCAACCCGATGTACTCGTCCATGTGAAACGCGATTACTCTCGACCAGTCGATACTTTTATCAATTGACAATTCGTAGAGGAATTCATTCTGAGACGGCGCCGCGGCAAATACTATCCTTACTTCTTCCTGATGCTTAAGCAGCTCTTTTATCAATTTTGCAACCCTTTCCGCCGAAAGTTCACCGACTTTCTTTCTGTCTGATGCTATCACAACTTTTAGGTTATCTATTATAAAAGTCCGGGCTATATTTGTATCCATATTTATATTGCTCCTCTTATTTTCTTTTTAACAAGTAAGTATAAAATCGTAAGATGATTTGCTTTATATTACCGGTTCTTTTGCAGATATTTTTGAAGATTGCTTACTTCCGCCGCCGCCGTTATAACCGCGCCGAGTCCCCGCGGGTCGTTATCGTACCTTTTTCTTTCCTTATAAAATTCTTTATTAAAGCCGATCCCGGTTCCGCAGCAAATATCTTTTACGATTCTGTCCGGACCTATCCTGCTTTGAAGCGCATCCCAAGCTTTAAATATGTTCGCGCCGACATCTTTATTCAGCAATCCGCTTGTTACGGCACGCGACAGCCCGATAATAAACATGGCCGTGCATGATGTTTCTTCAAACGATGTTTTATCATCAAGCACCTGGTGCCACATACCGTCCTTATCCTGGCAGGCCAATACACCGTTAAGATGTTCTATGAAATTTCTTTTTACAATATTATATGACGGAATTTCCTCAGGCAAATATTTTAACGCTTCGGACGTCGCCCAAATAACCCAGCCGTTCGCTCTTCCCCAGAATACTCCCGATTTCTTATCCGTACGACTGAACCAGCCGTGTTGATAAAGCCCCGTGCTTTTATCATAAAGATACTTGTTAAAATTTATAAGCTGCTTCGACGCCTCATTAAAATACCGGTCATCATTTCTCAAAATAGCAACCCTTAACAGCAACGGCACCGACATAAAGAGATCATCGGCCCACACAGTCCATTCTTCGGGCTCGGGACGGCATAATGTCCCGTCCTGTAACCGGGTCTGCCGGTTCATTATATAATCAGCCATCTCGTTTATTATTTTATCGTAATTATCGATGTGCTTATTAAGCTCCGTTTCGGCAAACGGAAGCGCCGGCGCGCCTGCATCGTCGAGCATGCTCTTTCTAAACATCCGGTAAAAGCTGCCGCGTAAGTCATTATCCTCGTAATACTGCTTTCCGAACTGTTGCATGTTGTCTTTTATGAAGTTGCAATATTTTTTAACAAACCTGCCGTAAATTTCGTCGCCGGTCTTTTCTGAAAGTTCCGCTAATGACATCATTAAAATACCGTTGGGATAATTCCAGTCGGCGAAAGAATCTTTTTTATATGTACTGTTCGGATTAGAAGCTAATTTCTTAAGCTTTAAAGCCCCCGGTATAATATGCATGTATCTTCCGCTCTTAATATCGGCCGGTATATTGTTAACATCTATTTTTATCTTGCCCGCAGCTACAAAACACCAGGGCCACGTATAGTTTTTTATATCTCTGCTGCAGGGGACGAACACGGAGGCCGGTCTCTCTTCCGGTAATGTAATTTCACGAAGATACACCTTGGCCTTCCCGCGTCCTGCCGATTCAACAACGAACGTATTTTCCCCCCTGCGCAGATCCGCTTTAATCGTATCGTTGAATACGAAAATTGAATATGCAATCTCCTTAAACTCAAAGCGATTTTCTTCCCTTCCGCCGAAGACTTGCCTGCCGTTAATCCATACGTTAACGGGCGACGAATAGCTGATCCCGAATTTCAATTCCTTATTTTCCATCATTGAATTATAAGCAATAGCATAAACATTATTCATCGTATCGGATACGAAGGCTTTTTGAAAGTCTATAACTTGAACATCGGCGGATGGCTTTTGCGCGGCGGTTACGGTTTCAAACCTGGTTTCGGATATTATTCTGTCGGCAATTCTTTTACCTACAATTAAAGGGTCCTGATCTTGTGCCGATATATATACGGCCGCGCAAAGGATAACGAATAATAATTTTTTCATTTATGTTTAATCGAAATTAATTTTATATCTGTTCTTCCGGTTAACAACGCCGCATTCCGTAAGTCTGAATGTAAACCGCGGATCGTTTCTCAAGCCCGATATTTTTATCATCAGATTATTTTTGCCCTTGCGCAGCGGCAGTCCGAGTGAATATTTATCGGGCAGAAACACGCCTGCTGAGCTATGCGAATATATAATTTTACCGTTTACAAATACCTGCATGCCTTCCGCAAATCCTGCCATCGCATTTACCGTTGTGTCCTTATCCGATTCTACGGATGCGAAAGCATAGCTTACGAAACAGTTTCTTATATCCGGGAACAAATCCGAGATATCAACTATATCTTCGTACTGACTTGCAATTCTTGTCCACCGATATTTAAGCGAGTTATAGTAAAATTCATCGGTTACTTTCGGAGCGGTATTACACTCACCCCCGGCGGCAACCAGGTAATCGATTTGCGAAACAGGATTATTGTCTTTATCAGGTAGAGGCTTTATTACAAGCCACTCCCTGAAATATTTACCGGTCAGCACGGATACCGCCAAGCCTGCCTGGTCAATACTCAAAGGAGGTTGTGCGCTGTCCAAAAGTTTTAAAGATTCAAGGAGCCTGTTCTTTACCTTTCGGAAGGCGTCTATTTTTTTATAATAATTACCCGTAACTTTGTCCAGAGCATAGGTATGGTTTTCATTCAACCATAGCTGTTCATATGTGGAATTCAGCACATATTCTTTATCGATTATTCGGTTGAGGAGATATACCGATTTAATAATTGCTTCCCTTGTTTTGTCAGGGTTACGGTTAATTAAAGAATCGACTTGAGCATAACTCTTCGCGGCTTTTATTATGTCGAATCTTTCTTCGGCAAGTGTTTCGTACAACTTGCAGATGAAGCCGATATATTTTTTATCAAGCGGGTAAAATTTTAAATTGCAGTCATTTAATGCCCCCGCAGCTTGATTAGAAAAATCCGAAACCTTATCCCAGCCGTCCGTTGAAATCCGTAATTGCTTTCCCGAGTCGGGAAGCACCCGTCCGAACAGTACGTTATCGTTCATGCCGGAAGTGGGTTCGAGTCCGGATAATTTTCCGAGCAGATGTATTGCCGCGGTAAAATTATTATTCAAGGCACCGTAAACGCCGCCGTTAAATCTGCTGTCGAAATCGGCGCTGTCGGTTGATACCGGGTTCCAGCTTTTATCTGCACCGTACGCTACACCGTACCAATCGTTTGCAAACAACGCGGTACCGTTGTCATCCCACACGGTATTAAGTAATCCGAGGGCGTCATTCTTTTCGGCCGCTTGTGCAAATCCATTTATGTTGCCGAATGTCTGCCGATAGTCGGGAAATATTTTTCTTGAATTAAGTGTGCCTGCGGCTGCAAAATATTTAAGCCCGGCTTCTTTTATCGGCAGTATGTATTTTGAATATGATTCGAGATTGTCGTAAGTCCAGGTTGCGACAATAATATCTTTGGGAATTTTCTTTAATAATTCCGGGTACTCAAGAAGAATATCCCCCCACATCATGGTTTCGGTATTTAGCTTCTTTAATATCTTATAAAGCTTCATTATATGACGGTAGTAAAGACCGGCGTAACCGATGCTGTCCGCAAGTTTTTTTGAGGCACCTTTTCCCAGGTCAAATGTCTCGTCGCAGTTGATATTAAAGAACGGCGCCCCGAAAGCCGGTACCATCTCAGAGTAAATATCTTTAAGGAAGTTATAACTCTCGGGGTTTACCGGGGAAATGAGAGTCCCGCATTCTCCGAGACGCGCGTATTCCGGGGTACTTAAAATATTATTAAAATGTCCGAACGATTGAAAGCTTCCGGCCAGCGTGATATTGTATTTTCGCGCAAACTCGGCCAGCTCTTTCCATTGAGCGATTGTAATCGATCCGTCTTTAGGCGCAAACGCCGGGTGCGATTTTGTTTTTACGACGTGCTCAACGTACTGCATAAACAAATTTATCTTTAACTCCGCCAGCCGCCTTATCTGATACTTTATAAAATCAACGGTCGGAACGGGTCCCCTGGAAATATCATCCATAACACCTCGGTACTTAAAAGCCGGCCGGTCCGTAATTTTAAGCCCGGGCAGATAATTATTCCCTGCTCCGCGAATTATCTGATTAAGGGACTGAATGCCGTAGAACAATCCTTTTGAATAATTCGCGGAGATAATGATGCAGGCCGAATCAATTAATAATTTATATCCTTCGTCCCCCAGTTCCTTGCCGGGCAAAAGATTTTTCGCTTTGCATATGTTTTTAAATTTATCGTTCCCGGCAGGAATACCGATTAATATACGGATCGGGTTGTCCCGGGCGGAAACGGAAACATTTTTACAAAGCATAAACGTTTTTATTAGATCATTAACGGCTATGGTTAACGGCTCGGTATCTTTATAAAATTTAATTAATTGAAGCGCGGGAATATCCGTTCCGAATTTTTCCGCCGTGAATGCATATTCAAGAGGCTGAGGTACAACTGTCAATACTTGCTTCTGCCCGAAGGTAGCCGCGCTTAAGTATAAAATCAGACCTAATATCGAAATTACTTTCTTCAATTCCTCAAGCCTTATTCTTCAGCCAGTACTTTTCCAGGTATGTTGCGGCGTTACGGTAAGCGTCGTCCAAATTTTCTACCTTTGATTCTTCCCCTCCTATATCGACCCCGATATTGCCGCTGAAGTTTATCTTATCAAGAGCCTCGAAAAACTTTTCCCATTTAATTATTCCCCTGCCGGCCGGAAGATGCTCGACTTTAGTTCCGCCGTTATCGGAAAAATGTATGTAGTCAATTTGATCTTTTAATTTTAGGAGCGAGAGCGGCAAATTTTCTTTTAACGCGAACAGGTTGGCCGTATCAAGATTAAACCGAAGGTTGTCCTTGTTTATCCTGTCACTGAAGTATAAATATCCGTCTGCCGTTGATGCGAGCGTGCCGACCGCAGGATGCAGCTGGTAGGTCAGGTTATAACCTGCCGCGATCTCGCATAAGGTTTTAAAAGTATCGGCAAGTATATCCGCATATTTATTCCATTCAAAACCATCCGGTAAATATGCGGCGCTTAGTGCTTCTTCCCCGTAATGTCTTACAACCGGAATATCCCCCGGGAATTGATAAGGCGGTAGAGGTGCGTTATCAAGTATACCTTTTGAATTAAACAGTGCCGCTATCCTGCATCCTTTATCAAACAACCCGATATTACGAAGCCTTTCTTTTTCATCCGACGACGATAGACCCGGCAGCACCGCACAAAAGTAAGGCAGTTCGACGTTTAATTTCCGCAAGGTTTCCTTTATTGCGTATCTTTCTTCGAAGACTATGGACAAATGATTTTCTCTGATGCCTTCAAGTTCAATCGAAGTAAAACCGAGACCGCGCATCTCGTAAACATAATCCGTTGTTTTTTCCGCCGGCGGCGGGTAACCGTATTTGGTGATTGGATGCAGGTAACAACACGTAATTCTTTTATCGAACATTTCAGTTCCTCTTTCTAATGTTTCAGCAGCTCGAATAATGCCGCTGCCCCCTCTACAGACATAATGATCGTGAATACGGAAATAACCGAAAACATTATATTCGCCCCGGCTCCGGCCTTATAATCGCCCATTACAGATTTCCGGTTCATCAAAATAAACGTAAGAATTATAACCAGAGGCGTTACTATAAGCGTAAATGCCTGCGATGCTATCATTACCGTTACCGGCCTTCCCCCGAATACAGGCACAATTAATCCGAGCGAAGCGTATGAAATAACTATGATCTTATTGCGGGTCTTGCCGAAATCAAGATCCTCTTCCATATAGTCGGCCAGCAGCAGAGGGACCAGCATATAGTGGGGATATAAAGACGACAAACCCGCGCAGACTATTCCCACCACGAAAACGGAAATCGCGAACCTTCCCGCAATAGGTTCCAGCAGCTTTATCATGTCTATCGCATTTTCTACATGGAGTCCTTTGGGGTACAACGTTCCGGCGGCCGCGGCCATCACCGAAATGCTCAACACAAACATTAATACGGAAGAAATGAGCGCGTCGCGTTTTTCAATTTTCAGATCGCTTATTTTCCACTGCTTTTGCTTAACAGTTATGGAACGAACCACGTACAGCACTCCGCCCATAGTGGTTCCCAGCATTCCCGTAACAATAAGAGGAGCATCTGCTTCTTTCGGTATTTTCGGGATCAATCCTTTAATTACGACCGCGGGATCGGGGACAACCGTAAACATGGTTAGGATGAAACTTAACCCCATCAAAGCAACAAACAGGGTTAATATTTTTTCAACCGCGGTATACTGCCTGTTCAGTAAGGAAAATACAATCGCTCCTGCAAAGACAAATGTCAAAACAATCGTATTAAAGCCCTGGCCGGAAGCCGTCAGCGGTTTTGTCCATTCCCTGACAACATCGGTTACTATCGCCATTACGCCTATGCTGGATACCATCTCGGTAAATATTATTGTAAGTAGAACGAATATCGCGACGGATTTGCCGAAATACTTTTTATAGCTGAATATTGCCGCCTGTCCGGTTACAACGGTAAACTTTCCGAAGGCTATCAGGAGGAAATATGTAAAAATACATGCAACCAATATCGTCCAGGTTAACATCATATTGTACGATGCTCCAGCCTGCGCCATTGTTGTCACGCTGCCGGTACCTATGTTGTAGCCGACGAGAAACATTCCCGGCCCGATAGAAGAAAGGAACAACAATATTTTTTTCTTTGCGCTCATTACCGGACTCCCTGTTTAATTACCGTTTATTTTTATCGCGGAAGCCCAGTACGTAGCAAGTTCGCCGTCGGTTCCCTTGGGCATAATGTTAAATGAAACGGACAACCCGCCTTTTAACGGGGCCGGTCCGGCAGTTAAGACCATTTGATATTTATTATCGGGGAACGCGACATTTTCAATTACCAGTTTGTTTTGCCCGTTATATAAATTGATATCCTCTTTATTTACAGAGGACGGATCGATCTCACTCGAGAAATAAAGTGTTATCTTATTTCCGTTAATATCATACCGCACGATTCTCGGTTTCTCATTGTATGTTATCTTGCTGTCCGGCGGCAGTTTAAAACGGAACGCAGGACCTTCGATCAAATTGCCGTTCTCATAGGCGCCTATGTCCGGACCTTTGCCTTCGTACCGCTGCGTCCAGTCCAATTCCTTTAATGTAATTACCTTGCCGGCGTCAATACCAGGACTGTTTTTTTCAAGCCGCAAATCTTCCTTTCCCGGATCGGCAAATTTTATATCTGTTACTTTCCCGTGCTGTTCCCGGTTATGTTTAATTATGTTTTCCGGCCACTTTGTATTTACGATATCGTAATCGAATTCCAGGGTCTTATCCCATTGATTAACTATAAATCCGGTATCCGACCGGAAGTAAAAAGCATTGTTGAAATGTTTCAACAGGATGGCCTTACCCGCATCCATTTTGTACGCCATTGCCGCCCCGCAAAAGCTGTTGTTGAAAACATAGAGCGGGTAATCCAATTGTCTTTCCGAACCGTATATTTTGCCGAAACTCGCGCATACCTGCTGCGTCCAAGGATCATTATCGTCCGTAACCACATTACCGAAATAATAAATGTATCCGCCTCTAACGTTATCGACGGATAAGGTGCGATGTATGTTGTGTGAAATATTGTTATAGATAAAAAGATTGTACGAATAATATTCGGGCTCGAAATCGTTATCGCGGACGTATGAAATGCGGTTGCCGTAAATTTCAACATCGGCGTCGCATCCTTCCTGCCCGCGGAATCTGATGGCGTTGTAAGCATTGATTATAGTATTGTTCCTTATGACAATCGATCCGCCGGTTCCGCTGAAATCAATCAGCGACCCGTTATAATACCCCATCCCCACGTGATGCATCGACAGCCAAGCTTCCACGCCGGCCGAGTCTTTCTTTACCGTCCACAGATATCTTCCGCCCTGGTCCCAATAACAGTTTTCAACCAGTATATGATGCGATAAAATCCCTGCTACGTTTATTACTCTTTTGCCGCCGTAGAAAATACAGCTGTCGAACGAGAGATAAGAAGAATTTCGTATTTTAACCGGGTACGTCCAGCCGTTCACAAACTTTATTCTTGATATACTCAGCCAGTCGGAATCTTTTATGTACATCCAATCGTTCTGCCCGTCCAGCAATGGTTTTTCCGCACCTCCGTCTATAACGGGATACTCTTTGGGATTATGGGTAATTCCCGTCAGGCAAATTGATTTTTCGGGGATTCCTTTCTTATCCCGGAATACAATAATCTCCTTGTAAGTACCGGGCAGCAAATAAACGGTATCACCGGCAGCGGCCTGCTTTAATGCGCGGTTGACCGAAGCGAAAGGTTTATTAATCGAAGTTCCGGGATTTGAACTGCTGCCGTCCGGCGAAACGTAATAAACTTTAGATTGTGCATCGGCAGCAATAAAACCTGAAACCGTAAAAAATATTATGATGGAAAAAGCGGTGACGATTTTATTTGTTTTCATGGTATTACTTTTCGCCGAATTTGTAATTGTAATATTTTGTTAAGAATCTTAATGCGAACGATGTGCCTACGTCTCTCTGAATAAGATTTATCTTCCCGTGCACTATTTTCATCCGGGTATCGATAACCGCATAACTTAAATTCTTATCGGGATTATCGCCGGAAAATCTGTTCTTCAATATCCATTTAAAAGATTTTTCAATGCTTGCCTTAAATTCATCGCCGACACCGTAATCAACGGCTCTTATCCAAAGCAGCGCGGCAAAAGCCACTGCGGAACCGGTTACGGAATTGTCTTTGTATTTTCCTTTTAAATAATTTTTATAGAATATGGTGCCGTCGGGCCTTTGTATTTTCTGAAAAGTCCTTAGGGTCTTTAACGCTGCATCCAGATAGCGTTTATCTTTGGTAAGGTCATATCCTTCCAACAACGATTCGGCATACCATAAATTAAAACGGGGATGAATAAAACCGTCCCTTGCGTCGTTGGGAGTGAACTGCATCCACAAACCTTCTTTACCCTGTTTCCTTACCAGGCTTTCGCATATGCTGAGGAATACTTCTTTAAATTTTTCCTTACCGGTAAACTCGTACATATCTTTAAATAGATATCCCTCGTTATTAGGTCTGGCCACGTCAAATAAAGTTTGATTTTTTTTATCCGGCCAGAACGGCGAGTTTTTCTTTATCACTTCTCCGGTTTTCGCATTAATAGCATCGTAAAAGACACCCGAATCAGGAACATACAGGTTTTTCAGCATCCACTCGCCTGCTTCGGTCGGCACTTCCGCGTACTTCTTTATACCTGTTACCCCGTAAAGATTAAATAATCCCGGGGTTCCGTCCGATACGGTTGCAAATACAATATAATCGCCGACATAGTCGCCGTGTACGGCGTTTAGCATTCCGTTCAATTTGGGATTGTTCCTGATCTGCAGACCGCACCACCAGTCGCCGGCTTTCTTGGCGGCATTAAGGTAAGCTTCGTTCCCGGTAATTTTATAAGCATCAACAAGCGCATTAATAATCTGCCCGGTGTGCCATGCGGGCTCATACGGGAGCCACTTCCCTTCCACCATATGATAATCGCAGCGCGACTTTCCTTCTTTATCCAGGAGAACATTTGCCGCATAACCGGCTTCGTTGTTAATCGCTTTTAGGATTTCCGCCCGGAGAGAATCAGGGTTTGTTGCGAATACGGAATTATGATAAGGGAAAAATAAAATTATCGTTATAAACAGAACTTTAAGGGTGCGGGTGCCCGGGGTACTCATAGTTTTAACTCCTGTTCAGGCAATATTATTTACTTTATTAAATCCCGAAAGTTTTATGTTGTACCCCCATCATAATTTCCCCTGCTGAAGTGTTTTATCCTATGCCGGCCGCTATCAAACCGACCGCAAAAATTGCAATAACAAAAACCGTCGCCCAAGCGAAGCCGACGATGTCTTCACGGTATTTCTTAAATGAAAATTTCTTATGAAGAGATAATAGGTCTACAAGCAAAAGGCTATGACCGTTTTCTTCAAGCGATTCGCCGTCATTTTTAGATTCGTGAACGGATTCTCCTTTAAATACCATATCGATGCCTTTCTCCGCCAGCTTATATTCTTCACCGACAGGCGTATGCAGCAGCGCATAGAATCTGTTCAAATTTTCCGCCGGCTCTTCCTTTGTAAAATAGCTTACCAGGATCATTGTAATAAAACCCACCGGCAGGTACAGGGCTATCTGATAAGCCGTTGTCCATCCGAACCCGAACGAGAAATACGGTCCCGAAATAAGCGTGCATGATATTGTCGAAATAAGACTGGCCCATAAGCCGTACCGGTTTGCTTTACGCCATATTAAGGCCATCCAGAAACCTATACCGAAGAATGCCGTAAAATGCCATACTATCACCAGTCCGTCTATTACGCTCGGAAGTATAAGCGCAATAGTGACACCCCCTGTTATAAGCAGTACGGATGAAAGCCGCGCTATTTTTAATTCCTTTTTGACTTCAAGATTCTTTACAAAAAATCTCTTGTATAAATTTCTTGTTATAATGGCCGAACCGCCTACCATATAATTGTGAAGCACGGCTAATATGGCGGCTATCATTGCGGCAACCATAAGGCCGAGTAATCCGGTAGGTAAAAGATTTACAACCATCAAACCGAAAGCGCTTTCGCGGTTGGCACTGCTTAAACCGGGATATAACGCAGCGGCAAATACCCCCACAAATGCCCAGCCCAGCGTGGCGATTCGTTTAGTAAAGGTGCCGTAGGTCCAGCCGGTCCTGCAGCTTTTTTCCGATTTCCCGGCGCCTCCCAGCGCCATTTGATGCGGCTGAACAACCACTCCCACCAACCCGTTTATTACGACCATAATAATAAAAAACAATGTTGCTTCTTTCGGCGCAACAAAACTAAACATGTAGGAAGGAAGGTGAGCCTTTATGGATGCCATCCCCCCGCCCGCGTGTAAAGCAAACGGGATTAATAAGAACGATAAAATAAGAATAAAAAACCCCTGAAGAAGATTAACTACCAGCGCCGACGCCAGTCCGCCGATAACACTATATGCAAGAAAGAAAATTGTAATAAATATTATTATTACGTCGGACGGGATTTTTCCGTGCGAAACGGCTTCAATGGCGGTACCGGTTCCTTTTAATATGAGACCGGTATCCATTATATAATAAAGCAGGCCCATAATAGAGTACGCGATACCGTGCCTGAAGCCGTATCTCTCTTCAAAAAAATCACTGGTGGTTAGATACCGAACTCGTCTGTAAATCGGACCCAGCAGCCAAAAGAAAGGAGTAACAAAAAGATACATCCACTGGTACCAGATTCCGCCCAGACCTATTTCGTACGTAGCGCCGGCTACGCCTATCGCCTGATCGGTGTGAGTGGCGCCTCCGAAACCGTTTGCGATCATCATTATTTTGCTGCCTTTTCTTCCGCCCATAAAGTAGTCGCCCGAATTCTTTACTTTATTTTTCGTACGCCATCCCAGGTATACGATTACGGCAACGTAAACGACGATAACCAGTATGTCTAAAGGCGCAAATCCGAAGATCATGTTTACTACGATGTTTTTAAATAATTTTTTATGCGCTTACTTTCTCTTTATCTTCCCGGCCCAGATCTCTTTTAACTTAAAAGCGGCAAGTTTGGGTTCCCTGTCCCTCGTAAATATCCCTTTGAGATTTAACACCACTCTTCTGAAATGCTGCGGGGTTCTGAAGTCGGCAAAGTTCCATAATTGTTCCCCGACGGTATATTTTTTGGATCGTATGATATCGATGTACATTTCAAGCAGCTTTGCCTGATACTCCTCCGTAAACATTTGAACGGAAGTAGAGTGCGAACCTTTCAGAGTATCCGAGCCGAACTCGGTAAATAAAACAGGCTTCTTGTACTTTTTGTAAAGCGAATCCATTTCGCAGCTAAGTACCTTTGCCGCCGTCTCAAGATTACCGGGATATTCATACCAGCCGTAATACCTGTTAAGAGAAAGTACGTCGCAAAACTCGAACACGGGGTCATCTATTCCCGCCCTTGTACAGTTGGGAACGGTCAGAGGTCTTGTGTTATCAAGTTTCCTTGTGCAGCCGAAAATCTCTTTCCAGTATTTTCTGCCCGAACCGTCATAGTACTCGTCCGCGCCCACAAGGTTCGGTTCGTTGCCCACGGCCCACATAATTACCGACGGATGCGAACCGTCGCGGTCGATTAACCTCTTTATATATTCCTTGTGATTCGCCAAAGTTTTTTCATTCGTATAGCGAATATCGAGGCTGACAGCCGGGACTTCGTCTATTATCAGTATTCCTTTTTTATCGGCATAATACATCATTTCTTCGGAATACGGATAATGCGAAGTGCGGAAAGAATTTGCGTTGATCCATTTCATCAGCTCAAAATCCTTTACCATCAACGGAAGGAATAATCCCTTACCTACGGTTGAGAAATCTTCGTGCTTGCCGAACCCTTTTAAATAAATGTCTTTGTTGTTCAGTAGAAGCCTGTTGCCGGAAATCTTAATATCTCTTATTCCTACCGGCAGACTATATTCATCCGCAATATTATCGTCTTTTAGAATCTGCAGCTTGAGATCGTATAAGAAAGGATTTTCAGGCGACCAATATTTGCAATTATTAATTTCGATCTTTATATCCGCAGCATTCTTCTTAACGGCTACCTTCTTTTCCGAGGTTTTTCTGCCGTCGCTTATAACAGCTAATAAGTTGCAGTCGACGCATCCGGCGGTTTGAACATGCGCGCGGAGAATTCCTTTTTTGTCCGGAGAGATTGCTGTATCTACTTTTATGCTTTCTATGTATTGCCGCGGCGTTGATATAATCTGCACGGGCCTGTGTATTCCGCCGAAAGGCGAGAAGTCGAACCTTGCGGGGGGATTGGTTTCCTCTCTTAGTCTGTTTTCGTTAAGGTAATCCGAAGAATTTATTCCTTGAGGAATAGTCTCGTTATTCAATTCGTTGTTCACCATTATTACCACATTTGCTTCGCTTCCGGGTAAAACAAAACCCGTTATGTCTATTTCGTAAGGAAGGAAGCCGAGACGATTATCGCCGGCAAGCTTTCCGTTTATCCATACCTTTGACGTGTAATCGGCAGAACCCACTCTTATTAATATGCGCTTCGAGTCGAATTCTTTCGGTACAAACATCTTCCTGCTATACCAGGCCGATCCCACGTAATGCAGCATGCCGGCTTCTTCAAGCTGTTCGTTCCAGCTGCCCGGTACGGCAATGTCTAAACGGGAAGCAAACCCGTTATACCATTTTTCTTTTTCGCCGATTTTTTCCGGATCGATTTTAAATTTCCAAATTCCGGACAAATCAGCAATATTTCTATAACCGTTTTGTATAGGATAGAGCATACTTTTCCAGTAAAAGATAACAAAGTGATAAAATATTTAGTTCAGTTCTTTTTCCGTGTTCGTAAACGGACTAAGGTTCAATTTTTTCGCGCCGCACGAATCTCGTATTATTAAAGAAGGTTTTAAGATGGTCCTGTTCCCCACTTCACTGCCGTCAATTCTTTTTTGAATTATATCTACGGCCAGCCGGCCGATTTTATCCGTCGGCTGGTGAACCGAAGTTAACGGTATTGAGGCGTATTGAGAAATTATAATATCATCATACCCTACAATCGCGACATCGTCGGGTATTAATATTCCTTCCTCAATTGCCGCTTGCTCAAATCCGAGAGCGGTTAAATCGCTGTAGAAGAATAGTGCGTCCGGTTTTTTAGCCAGGTTTTTGAAATCCTTACCGAATTCGTAACCGAGTTTAAACCTATCTGAAACATATTCGGGCTTGTCTTTAGCCAGCGTAAAAATCAATTTGGAATCGTAAGGAATGTTGTATTCGTTAAGCGCCCTGTAATACCCGTTCTTCCTGACTTCGCTCAACAAATTTGCTTTTTCAACATGCATATAGCCGATGGATTTATACCCGAGTTTTATCAAATGCTCGGTAGCCAAAAAACCGCCGAGCTCATGATCGGAACCTACGTACCAGTAATCCGGCTCGTGTATATACGATACCATAATGTAAGGGAAATTCTCGTCATGCAGTTTTTTGATATAGTCAGTCGCCTTGTAATCAAGCGCCAGAGAGGCAATGATTAAGCCGTCTACTCCCAATTTTCTAAAATGATTTATCTGACTTTCTTCTTTTTCGATTTTATTTGCGGAGCTTGTCAACAGGATATTATAACCAAGCTCATAAGCCCTTTCTTCTATTCCGCCGACAATTAAGGAAAAATATTGATGGTTAAGATCTCTTAAAACCAATCCTATTGTTTTATGCCGCGACAAATTTACACCCTCGTCTTTCGGCTCCGATACATAGGTGCCCAAACCAATCCGGGTAAACAAAATACCTTCGTTTATCAAGCTGGTTAAGGCACCTTTAATTGTTATTACACTTACGGAATATGATTTGCTCAGTTCGCTGTGCGAGCCTACGTTATCACCGGGTTTTAACATTCCGTCCTTAATTTTCCTCTTAATATCCTTTGCAACCTGCTCGTATAAAGGAGCATCGTTTTTAAATTTAATTTCACCGCCCACTAATTTCCTCACTTTCTCCAAACATATTCCGATAAGATAAAAAAAACATAAAAATTTTCAATTAATATCTAGCAAGTTAATTGCATATTTTTGAATTACTTAAGCATCATCATCTTTTTAACTACGACAAAATTTCCGGCGTTTAACCTGTAGAAATAAATTCCGCTTGATAATTTCAGTCCGGCTTGATTAGTTCCGTTCCATGTAATAGAATAGGAACCGGCCGGCTGTATCGTATTCACCAACGTTTTTACCATCTGTCCCAGCGTGTTATATATTGCCAGGCTAACATTCGACTCTTTCGCAATTTGGTATTTTATAATTGTAGTCGGGTTAAACGGGTTGGGATAATTTTGAGATAATGAAAAATTTCCAGGGGTACTGATCTTTTCTTTAACGGCGGTAGATATATCGAACCAGTCCAGGGATCCGAGCGGTTTTCCGTCGCTTCCGGCGGTGTAAGATTGTACCGTTGCAGGATACGAGAAATCGTACGTGCTGTCTACGCGCAGACCAACCGCGGTTGTGCTTGATGAAAGCGCAGGATCGTTCCAGTATAAAGGAATAAGATCGGCAAAGGAAGGGGTGCCTTTGGTAAAAGTTAATTGCTCGGAAATATTTGTCGTGTCAAACCCGGACGCGGTAACGGCCGCCTGCATGTTGTTGTCGTACCTCGGTGTAGCGAGAACAGTATCCGGATAAGCAGCCGAGTAGCCGGGATCGAGCACGAAATTGTTATGGTTTACTTCTACCGACTGAGTTACCCCGTCGTAAACGCTGGAAGTAAGCGGTTGCAACTGAAGAAGGCCGCCGCCGGTAGCCGACTTGCCGACGCCAATAAAACCGCAATTGTAAACAATATTATTCGTGAAAATAACCTTGGGACATTCGCCGAATTGCATAACCTGGAGTCCGGTATTCAGAAAAGTATTGTGATTGATATATGCATAGTTCAAAACGCCGCCGCCGTCGCGCAAGAACCTTGACGATATGTTGTATATAGTGCAGTTTTCAACGTAGAGAGTGTCCATATCGACTCCTCTGTCGTCTATACCGCGCCCGTTGGCGTAATCCGAAGCGCAATTCCTTACAGTAGAATTGGAAATATAAATCTTGGCCATCTGGTTGTCGGTTCTTATAAACGACTGGGAAGAGTTTTCAAAAAAGCAATCGTCGAAGACCAATCTTACGCTGTCTACCGATTCCCTAATAATCTGGGATAAATAAGCACCGCCTTCATCTTTTGCGGTGACGTAAACTCCTTTTAGCGTTAGATTGGCTTTTGCTCTGAACGGTATGCTCGATACTCCTCCGGAACCGATACCCGGTATTAATTTGGGCCTGGCACCCGGCCCGTCGGCGGCAACAATTACAAGAGGAGTTTTATTTGATATTGTACCGTTTAACAGATAAACGGCATTATCTCCGCGCTGTAATCTAAATACGGCGTTCGGATCCGTATTATTCGCTATCGAGTCATTCAAAGTTGAAAACCCGGGCGGGACATCTATAAATGTTTGGGCATAATTCTTTGAACTTGATATTACTAATATCAGTATAAATGCAACCATACCATTGATAACTAGTTGCCGACTCTTCATTCGAACCTCCGTTCTATTGTTTATTATTTTGAAATTAACAATTAAAATAGATTGCTCTTAAAATTTATATTTCACGCCCAAGTCCATGGACCATCCGTAATATTCTTCGCTGGTCGGATATAGTTCGTTGCCCAGGAATGCTTTATCCGGTACATTCGTCAGGTTGTTTGCATCCAGGTACAAGCTCAGCTCGCCGTAAACCTTCTGCTGCAAAGCCAGGTCCCATCTGATCGATTTGTCGGTATATCCGTCAAGTTCGGGACGCGTACCTACAAACGACAGGCTTTTTCCCTGGAAAACGAGAGATAATCTTCCCGAGAAGCCGCTCTTCTCGTATCCTATCTGCAGGTTGCCTATGTAGTCGGCCTGCCCCGGCATATTTCCCGCCCGAACCGTATCGATTATAGTCGGAGCATAAGGCGGTAAAGGGCTTCTCGGCCCAACTTCATAGAACGGGAAATATGTTTTGGATTTCATTAGAGACAGATTTGCGCCGAATATTAAACCGTTAAAAGGACTGGGTAATAATGCCAAATTTGCTTGAAGGTCAATTTCAATACCGTATACCGTTGAAGGATCCTCGGCGTTTACCGGCTGCGTAAGCATAAACCCGTTGTACATCCCGCCGTCCTGAATTCTCGACTGCCGCAAGTAATCGACATTCCATAGCTTTTTATAAAAACCTCCGACGGTGAATAACCCGTAGTTGTTGTACATAGACAGGAATAAATCGTAATTCCATACGGTTGTATGCTTAAGTTCGGGGTTTCCTTTATCAATCGTATTGCTTAGGTAATCGATTTGTTCCCACGGAACCAGGTTAAAATAATCGGGTCTTGACAGTGTTTTAGTTACCGACGTTCTTACATCGAACCAGCCGGTAACTTTGTACTTTAACTGGAACATCGGCAGAATATCGTAAAACGATCTTGCGCCCACGGTATCTTTTGCGCCGGCCAGATTGGGCGTTGCGTCTTCGCCGGATACCGGCGTCCCGGTAATGCTCTTGTAGTCGCTGTATGTTCTTTCATATCTTACCCCGGGTATGAACATTAAACTAGGAGTAAGAGACACTTGGGCCATAACATAGGCGGCCGAAACATTTTCGGTTGCGCCGTAGTTCTGCAGCGCTGTTTGCGGATTGTAAGTATAAAGCGGACTTCCGGACAAAAGCTTGGCATAACGCATATGATTTACAAAATCGTCGATGGATCCTTCATCTAAACTCGGACCGAAATTATAAGCGCCGTTTAAGAACTCACCCACCTGGTCATCGGGAGAAAGGAAATTTTCCATCAGTATTTTTCTGCTTGTTGTGAGGGCAAAAGCCCTGTATAACGCATTCGGTTCCGCGGCGGACATTACTCCCACCGAGTCCAAGTTAAAATATGAAGTCCAGTATTGTGTGTTGTCGCGGGACCTTCTGTTCCATCTTAATTTGCCTCCGAACTTTAAGAAGCCGGCCAGGTTATTTCCGAAATCAAAATTTACCTTGGTATCCACCTGCGCCGTTAAGCTGTGGTCCTTAACCCTGAAGCTGTTAATGTCGCTTTCTTTAAATGTCGTATTGTTAAGATCATTCTTCACGCCGTTGGGAATCAGCCGCGGCCCTTGGTCGGTAACTATCTGATTTGTCAGGGAAGATAATTCCTGGAAAATATTGTTAAACTCGTTCGGAGTAATTTGGTCCGATTCGGAATATGCTCCGTGCCAGTCAATTTGAACGACGCCTATATTGTGAGTGCCCTGCAGACTTGCAGACATCAGTTCAAGATTGATATTGCTCTGGCGAATTTCATATTGAGTCCTGGCATTTGCAATCTGGTACCTTTTTCGTCTTCTAAGTTCATTGCGGTTGGTTTTGCTCCAGAAGCCGCTGAACAAAATACTGCCGTTGTCCAGATCATAATCGGAAGTTAAGCTTGCGCCGTAACGGTCCCTTATTTCCTTGGTGTCTGCTAAGTTCAGGTTGTCGACGTTTATTCTCGCGCCGGTTGCGCTCTGGCTGCCGAATGAATAAGTTACGTCCTGCGCATCAGAGCTTCTGTCGGCTCTTTGAATATTGCCGGTAGCCACAATGCCCAGGCGGTTGTCGAAAAATCTGTCGCTTAATGTAAAAGAGCCCCTGTAATTTCCCATGTATTTTTCTTGAGAACTGTACCCGTTTTGTAATTTAAAGTCTCCGTGAAATTCTTTCGCTGCCCTTTTAACCGTAAAATTAACGGTTCCGCCTACGGCATCTCCGTCCTTATCTGCGGTAATCGACTTAAACACTTCTATACCGGCAAGCATGTCCGGCGATATTGAACTAAGGTCAACCGATCTGTCGACTTGATCGGTCGACGGTATTTTTTCGCCGTTGATGGTGATATTACTGTACTTCGGCGATAAGCCGCGTACAACGATTTTCTGTCCCTCTCCCCCGTCTCTCTCCAAAGATATACCGGGCAGCCTTGCCAATGTTTCTGCCGCATTTTGATCCGGCAGCTCTTGGATCTTATCTTTGGAAACAATATTTACTATTGAGTTGGAATTGATCTGCTGGTTGATAGCCGATTGCTGGCCCTGTAATTGAGCCGTTACTACTACTTCTTTTGACTGCAGTACCTCGGGTGATAAATTAATGTCGATGGTTCTCGTCGTTCCTGTTTTTAAATTTATTTTCACGGTATCCGTCATGTAGCCGACATACCTAAACAGAATTACATTATTTCCCGACTTCAGATTAACCAGCCGGTATTTTCCGTCCACATCCGAGGTTGTACCGTTCGAAGTTCCGTCTACAATTATATTTGTACCCCAAAGCGGAGAACCGTCGGTTGCGTCGGTTACCTTCCCTAAAACCTCTGTTGTTTGCGCATATGTAATTCTTGCGCTTACTAATAATATAAATATTGCAAATAATAATTCGATTTTGGAATATTTTATCACCATTCGTTTCCCCGATAGAAGAAGAGATAATTTGTAACTTGACCTCATATGCCTAGCATACTTGGTATACTAAGTTAATTATAACATTTATTCTTGTCAAGTTTTTTATTCGCCTTTAACAAAAAAATTTTATGCTTTCTTTATTTGATGAAAGGGCGCTATTATAAGATTTAAGAGCGGCCAAAGTTAAATAAAGTTTTTGCGGCCTATCCAAAATTACTATTTGGATATCCCCCGCATTATCTGATTATAATTAGGTTTAATCTGCGACGGGAGAATTTTTACTGCTCTCTGCAGGATGCTTTGGAAGCATCTTGCCGTTTACCGTCACATTATCAAAGATCATGTTGTCCGTAAATATTACATGATAAGGTATTTTTGCTTCTTCAACGTTTACGTTTTTAAAAATGATATTTTTAAGCCTGGAGTCTTTCACTCCCTCGGCAAAAACGGCATAGTCGTCGGCCTTGTTACAGGTTATACCTTCAATATGGAAGCCGTCAAACACAGGAGGGTAATGATTTCCCCTGTAGCCGTGGTAATCGGTAACAAAGGCAATTAACTTCTGCAGTGCTCTTTTAACAGTTACATTGCGCACCCAGATATTTTCTATGAAGCCGCCGCGGTCTAGGTTGCTTTTAAAATAAATTGCCGCGTCCGCTTCGCCTACGGTTATATTTTCCATGTACACGTTTCTAACTCCGCCCGACATTTCGCTGCCGATGCACAGTCCGTTGGCCTTTGAGTTGAACACACAATTGCGTATAACAACGTTCTCGGTCGCCTGTCCTATTCTCCAACCGTCCTGGTCCCTTCCCGCTTTAATAGCCACGGCATCGTCGCCGGTATTGAATTCGCAGTTTTCAATTAACACGTTAACCGATCCTTCCGGGTCGCAGCCGTCGTTATTTAAGTTCCGGCTTGTTATCTTCACGTTTCGCACCGTAACATTATAACATAACACCGGGTTTATTTCCCAGAAAGGCGAATCGATAATCTTCACCCCGTCTATTAAAATATTCTTGCAGGCATAAGGCTGGATCATCACTGGTCTTAAGTAGTGCCCTTTGCCGAAAACTCTTTCGTTAACCGGGATCAAATCGTTTCCCATTTTCCGCAGCAAACGTTGATCTTTTTTCTGGTCCGGCTTCCAGGTTGCAAAAGTATCTTTCGCGTTTCCGTCTATTGTGCCTTTACCAGTAATTGCAATATCGGTAACGCCGAACGCGTATATGAAAGGCGAATAATTATAGCACTCGGTGCCTTCCCAGCGCGTTAAAACCGCCGGAAGATAATCATCGGGGGAAGAGCTGAACCTGATGACAGCGCCTTCGTTTAAATGAAGATTGACGTGACTTTTTAAATGTATCGGACCTCTAACTAAAAAGTCGCCTTTCGGAATGACCACACTTCCGCCGCCTTCCAAATTACATTTATCGATGGCCTTTTTTATCGCGGGCAGGCAGTCGGTTTTACCGTCGCCTACCGCACCGAACGCTGTGATATTACATTCCCTATCCGGGAAACTAGGGACCACTATACTCTTTACTATATTCCCGGCATTCTCCCATCCGTCTTTATTCTTATCCGCCGCAATTACGCTTAAAGAAAAAAAGAATAAAATTACCGAAAGCGAAAAGGACATTGCTGAAATTTTATTTTTAATTTCGCCGGTTTGCATTTATCCCCCTTTGGTTTTTGGTGATTATGATTTTTTCTGCCTAAGGTTAAAAACCCCTTTACGTGTTTCGTCTCTTACAATGATATTTAACGGCCCAAATTTATCATTTCTTTTTTCAAGTTTCACATTAATTTTGTTTTTAAAAATCATCTAGTAAAAAATAATCTATCGGTTTGTATACATCACGCCTTCGTTAACTATTTTATTTTAGCATTGTATGTTTTTGAATGTTTTATACTATTATAAAATAAGTAGGACGAATAAATTATGGAAATTGCAAAATCTAACAATTGCCGGGAAATGGCGTTCTCGGGTTTGGGTGTTTATCAGGTAACGGATCAGAATGAATGCGGAAAAAGCTTTTTTTGAGGCAGTTCAAGCCGGATATTCGTCAATTGGCCGGGAGCCCGAACATTTTGGTTAGAATTTAATCGTGAAGTTCAACAAAAGATTTTTTGAATCTTTCGGAGCAAACAGGGCTGTTGTGGCTTTATCCTTTGCCCGTTTGACCGACGGCATCGGTAATAGTATCCTGTTTATAATTCTGCCGTTGTACGTTGCCAAAACTCCGGATTATCTTTTTAATTTTTCCACGCCTGTTTTGGTGGGAATTTTAATATCCTTATACGGGTTTGTCAATACATTAGTACAGCCTCTAATGGGCGCATTAACCGACCGGCTCGGAAGAAGAAAACTGCTGATACAGGTAGGTTTGGGTATAATCGGAATAGCTACATTCGGCTTTGTTTTTGCGCAAAATTATCTTGAATTGTTATTGCTGAGAATAACCCAGGGCATTGCATTCGCAATTACAATAACTGCTTCAATGGCATTGTTGGCGGTTATAACGAAAAGAGAAACCCGCGGCGGCTCAATGGGCGTTTTCAGCACGTTTAGAATGGTGGGTTTCGGTATCGGCCCTATTCTCGGAGGTTTTCTCAAGACCCGGTTCGGTTTCAATGCCGCTTTCTATACAGGGGCGGGATTAATTTTGGCCGCGGTAGTGTTTATCCAGATCTGGGTGAAAGATGTTCGAGGAGAAGCAACAGTCAAGAAAAAAAGGAAATTCAAAATCATCGAATTCAGCTTGCTGGGCGCCGGCATTTTAAGCGCGGCAGCCGCAACATTTTTAATGGCAAGTGCTTTTTCGATGATAACAGCGCTGGAGAATGAATTTAATAAAAGACTTGATATCACCGCTGTCGGTTTTGGCATTGCGTTCAGCACTTTAATGATAAGCAGAATAATATTCCAGGTTCCGCTCGGTCATTATTCCGATAAAATCGGCAGAAGGCCGCTGATAATCATCGGACTTTTGATAATGGGAGTAGCAACAATTCTTTTAGGCATGACAATTTCTCTGACGGGCTTAATTATAGACAGGTTCGTGCAGGGCATAGCGTCCGCGTGTATTGCCGCTCCCGCATTTGCCGTCGCCGCCGATCTTTCAAAGAAGGGCCGGGAAGGCAGACAAATGAGTTTTGTTACTATGGGATTCGGACTAGGTATAGCTTTTGGACCTTTGGCAGCCGGATTGCTTGCAAATTTCTTTTTCGAATTGCCTTTTCTCTCCGTAGGTATTGTTACAATGGGCGGCGCATGGATTGTATATAAATATATGCCGGAAACCGCCGAAAGAATTGAAGTCTGAACAGTATTATATTAGGAAATTATACTTGAAATCAACTATAAATATCGGAATTATCGACAAAAGTGAATGAAAGGCGAGTGGAATTGAAATCAAAAGAAAGACGTTTTAACCCTTATGACGGCGATACCTTCCCTCAGGATAAATTTCCGGATTTATTTAAAGTGATTACGGGAGTTTCATTTGCGATTTAACGATCGGAAATATTTTTATTTGCCCGGTCTGCTTTTTAAAACAATAATCAACTTCGGAAAAACATGTATCGGCCGGCCAGGGTTCTGACAGAACACCTGTTTCAACAGCCCTTGACCAAAGTGCCGAATAGTTCTGAAAAAAGCGTGCGGGGTGAAGAAAGGTGTATTCCATTCTGGAGGTAAGCACGGCCTCTTCGACCGGCATCTTGGCTTTATGATTAGGGAGAACGGAAATAAAAGGATGGATTACTCCTGAGAATATAATATTCAGCGGACATAACTTGCATCATCAATTGTTTGATTCATCCTTGGATTTATTTTTACTTATATCCAGATCAACAACAATTCCGAAATGATCGCTAAGCCAAATTCCGTCAACCGGTTTTTGGAAAGCGAGCCCGGCATTTATTATACGGCACTGAGCGTCCGGATGTACGTGCCGCGAACCAATAAATACGTAATCAATCCTCCTGCGATAATTACAACTTAAAGGCAATTCCTCTAATATTGAAACAGCTATTTCTCTTTTATGAGTCACATTACAATACATGAATTTTGAACTTTACTCTATTTTATAATTTAATACATTATCCTTTTGAATAGGTTAGTTATTTTAGTTAATAGAACAGATAATTTAATAATGAGGAATGCGGTATGGAACCGAGAATAAATGTAAACGAAAAAGCACAGAAAGCTTTGAAAGCAATGTACGGTCTGGGATCTTATCTTGCAAAATCGTCGCTTGATAAATCTCTTTTGGATCTAATAGATTACAGGGTATCGCAGATAAACGGCTGCGCATTTTGTCTTGATATGCACTCGAAGGATCTGCGGGCTGGAGGCGAAGCCGAACAGCGTTTATATGTTTTAGATGCCTGGCGTGAAGCGCCGTTTTACAGTGAGCGCGAACGCGCCGCTTTAACATGGGCGGAAGCCGTTACCAAAATTACGGAAGGACACGTGCCTGAGAAAATTTACGAAGAAGTCAGGAAAGAGTTTTCCGAAGAAGAATTAATTGAACTGACAATGGCCGTTATAACAATCAACAGCTGGAATAGGCTAAGCATAGCTTTTCGTAATCCGGCCGGAACATATCAGCCAAAAGAGCAAAGCATTGAAAATAGTTAGCGATTCTTTTTATTTTTTATACGCACCGCGCGAGATGGTCTCCGGGGAATAGTCTTCGGCGGTGCTTAATTTGTACCGTTAATTTGAAAAGTCCTTTTCTCCGAGCTTTATTCAGTAAAGCAGGGGGTTTTGTACGCTCTTTTTATAAAATTTTATCGGTATTAAACGGAAAATTAGGCTTTAAATAAATTATTCGATGTTTCATTTGCTTTTTTCGCCGACGTGAAAAATTTTAATCAAGCTATCGCAGCCGTAAATTCGAGATCCAGATTTTTAAGGAGAGCGGCGGCAACCCCGTTAGTCCAGCCGAAGCCGTCCTGCAGCGGGTACTCTCCTCCTCCGCCTCTGAGGGAGATATCTTCAACATTGTACTTTTCAAACATCTTCCCGGTTTTCTTAAAGACGGATTCGTTCAGCCGCAGCCATCTTTCCCTGATCTTATCGGCGGCTGAATTAAAGCCGTAATTCCTCAATCCTACAATTGAAATCCATTGCAGGGGCGGCCACCCGTTGGGCGCGTCCCACTGCTGCGAGGTACGGTTGGCGGAAGTAAGCAAACCGCCGTCTCTGAGGAAGATTTCTTCAACCCTTTTTGCCGCTTTTTCCGCCTGATGTTTCTCCGCAAAGCCGAAGAAAAGCGGATACATGCCTGCCAGTGAAAAGGTTTTTCTCTGTCTATTCTCGGTAAAATGATAATCAAAGAAATATCCTTCACTTTCATTCCAGAAGAGGCTCCGGATATATTTCAGCCTGATTTCAAACCGTTCCTTGAACAGCTCGCTTTTATAATTATTGCCGGCTTCCCGGTGCATGTCAGAGAGAAGTTTCTCAGAGTATCCGAGAATGCAATTTAAATCTACCGGGAGAATTTCCGAACCGATTATTGTCCTTAAACTTCTTTCATCGTCAAACCAGCGGCTCGAAAAATCCCAGCCGGACTCCGCTGCAGCGCGCAGGTTGCCGTAAAAACCTTTTATTAAATTTTCTTCGGCTCCGCTGGATGCCGTTTTATCTTCAAAGAAAGATTCTTCTCTCGGCAGCGTTTCGGTATCGAAGTATCTGTTAAGCAGGGTTTCCTCAACTTTAACCGTATGAAGATATACGTTTTTCCTTTGCAGTCCGGCATCATCCGATTTCATCCAATAATCGTATTCCTTTTCAAGCAGTGAAAGAAAAGGAAGATTGCCTTTTTTCCCGGAATTGATTTTCATCGCAAGGCTCACCATCAATGAATAGAACGGCGGCTGCGATCTTGTAAGATAATAGACGCGGTTTCCGTTCGGAATGAACCCGAAATTTTCTATAAGGTAGGAAAAGTTATTAATCATTTTATTAAGCAGGTCTGAACGGCGGCATGCATAAAGACCCAGCATCGTGAAATAACTGTCCCAGTAGTAAATCTCCCGGAACCTTCCGCCGGGAACGATGTATTCGTCGATCAGCGGGATTAAGGTTGAATATTCCTGATTTGCCTGCGGCTTTCTAATTAGGTAATCCCATAGAATTGAAATATGCTCTTCCATTGTTCTTTTCTTCGGAAGATTTAGATTCACGGTCTCTTCCTCTGGAAGGATAAAATTTTGCTCGATGAAATTCTTCAGATCAAAACCCGGCGCCGATCTTACCGAAAAATATTCTTTCAAAATACCGGAGGGATTTCCTTTCGGGACCGAATCGACAAAGGTTTTCGAATCGCCGAAAATTCTTTTTGATTGAACATCCATGAAAAGCTCGCCGGAAACCTGGATATAACTTTTCTTGTCGAAATACATTTAAGCCTCCGTGAAATGAAACCTGGATCTTATTCTATTATATACAAAAAGAATAAGAAGCAAAAGGGACATCGGAAGCAGAGAAAAATAAAATGCCGTTTGCCCTGCAAAATGTCCGAAGATATAGCCCGTAATAATAGAACCGGTTGTACCGCCGAGAGCGGAGAAGATTACGATCAAACCTGTCATCGCGCTCTGACGGTTTTTGGGCAGCACGCTTAATATGGAAGAATTAAGCGTCGGATAAATCGGTCCCAGGAATAGCCCTACAAGGGGAAGGAGAAATGCGGCCAAAGGCAGATCGTACCAGCCTTTTACTGAGCCGACAACAATGCCTCTGGTAATTGGTATCACCAGAATTACTACCAGCATGGCGCAAACCAGCGATGAAGTAAGCACGATAAGCCAGTTTAATTTTTTTATAACGTATCCTCCGAGCAGTCTCCCCAGGGCAATGGTTGCGGCGAGAATGCTGACGATCTGCACGCTGATCGACGACGGTATCTGCAGCACGCTCTTGTTAAATGTCGGCAGCCATGTTTGAATGCTCTGCTCAATAAGTACGTAGAAAAAAGCGCTTAAGATAAAAACAATAACAAGCGGGAAGCGGATCAGCGCGAACATTTCATAGAACTCGTGAAGCATTTTGAAATTCTCCGATTTGGCGCCGGTCTCGTCAAGCTGTGTCGTCAGCAGAAGTAAAAACGATATTAAGCAAAGGAGCGCAAGCACCCAGTAGGTATCGAGCCAAGTAACCGAAGGCTCAGCCGTGCTCCCCGGGATTTTTGTGGAGGCCTGGATAAAAAATCCGAACAGCCAGTAACCCGCCAATACACCCACCTGAAAGACCCCTTCAAGCGTGCTTAGAAGGCTTGCATGGTCGTTTGAATCTGTTGTTATGAGTCCTACTGTCGAATAGACCGATACCTTTATCAGCGCAAAGCTGAAGCCGGTGCATGCGAATAATATCTTTGCCATTAAAAAGCTGCCGAAGAACCGCATGCTTACGCAGGCGGCCCCGACAATGGCCAGCGACAGCAGCATTGACTTTTTATAACCCATCTTCGGAATGTAAGAAGCTAGAAGAAACGAACTTGCGGCGATAGTTAGGTCTTTGAAAGCTTCGAGAATGCTCGCGGAAGATTTTGTAACGTTGTACTGAACAATAACCTGGAGAATTACAATGCCCACGCTGTTGAGGAGTATTCCTATAACAAAAAAATTTATGAATAAGACCAGCTTGATTTTAAATTTTGCCATGTTGAACTGTAGCGAATATCGAGTTGTAAAAATATCCGGCAGGGATGTAATTAGCTTAAATTCCAACCGGCAGAATTTTCCGGAAATAATCCAAAAATTAAGCCACCGGTAAATACACGAAATTTTGTTCTAATGAAAAATTTTTAACAGATATTCCGCCCGCAGTTATATACATTATAATTTCTCTTATCAAAATGATAAGCGGACTTCTATTTCAGGCCGAGTTCTTTGCAGAGCCTGTGGTAGTTAGGCGGGGCAAGCCCCAGCTTCTTTGAAGCATCCGCATCCGATTTAGAATTATCTCTAACAAAGGCAACGTATTTTCCCTTTAACATTTTCTCCATGTCCTTCAACGGAAGAAGCTGCCCGTCATTCCAGAAATTTAAAGAATCTTTTTTATCATGAGGTTTCCTCGGCTTATTAAAAAGCGCGTATCTAACGTCATCGGCGGTTATGCTGTCCAACCCCTCGAGTAAAAGGCGCTGTACTACATTTTTCAGTTCCCTGACGTTTCCCGGCCAGCTGTAATTGGACAGGATGCCGAAGGCTTCTTTGGTTATTGACGGATTGCGGACATCGAATTCCTTCCTGAAAATATCTATGAAATATAAGATCAGGCTTTCTATGTCGTCCTTCCTTTCCCTTAAAGGCGGGACGTAGATCGGAATTACGTTCAAACGGTAATACAAGTCCTCCCTAAATTTATTTTCCGCAACCTCGTCTTCAAGGTTTTTATTGGTGGCGGCAATAATCCGCACTTTCACTTTTACCTTCATTACCCTGCCTATCTTTTCGATCTCGCCGTCCTGTATTACGCGCAGCAGCTTAACCTGGGCGGTAACAGGAAGTTCGGATACTTCGTCGAGAAAGATAGTTCCGTTGTCTGCTGTTTCAAATAATCCCTGTTTGCTCGATACCGCGCCGGTGAACGAACCTTTTTCGAATCCGAACAGCTCGCTTTCAATCAGATCCTGTGGAAGACTGCCGCAGTTGACCGGGACGAAGTTTTCCAGCCTTCTTTTGCTTTTATAGTGAATATTGTATGCCACAAGTTCTTTGCCTGTTCCGGTGTCCCCGTATATCAGTATGTTGGCGTCCGTCGGCGCGTATTTATCGATTTGCTTCCGTAAATTTATCATGGATTCCGACTCGCCGATAATCTGTTTGACCGAAAGGATATCCTGAATATTCTTATTCAGCTTTTTACCGGAGCTGAAGCTCTCCTTTTCAAGCTTTCCTTTTTCGTAAGCATTTAATATACTGACGATAAAATCCGTCGGCTGATAGATGAAATCCTCTACGTCGCCGGGATATTTTGTACAAAACCAGAATGCCCCTATGCCGATAAGCCGGTTGGCAAATTCCAGGTCGGAAATATTTATGGTCATTTTGGTGATTATGATAATCTGAATTGAGCGTGCGATTTCCTTAATCCTTCCTATCAGGGCTTCCGCTTTTATGCTTCCGGCAATCTGATAATCCATAATTACTACATCGTAAGCTTCGGGCGAGCCGGCGATAAGTTCGATTGCCTTATTTCCGTTGGAGACAACGTCCTTGATAATAATTTTGTTTTCGAAAAACTTCAGCGTATTGCGGATACGCCTTACATCGTAATCTTCATCTTCTATCACCAAAATGTTAATGTGATTGTAAGTCATAAAATTCCTTTATTAAGTTTTAATTGAAAGAAAAAAAGTGCAGCCTGCCGGCGAAAGGTTC
Organism: Ignavibacteriaceae bacterium; assembly: GCA_046706945.1. GTDB lineage: Bacteria > Bacteroidota > Ignavibacteria > Ignavibacteriales > Ignavibacteriaceae > FEN-1297. The sequence continues at coordinate 10,923 of JBJKOY010000213.1, read as the reverse complement.
CGTGCTTCAAGGTTCCAGCCGCATTTATTCTTGGCAAGCTCGTATGCTATGTAGCATCCGTAGCCGCGGTTTATGTCGGCCGAAGAGCACGTAGTTGAATTTTCCAGGAAGATTGCCTGCACGCCGTCGGAAGTTTTCCGGAGCAAATCCTGCCGGATGCCTTTTCCGTTGTCGATCACGCTTAGGTATATTATCCCTTTTCCGGGATCGTAGTCGGTGGTTATGGTAATTACGATCTTTTCGACATCCGCGTGATCTATGCTGTTTTGAATCAGCGGCTCCAATATTTCCCAAACCACGTATTCATTTATATGAATTTTCGGGACCGTATCGCAAAGGCTTAATTTGAATTCGATATTATCGACTTTACTGGTAATCCTGCAGAAAATATTTTTTACTAGAAATTTTACTACGCCGTTTATGTCGGTAACAAAAATTCTGTTTATAACCGTATTGCTCGGCGGGTCGTACCATTTCATATCGTAAATAACGCGAGATATGAAGTTGGCGTATTTAATCAGCCTGGCGTTTATCTCTTCTATGTTTGAGTTTACCCTTGCCCGGAGATCTTCTTTAATAAAGCCCATTATCTTTTCGGCTTTGTGATGCGTATGGTAAATTCTTTTAGTAAAGAGAGACTCCTTCTCATGGTTTATCCGCTGCTTCAGAAGCTGTTCATGTTCCAGCAGGAAGAGCTTCCTCGCTTTGTCCCTTTCTCTCACCGTGTAGGACGATATGTAGAACATTGAGAGCATGCCTAGAAATATCAGCGTCGTAAAGGCTACCGATGCCTGCGTGTAGCTTGACGAAAGCTCCCTTGTAAAGAAGGAAAAGTCGGGAGTATTCTTTATATAAAGCACGCCGAGATACTCCCCGTGCGGAACGAACGGGACCATAGTTTCAAAATACTTTCTCGAAGAATTGAATGAGTGAGTCTGTTCAGAGGTATTAATAATCTTCTCTTCCTTCAGGAAAAGGTTTATCGCCTGGGTGTGCGCCGAGTTATTTTCAATGCCCGTTTGATCCTTCTTGTAAAGATATTCGAACAAAGCCCTGCCGTTGTCGATAGCAATTATTTTATTCCCGGCCGGGAATAAAAGACATATTTCCTGAACGTTCCTCTGAAGGAGCTGCTGGCTGAAAATTATATTGAAAGCCTGGATAATCCTTTTCTGTTCCCTTTCCGTTATGTTCTGTCCGGTTATAGTGTTTTCAATAAGCAGTTCAAATGAAGTTGCGGTCAGGTTGGCAAGCTTCTCCGCGTTGTCCTGCTGGTACCAGTCCTGGGCTTTGCGCAGGAACGATGTTAAAGACGACTTTTGCAATGCGGCAAGAATTATCTGAAACGCGAGAAGACTGATAAGCAGAACTGTAAGATGCCTGAACTCGAACCGGTAGCTTTTTAATTTTGTCAAAACGTCGTCGATTTTTTTCATATCTTTATCTCATCATCTAATTAATATTTTACCGGAGTTAATCATGGCATTAGCCCGGCTCAATGCCTGGCGCGCGGTAAGTTCTCCGCTGACTGCTTTATGAATATAGTAAGCGAGAATGTCCGATATTCCGGTATAGTTTTTAAGGAACGGGCGATGAACGCCGTTGTCGATTATTTTTTTGAAAAATTTCAATTTCGGATATGCCGTATCGCCGTAAAAAGATTTTAACGCGGGCAGGTATCCTCCTTTTGTATAAAGGATCCTCTGGGCCTCCTTGCTGATTACGAACTTTAGGAATTCTACCGCGGCGGCTTTATTCCTCGATGATTTGGAGAGCATTATATTCCATCCTCCCAGAATTGCCTTCGGCTGAAAGCCTTTTAAATGGGGTACCGGCGAATAGCTTAGGTCATCTCCGCTAGCCGAAAAATCAAAAAGATTTTTTTTATCCTTCGCGTAGCTGGGCCAGCCTCTCAGAAAATACCCGTTGCTGTCAATAAAATATTTGAGGCTTGAAGTTTCGTCAAAATCAAGCACGTTCATCGGAGATATTTTATACCTTTGCACCAAATCGGACAGCAGCCGTAAAGCATTTACCGATCCTTTTGTTAGAATGTTAATCCTGCTGCCTGTAAAGATGTCGGGTGAAGCAGTTAAAGCAAGCTCCATGTAGCTGCAGACCAGGCCTTCATAATCGTCAGCCGGAAAGATATAAAACGGGTGGCTTCTTGAGTTCAGCTTCTCGCCAAGCTTAATAAAACTTCCCCAGGTAATCGAACTGTCCAGTTCTTTTTTTATTTCGTCATAATTCTTCAGCTTCTTCATCAAATCTCTCCTGTAATACATAATACTCGCGTCGATGTTAATAGGAACGGCAACAAGACTGCTCCCCGCGTAGCATGACTGAAGAGGTTCAGGCATTATATTTTTTAAGGCCTTCTGCGGGAAATAATTGTTCAATGGCTCCCCCCATTTCGCAAACCTTTTCACCCAGATCTGGTCGACTGCAAATATATCGAACTTATCGAACTTGCCGCTTAAAGCACGGGCAATAAGTTCCTTCCTGTCGTTCGTAGTAAATTCTTTAAATGCCAGATCGATCGGGACGACCTTAATTTTCCCCGAATGCGCGGCATTGAATTCATTTATTACCTCTTGATGTGCGTAGGAGATATCCCCGGCAAAATAAACAACCGATTCTTTATTAGGCTCAGGGAACGCGCTTCTGAGAATAATAAACAGGTAAACAGCCAGAGCAAACAAGGCCAGTACGAACGTCCCGAACGGCGAGGACATGAACTTCAGCAAATATTTAAGGCGATCAATACTTATTCTTTTTGATTTCATTTAAGACGACCGAAGTTACAGAAAGTATTAAATTTATTGACGGCGGTAATTTTTAGAACCGCATCAAAAAATATGCTGCCGTATTTTGAATGTTTTAATCGATGATTAGACTTATCAATTATCAGAGAGATAATAAATATTATAACTTTTATAATGGTTGATCCAAATCAATTATAATTTTGTATGGAATGAATGATTTTTGTATCCGTCAGTAATGGTCTAATTTTTGACCTTCCGCCGCTTATAAAACAAAGGTTACCCCTAATTAAAATTTTTATAAGTGACAAGGAGGATTTGTATGATGCATTTCAAACTCAAGGTATTATTTAAAGCAGCTTTTATTTTCCCGTTGTTATTTTTCCTGACAAGCCAAAGCCTTGCCCAAAGCGGGGGAACAATAAAAGGCAGGACTTTGGATAAGAACGGAAATGCAGTTCCGTTTGTCAACGTTCTGATTGTTCATACAAACACGGGTGCCGCAAGCGATGCAAAAGGAAACTATGAGATTAAAAATGTTCCCGCGGGCGCTCACCAGTTGAGAGCCAGCGCGGTCGGTTACAGTTCCGTTACCAGGGATGTTACGGTAGCTGAAGGAAAGACCGTCACCCAGGATTTCACTCTGGAACAAGACGTGCTCGGAATGCAGGAAGTGGTTGTCACCGGAAGTGCGCTGCCTGTCCGAAAGCTGAATTCTACAAGTTCAATCAGTACGCTGGATCCCAAAGCACTGGGCCTGGCAATGCCGCAAAGCACAACCGGATTCCTTAAATACGTACCGGGTTTCACCAGAGTTGAAAGCTCAGGAGGCTACGTAAACGAAAATTACACGATGCGGGGAATATTCTCGACTATTTATATAAATTTTATGGAAGACGGACTTCCCGATTTCCCTACGCAGAACATTTTCTTCATGAACACCGATAACCTCTTCAGGATAAATGATAACGTGCAGCGAGTTGAAGTAGTCCGCGGCGGAAGCGCGGGCCTTTACGGTTCTAATACCCCCGCTGCCGTTATAAACTTAATTTCAAAAACCGGGGGCCCCACGCTCGGCGGCGAAGCGCAGGTCGAAGCAGGGACTCAGGGACTTGCCAGGGTTGACTACAATCTCAACGGCCCGATCGGACAGGACTGGCGGTTCGACCTCGGCGGATTTTACCTGTACGATCACGGAATAAGAAACCCGGGTTTTCCGGGAAACCACGGCGGAGAGATCCAGGGTAATATTACCAGGCTCTTCAAAAACGGTTATATCAGGGTATACGGGAAGTACATAAACGACCAGAGCCAATTCATTCTAGATCTGCCGCACGATAATCCTTCCAACCCGACGCAATTTGTACCCGGGTTCGGTACATACGGCTCTTTCAATTCTCCGGAAGGACTCAACATTTCCGTGCCGACGCCGAACGGTTCTTTGAATCTCCCGCTCGGGAACGGACTTTCCACCGATGCAGGCTGGTTGACAGGTGAGTTATACATGGAATTCCCCGACGGCTGGAGCGTTAAAAACCAATTACAGGTAATGAGCAATAAGCAGCAATGGAACGCTATAATCCCCGGCAATGCGGAACCCATCGGAGCTTTTGAAAGTTCCCAGCTGGCCAATCTTCAGAAACAGGGATACGTTCCCGCGAACGCTTCAAACATTGCGTGGAACCTTTCATATACAAATATCCTTGATGCCAACGGAAATCATGTAGCCTTTCCGAATCCTGCTTATACGCCGGCCAATAATCTTATAGCCCCGGGCAACGAATGGCACGTCGCAAAGCCGATGTCCGCTTTCCAGGAGCAGCTTCAGATAAATAAGTCGCTCGATCTTGGAGGAGATTTCCTTTACCATCATGACCTCAGCCTGATACTTTATTTTGCAAACTATTCCATGGGAAACAACTGGTATTTCCCTACCGTTCTGACGGACGTCCAGGATATCACTCACTTCGTCGACGCTTCAGTTTCTTATACCGATCCCGCCACCGGAGCGAAAAAGATGGTTGATGTTACCAAGAACGGGTTCACAAACTACATGTCGTATTTCGTAAACGGCGCCGGGCAAGCCAACATTTTAGACGGGGTGCTTAGCGATCAAATGATGGTTACTAAAAAACTGCGGCTTAACATTGCCGGGCGCTGGGAGAGTGACGGATTTGTTCAAACAACCGAGAACAATTCAACGGTTCAGCCCAACGGTACGGCCGTAGATTCGACAACACCGCCGTATGCAAAGGAAGCCTGGGGAAACGGAAGCTACCGGCATATGAGTACAACATTGCACGACTGGGCATTTTCGGCCGGACTTAACTACGACATCATACCGAACGTCTGGGCTTTTTATGCAAACATGAGCCGCGCATACGAAATGCCTTCCCTGGATAATCTTCTGCAGGATCAACCGGCACAAGTCGCCATATTCAAGGATGAAACAACACTTCAATATGAAGGCGGTTTTAAGTACTACGGCGACCCGGTTTCTTTCAACGCCGACGTTTTCTGGGCCGATCTGAAAAACATCAACAGCCAGGGCGCCGTTAACACTCCTAACGGAGGAGTTGAATGGGTTACAAATTATTCTCCGGAACAAAGGGCTTACGGTATTGAAGCCGACGTTACTTATACGCCCGCAACGGGACTGTTCCTAAGAGGAAACTGGACGCTGCTTAGATCAGTATTCGGAAGCGGGGCCGGTCCCGACATTGGTTCATTGCTTAACGGCATACCCACTTCTATAGGCGATCTGATGGGAACATACACCCTGGATAACTGGACCCTCGCGCTTGACTGGCATTATGTCGGTAACCGGGTAGGCGGTACACTCGTTAGTAATTTTACATCAGGCGGCGTTCCCGTAATAGTTGCAGGTACGGCGCTTCCGGCATATAATTATATGAATGTCAGTCTGGCCTACTACATACCTTCGGAAGCGGTCACTTTTACTCTTGGAGTAACGAACTTATATCAAAGCCTGGGACTTGAGGAAGGAAATCCCAGAGCAAGCTCGGTCGGCAATTATTTCCTTGCAAGGCCGATCCTGCCGAGAAGGTTGACTTTGACGGCAAAATATAGTTTCTAACGGTTATAAATTTCCTAATGTCCGGTGCCGGTAATCTCTCTCCTTACCGGCGCCGGTTTAAGTTTTAAAAGGAATAAGAAATGAAAATATCTGTCATAGTCATTCTGCTTTTAATTTTGCCGGTCCCTGCAGTTAAGGCACAGGATTCTTCTTTTATTTTAGAAACTCATTCCTTTAATAACTATTTTCCCGGATATACAGGCAACGGCAACTTCAGTTTATCGACCTCCGTACTGGGATCAAATCCCTCCGAATCGTATATGGCGTGGGTTTATGACCACGGGAAAGACGATATACCGAGAATCGCAAAACTTCCTGCGTGGAATACCGTCGATTTTTTTAACGGTTCAAACTGGCTTAATAAAACATTAATTAATGGAAAAGATCTGGAGTCGTTTGATCAAAAAATAAACATGTACGACGGCACAATTGAAACTTCTTACCGGTGGAAAGACGGAGATAAAGCAGCTAATATTAACGTTGAAACTTTTGTTTCCCGCAATAACCCTAACGCCGCGGCCGTCAAATTTTCTTTTACGCCTAATTTTTCGGGTAAAGTAAAACTTCGTGTTTCGCTAACCGGATGGGATGCGCCTCAAAGGCAGCCGATGGCGAAACTGAAAAAAGTCGCTCCCACCCCTAAGGGACAGTGGCCGTCATTCTGGTACCCCGGATATATGAAAGTTATAAAAACCGGCGCCGATGATAAAAAGGATACCGTACTATCTTTAGTCTCCAAAGCCGACGGAAGAAAAACCTTTGTTGCAGAAGCAAGTGCATTCGGACTAAGTTCTAATGCCGGTAATTACGGTTTAAAAACGAAAAAAGATCATAAGAGTACGGCATTTGAAATTGAATTGAATGCCGAAAGTAACGTAACGTATACTCTGTACAAATATATCTCGGTAGTATCCTCGAAAGAAAGCAATGACTACTCTTTAAGGGCTGAGGAGGTTCTTAAATCAATAAAAGAAAAAGGATATGATGAACTGCTCAAAGAGAACAGAAACAAATGGGCCGATCTATGGAAAACCGACATAGTACTTAACGGCGGCGATAAGCTTCAAAAGATCGTTCGTTCGGACATGTTCTATCTTATGTGCAGCGTCCGGAAAGGTACTGGCTTCAGCATTCCGCCGATGGGATTGGCAACGTCGGGATATTTCGGGCATATATTCTGGGATGCCGATACATATATGTTCCCGCCTCTGCTCTTAATGCACCCGGACATGGCTAAGTCAATGGTGATGTTCAGGTACTCCGCATTAAAAAACGCCGAAAAGAATGCCGCAAAAAATAAGCTTAAAGGAGCTATGTACCCGTGGGAATCGAACGAACTAGGAGAGGAATCCACGCCGTATTTCGCATATCAGAATGCGCTCGGCGAAAATCATATCGTCGGGGATGTCGCGTTCGCGCAATGGCAGTATTTCCTCGCGACCGGAGATACAACCTGGCTGAGTAAGTTCGGTTCGAAAGTTATTTTTGCTACAGCGGACTTCTGGGTAAGCAGGGTAAGTTACAATAAAAGCAAAGACCGGTACGAGATAGGAAATGTGGTTTCGGTAAGCGAAGGTCTTACGGATTTGAGCAATGAGACATATACCAATTCAATTGCTAAAATAAATCTGGAGCTTGCCGTTAAAACGGCAAAGGTACTTGGTGAAAAAGCAAACCCGGAATGGGAAAAGATCGGTAAGAAAATGTTTATCCCCTACAACAAAAAAGAACAATTTCATCCCGTTTACGGAAACGCAAAAGCTAGTGCGGGTGCATCCGAACTTTGGTCGAGCGTTACGCCGCTTCTGGATTATCCTCTGCAAATGAAGATGAACGAAAGCGCAAAAAGAAATGATTTCATGCACGCTGTTGAAAGTCTTAAGAAAAACGGTTCCGGTGCTAACATGGGGACTAATTTTCTCCCGGTAATTGCAGCCGAACTCGGGAAGGACAGCCTATTTAACTGGATAATCGACACTACCCTTTACGGTTATCTGCGTCCGCCGTTCAATGTTCTTGCCGAAACGCATGACAATAATAATATAAACTTTTTAACAGGCGCGGGCGCGTTTCTGCAGCAGGTAATTTTCGGCTATACCGGCTTAAGAATTACCGGCGACGGGCTGAAAGAAATGTACAAGCCGATGCTTCCGGAAGGAGTAACTAAACTTGAATTGAAGAATTTTAAATTCAGGAACAAGACCTATGATTTTATTGTCCGGAACGGGAAGCTGGAAAAAACGGTTCGCTGAAAGTATGTTCATAGGATCTCATCAGTTAAAATAGTCACAAACGATACACTCAAATTTTTACTATGGCAATATTTTATTAGAGGAAATAACATTACCGCCGTTTCACATAATGGAAGCAGAGCATTTCCTGCTTCCTCAAGTCATCGATTATTTTAGTTGATACAAAATTAGATATTTGTATATATATTAGGATGTAAAATTAAAAGATTAATAATAATTGGGGAACTACAATGAAAAATATAATCTTTGTTTTCATATTAGCATACATAGCTGGTATAGTTCATACTTCACATGCTCAAATTTTCAATAAAATCAAAAAAGAAGCCGAAAAAGCTATAATTAAAGAAATACAGAAAAAGCCTGAGGCGAAAACCGGCAATGCAAAGCAGGACTCCGCAAAGAAAGTTAATACTGCCAAAACCGAGGAGACCAAGGCCGGCGAGAACGTCCGGTTTTCAAGTTCTACCAAATACGATTTCGTACCCGGGGATAAAGTAATTTTATACGATGATTTCAGTCAGGACGCCGTAGGAGATTTTCCTGCTTTATGGACGGCTAATGCCGCGGGAGAAATTAACACTATTAATATTGCTCCAGGGAACTGGTTTAATTTAAACAGCACCGACGGAAATTATTTTTTCTTAAATGATATAGATTTCCCTAAAAACTTTATCATTGAGTTTGATATTGTTCCTAAAAAAGCCGGCGGTCGGATTGCGGCAGGCCTTATGCTTTACGGCGAAAATAAAAGAAAAGAGATGGATAATAATCCTCGTCCAGGCAACGGCGGTATTTTGATCTCGATTGAAAAAGGAAATTGGAATACTTTGGGATATAAAACCGGGGAGAACGATAACATTGCAGCCAATTCAAATGTTCAGCCTGTGGTTGAAGAAAAAGTTAATCACGTTATCATTTGGGTTCAGGGCAGAAGAGTAAGAATCTATCATCAGCAGGCTAAAGTACTCGATATACCGACTAATATATATGACGGCGTAAAACTCAGCAGGCTCGGCTTTAAACTAAGCAGAGGGGCTTCATGCGGATCTTATATCTCCAATTTGCGGATTACTAACGCCGCCCCGGATATGCGCAGCAAACTTCTCACCGAAGGAAAGCTTGTTAGTTACGGGATTTATTTTGACGTAAACAAGGATGTTGTTAAATCCGAATCATTCGGAACATTAAAGGAAATTTCAAAAGTTCTTACGGACAATCCCGATGTTAAAATTAAAATTGTCGGCCATACCGATGCCGACGGGGATGACAAGTCCAATCTTGATCTCTCCAAACGCAGAGCGGCCTCCGTTAAAAATGTTCTTGTAAATGATTTCGGAATAGATGCCGCAAGAATTGAGACCGACGGCAAAGGCGAAAGCGAACCGATTGCTCAAAATGACAGCGCGGCGAATAAAGCTCTTAATCGCAGAGTAGAGTTCTTAAAGTCGTAGAAGACTTTTTAATCTATTGCTTAAGAATCCAACAAGAGTTTAGTATTTTCAAAGGGGTGAAGTATGAGTAAAAACGCCGTAATTATATATTTGCTGTTTATTGTTTCTACCTCAACGGCTTTTGCCCAGGGGACACAACTGGTTTTGGATAAAAGCGGCGAGTTTAAAATAAACAAATGGACTATTTACACCTGCGAAGACTGCAAATATGACAAGGCAGAAGAAAACTCAAATTATTCCAAATTAGTTTCACTGACGGATGCGCTTCGCAAAAACCCCGTTCTGCATGATATAAAGGGGTTCGACTGCAACGTAATGTTATATTCGGAATTCTACGGGGAAAAAAAATTCAAATACGGTATGCCAGGTAAAATGAGCGTTCAATTCTGTTACTTTTATAATTATAAAGGCAAAGTCTCTTCTGCTACAATTGAACCGCCTAGTTTTGGGATTCACTTAAACCAGCTATGGAATCCGAGTTGCAACAGCCTGGGTTTTATCAATCCTGATAATATTACAGATGCAAGTAATCCGGTCTACGATAAGAAAAAATGGGACACCGCGGCAAAGAAAACACGAGAGTTGTTTTTCACTCCCGGCAAAAAGGTAACAATAAGTCCCGGAATCGATGTCTATGCGGATGAAACCGTATTTGTGTATAATCCTGAAAGACCGGACTACTGGCTGCCGGTCACAATTAAGGAAATATTTGAGGCATGGATTGAATTTTATAAATATCATCCGGATAAATTTACCAGCGAGCTTTCATTGAAAGTACTTGAAGATGAATACGCGCTTTTTTCAGAAACGGAAAGAAATCAGTACGCCTATCTCGGCGGACGCGGATCCGCTCCTTTATTAAATGTTGATGTTGCGGTCAATGATGTTCGTGTATTGAAACCCAATCCTTTGTATTGGAATACGAATTTATCGAAAGCCGATCTTCAAATTTTTTCTTTTAATGTACTGCAGGATAAAGAACGCTACAAAAGAGAAGCGGTTCAACAGCTAAAAAATAACAGCGGCTCATATTTTCTAACACGATTTTTGGAAGCGCTGGATATCAAATCTTTATTCCAGGTTATTGATAAGTAAACAACCGGCTTTCATTTATTTAATCGAAAAATGCTCCGAATAATTCAGAGTTTATTACGGAACAGATTCCGATCCCCTCGGCACGCCGGTGTCGCGGGGATAAGCATGACTTCCCTCCGCTCTAGTCGGGGCGGCCTGCTGCATGACAGGCAGCAGTGAATGAAATTTATAACTATATTCTCCCGTTCGCAAAATAAAAATTTAACTGATGCGGTGAATTTATTATAATTGTGATTGTATTTTAACCATTATTTTATTTACTGCGC
>JBJKOY010000212.1:0-6409 GCA_046706945.1 Ignavibacteriaceae bacterium | reverse complement strand
TATTTCATTGTAAAGAATAACAAATATAATTAAATTGCATTCCATTAAAAAGATATATAATCGGCGGAAAATACATATGATAGTTGTAACGGGCGGCGCGGGTTTTATAGGAAGCGCGATAGTGTGGAGGCTGAATACGCTGGGGAAGAAGAATATAATCATTGCGGACGAGCTGGGTTTCGATGAAAAATGGAAGAACCTTGCCGGACTGGACTTCGAGGATTTCATAAACAAGGACGAGTTCTTAAAGCTGTTGGAAAGCGGTCTGCCGTTCGTGCCTAAAACGGTTATACACATGGGCGCGAACTCGTCCACTACGGAAAAGGACGCCGACAGCCTGCTGCGGAATAATTACGAGTATACAAAAAAACTTGCTCAATACTGCGTGAACAACGATGTAAGGTTTATTTACGCTTCGTCGGCCGCAACGTACGGCGACGGTTCCCTGGGATTCGACGACAGCACGGAATTAAGCTTAAGATTAAAGCCTCTCAACATGTACGGCTATTCAAAGAACCTGTTCGACGTCTGGGCTATAAATCATAATATTATAAATAAGATCGCGGGACTGAAATATTTCAACGTCTACGGACCGAACGAGTACCATAAAGGCGACATGAGAAGCGTCGTCCACAAGGCTTTCGAACAAATCCGGGATACGGGCAAAGTCAAGTTGTTCAAATCGCGGAACCCGGACTATAAGGACGGCGAGCAGATGCGGGATTTTATTTATATAAAAGACGCGGTGGATATGACTCTCTTTTTCGCTGACAATAAAGACAAGAACGGGCTGTTCAATATAGGCACAGGGAAAGCCCGCACATGGAACGACCTGGTAACCGCTATCTTCAATTCCGCGGGTAAAAAGGTTAATATCGAATACATCGAACTGCCCGAACACCTAGTCCTTAAATACCAGTATTTTACCGAAGCTAAAACCGACGGCATAAAAAAAGCCGGCTACCGGGAACCAGTTCATTCGCTGGAGGACGGGATAGCCGACTATGTTAAAAATTTTCTACTGCCCGGCAAATACCTGGGAAAATAACCCGCGCCGCCGGGACTATTTTCAGTTTAAAATTCAGTTATAGGGAATTTCATCGTCGTCGTCGTATAAATCGTCTTCTTCATCGTCGAAATCGAAATCTTCTTCGTAAAATTCATCTTCCTCGTAAGGTTCGTCTTCCAATTCGTCTTCGTCCTCGTTTTTATAATAATCATCGTCTTCTTCTTCGTCCCCCTCTTCCTCGTCATCCTCGTCAAAATCATCTTCTTCATCGTCAAACTCTTCGTCTTCGTCATTATCGTCTTTCTGGCTTTTCCTACGAGCAAGGTTATATACGGCATCATTATCTTCCCCTTCACCCGGTTTTTCAGGAAAATTTGAACGGGGAGATTCTTCCGCATCATCGCCGTTCATAGAAAATTCTTCATCCGGAATGTTAAATAAACCTTCCATTACTATAGGTCTCCTTTAATGTATTTATTCTTTTTAAAAATAAAATTACAACAGTAATATTTCTATTTTTTTTTAAATAGCAAAGTAAAAATAAATATTATTTTTTATTCAAATAATATTACTTTTGCTGCTAAAACTTAAATCAGTAATTCAATAGTGTCAATACAATTGTTAATCATTAAAAAAAATAATATGAAACTGGCAACACTCTGTTACGTAATTGATAAAAAGCACAAAAAAACCCTTATGCTGCACAGGGTTAAAAAAGAAAACGACTTTCACGAAGGCAAATGGAACGGGCTCGGGGGCAAGCTTGAAGAAGGCGAAACACCGGAGGAATGCGTTGTTAGGGAAGTGAAGGAAGAATCGGGTCTGACTATTTACCGCCCCGAAATGAGGGGCTTCATCACATTCCCGTTATTCGACGGTAAAGACGACTGGTACGTGTTTGTTTTTACGGCAGATAATTTCACCGGGACGCTGATCGATTCGAGCGAAGGCGACCTGGAATGGATTCCAAGCGACAAGCTGACGGAACTGAATTTATGGGACGGCGACTCCGTGTTCCTTAACTGGCTGAACGGGGATAAATTTTTCAGCGCAAAGTTCAATTACGATGAGGGGAAATTTAAGGACTATAAGGTTTGGTTTTACTAATTTTATGATATCGATCTTTATACTTGCCGCGGTGTTCGTCTTAACGGCAGTACGGCAGATAGGGAACCTCAAGCTGCAAATTTGGCACATCATGCTCGGCGGAGCGGCCGCGGTGCTGGCTACCGGACAGATATCCGTTTTAAATGCCCTCGGGGCGATAAACACCGACGTTATTCTCTTCCTTCTCGGAATGTTTATTGTGGGAGAAGCCCTCGACAGAAGCGGCTTCCTTTCGGCAATGACCTATAATATATTTAAAAAAGCGGGTACGGTCGATGCCCTTTTTGTCTTTATCATCTTCGGCATGGGGCTGATATCCGTTTTTCTTATGAACGATACGGTGGCGATTATAGGCACGCCGCTGGTTTTACTGCTGGCTTCTAAGAACAAAATTCCTCCCAAGTACCTTCTCCTGGCCCTGGCTTTTTCAGTAACTACCGGCAGCGTAATGAGCCCGATCGGCAATCCTCAAAATCTTTTAATAGCGGTAAGCGCAAAGTTCGGCAACCCTTTTATAGTGTTCTCAAGGTACTTGTTTATTCCTACCTTCATCAACCTTGCCGTTCTTTTTTATATGTTCAGGTTTTTCTATAAAGAGAAATTCAATCCGGAGTTCATAAATAACCTGCCGGAACAGATAAAAGACGAAAAACTTGCCGGCCTGTCGAAACTGTCCTTAAGCATAATTATTCTGCTCGTGTTTTTTAAAGTAACATTAATATTCTTCGACGCGAAGATAGATTTCAAGCTGACATATATCGCGCTGGCGGCTGCGCTGCCGGTTGTTTTGTTCAGCCGAAGAAGGATAGAAATAGTAAAAAAAATAGACTGGAGTACGATAATATTTTTCGCCGCAATGTTCGTGCTAATGCAGAGCGTATGGAACAGCGGGTATTTCCAGGAACTGATAAAGGATTCGAAGGTTGATATTACCTCACTCTTTATGATCCTCACCGCGGGCGTAGTCTTAAGCCAGTTTATTTCCAATGTTCCGCTGGTTGCCCTTTACCTGCCCGTTCTGATGCACGCGGGAATAAGCAGCAAAGGTTTAACGGCGCTTGCCGCCGGGAGCACTATAGCGGGCAATCTTTTTATCCTGGGAGCGGCCAGCAATATAATAATTATCCAGAACGCCGAGAAGAGAGCGGGAGAGACAATCACGTTTTGGGAGTTCGCAAAATTCGGCATACCGTTGACAATAATTAATGTGCTTGTCTATTATGTCTGCTTAAGTATTTTTTAGCACCCGCCGGAATTATCTTATATATTCTCGGTAGTTAAAACAACCTTGCCGGAATTCTTATTTGCCTCCATGTATTTATGAGCCTCAGCCGCATCCTTTACGCCGTAAACTTTGTCTACGACAGGTTTAAGAGTCCCGGTTTCAAATTTTTCCAGCGCGAATCCGGCGAATTCCTTCGTCAATTCTATTTGATACGCTCTCGTCCTGGAGCGCAAAGCGGAGCCTGCTACGGTAAGGCGCTTGGTTAAAATTTTTCTAAGATCGAAATCGCCGATTTTACCGCCGCCCAGCGAAGCAAGTATTACCATCCTTCCGTCGATGTTAAGGCTTTCTATATTTTTATTAAAATAAGGACCGGCAATAAAATCCATAATGACATCTACTCCTTTTCCGCCCGTAAATTCTTTTATCTTTTCTGCGAAATCTTCGGTCTTATAATCAATAGCTTTTTCAGCGCCCAGCTTTACGCATATTTCGTGCTTTTCTTTCGAAGCCGTTACGTACACAATTGCGCCTATAGACTTTGCGATCTGGATTGCCGCGGTTCCCACTCCGCTGGCTCCCGCATGGATTAAGAACTTTTCTCCCTTACTAAGTTTTAAATGCCGGGCGATTGACTGGTAGGCAGTAAGAAAAACTTCCGGTATGGAAGCGGCTTCGGCAAAACCGAGACGAGTCGGAATTTTCATAGCCATATCCTGATGTATTACGGCATATTCCGCGTATCCGCCCCCGGGCAGGAGCCCGAATACTTTATCGCCCTTTTTCCATTTTGCCGCGGACGATCCGGTATCTTCCACTATACCTGCCATATCGAGTCCGAGTATAGGCGTAATTCCCGGGGGAGGAGGGTACTTACCCTCGCGCTGCATTATGTCGGCCCGGTTTATGCCGGCGGCCATTACCCTGACTAAGATCTGTTCGGGAAGGGGCGACGGGGTTTCAGTCTCGCCGATTTTCATTTCGTCGGCCGTGCAGCCGTAATTATATAAGACAGCTTTCATGGGATTTCCTTTGAAATTTTTATAAAAATATGATTTTAAATATAAAGCGCTGTGCCGCCAGTTACCGAATTAAAATTAGTTATACTAATGTTTTGACAGAGTCTCTTTCGTGAGGGTATTTACTGATTTTTATAAATAAGGTAATAAGGTTATTTTTCCACGTGATTATTGTTGTTACAAAGGTTAGGAAAAAAAACCGAATTTAGGTTTAATTACTTTCATTTGCTTTTGCGCCGGTAAAATAATCCTTACTCGGCACAAACCCTATCCTTAATAAGAGCGGAGTTACACGGAATTAAATAAATTAATACCGGCTATTTTTTTGAGATTTAACTTAGTAGCCAAACAATTTAAAAAGAACACAAACCTTATTAGCTTATTTTTGTAATAAGCTAATAAGGTAAAATATGTAGAGAAAAGTAATAGTTACTAAGGTTGGGAAAAAAACCTAATTAAGGTTTAATTACTTTCATTCGCTTTTACGCCGGTAAAATAATCCTTACTCGGCAAAAACCCCATCATTAATACAAGCGGAGTTACACGGAATTAAATAAATTAATACCGGTTTTTTTTTTGAGATTGACCTTAGTAACCAAACAATTTAAAAAGGATACAAACCTTATCAGCTTATTTTCATTTATAGTCCGATAAGGTTAGTTTTGGATATAAAAAATTTATGAACATTCACCCGGATCAAACTCCCACATTCGCCGATAGAGCTGCGGATTATTTCCTGAACTTATCGCAGCCGCAAGACCTTCCCTCAAATATAACAGCTATGAACCCGTACAAAAGCGGAGAAGTTAAGGACGCGGTCGTTAAATTTTACAAAAAGTTTTTTGACGACAACCGGGAACGGATTTTCCTGCTAGGGATAAATCCCGGGAGGTTCGGCGGCGGAGTAACCGGGATATCTTTTACCGACCCTGTAGCACTGGAGGAATACTGCGGTATTAAGAACACGTTCGATAAAAAGACCGAGCTGTCCAGCAAGTTCGTGTATTCTTTTATAAAATCTTACGGAGGGGCGGATGAATTTTATTCGAAGTTCTTTATCGGCGCCCTTTATCCGCTTGCTCTAATTAAAGACGGCAAGAATTATAACTATTACGACGATAAGAAAACGTACGGATATCTGAAGCCTTTTATTGCCGACTCTCTGAAAAAACAGGTCTCTTTCGGAGCTTCGCCGGGTTTTGCGGTCAGCCTTGGGAGGAAAAATTACGGATATCTAAAGGAGATAAACGACGAGCTTATATTATTCGAGAAAATATATATGCTTGATCATCCCAGGTTTATAATGCAGTACAGGCAGAAGCGTGTTCCGGATTATATAAAAGAGTATTTGAACGTGTGCGGGAGATGAGGGGAGATGATGGATGCATAAAATAGCACGCGGATGATGCGGATAAAGCGGATCTTCGCGGATGAATAAAATATTTTTAATCCGCGATAATCCCCCGCAGGGGCAAGCTGTGTTGTGCGCGCATGCCTACCGGCAGGTAGGTTCAATTGCCTGAATAACCGGTACATTTTTATTTAATTTTTCCTTCGACGATTTCTTTCACGCCGTCCAGGAGCCTCTTTATATCGTCCTCGGTATTATAGAGAGATATGCCCGCCCTGATCAATCCGCCTTTCTCGAAAAGTCCCAGAACTTCTACCGCTCTGACGGCGTAAAAATGTCCGTCCCATACGCATATGCCTTTCCCGCCCAGAATACGGCATGCATCGGAAGGTTCAACGCCGTCTATAGTAAACGAAACGGTAGGAGCTCTAGGCTCGGCATCGAAGGGAACGCCGTATATTTTTACTCCTCTAATCTTTTTCAAGCCTCCGTACAACTTATTCGCAAGATAGTGTTCGTATTCTCCTATCCTATCCATTGCCGATACGATTTTTTCTCTCAAGGTCTTTCCGCCTCCGAACGATGCTATATAATCGACGGCCGATTTTACCCCGGCTATCGCGGCATGGTTCAAAGTTCCCGTCTCAATCCGGTGAGGCGCACTCGGAGACTGCGTGCGGAGGCGGTCCGTCTGCAGC
>JBJKOY010000211.1:0-2638 GCA_046706945.1 Ignavibacteriaceae bacterium | reverse complement strand
AAAACTTTTCCCGGCCGCAATATTTAAATGCTGAACCCCTATCATCATATAAACGGATGCAAATATCAGATTTATTATTGTGTACGAAGTGAAAACTATAAGATGAAATTTAGGCCAGGAGATTGTTAATAAGGAGTGATAGAAGCTGAGTGACTGCTTTAAAGGCAGTCCGCGTTTCTCCACGTTGAAACTGCCGTCTCTGTTAATGAGCCTCTTCGATTGGTTGGATGCCTTGGTACCGAAACCGAGGTCTTTAAATTCGTCTTCTTTAAGGTTTTTTTTATAACGCGATTTCATATTTTTTTATGCATGGGATTGTATAAAAATACTCATATTCCCGCGTAAAATAAAATAGCAGGCGGAACTTTATGAATATTATCCCGCCCTTCCGGCAACTATGCGCCGACAAAAAAATCCGGGTAGTGTCCTAATTAGCCAATTTAAGTCATGGTTCGACCCTGCCTGCCGCAGGCACATAGGCGTCAACTTAACTATTAATATTTAGGCATGTTTAGTTGCAAACAAATAAGCTAATAAGGTTGTTTTTTAAGTGATGGTTGAAATTACTAAGGTTTTGTAAGTTCATAGGGTTCTATTTAATGCTGCGGTACGGCTTTTATTTATAAATAAATAAAACCGTTAGGAAGTTAAGAACTTAAACCTTCATTTATGAATAAACCTTAGTAATAAAAATAAATCTGATAATAAAACCTTATTAGCTTATTTATAAATTGTCATGATGAAAGGAAATAAAAATAGCGTAATTCGCCGTATCTGCCTGAGCTAGTCGAGGGAGAGGATTTACTCATTCCTAATAATTTATGCAAATTAGGGCTCTACTAAAATCCGTTAAAAAATGAAATTTTTGTCTTTTTTTTCGGTTAGGCATTAAACTTAAACTATAATCTTATTGTCAAATTTTTCATTGAAATAGAATTTTTAATTTGAATTGTTTCAAATATATCTTTCGTCTCCGGCAAAAGGGTACCGTATGAAAAATAAAAAAAGAATTACTATTATTGCGGCAATCATCATTGTAATAGGATTCCTGATCTTTTTAAGGTTCAGCAATGATTCTTCGACGCAAAGAGGAAAAACGACTCCCGTAATTGTTGAAGGCAGGGCGGTAAGAGGTGAAATAATCAAAACCGAATCTTTAACCGGTGACATTCTACCGGTGCAGCAGGCGACAATCTATTCCAAGGTTGGCGGGAACATCGAAAAAATATTCGTAGATATAGGCGACCGAGTTCAGGGGAATCAAATCCTTGCTTTAATCGATACGACAATTTATGCTCAAAACGTAAGACAATCCAGAGCCAACTATATGCAGGCCGAGGCAAATTATGAGAATACATCGGTTAATTTCGAACGGAATAAAAAATTATTCGAACAAAATCTTATTGCCAAACAGGACCTGGACAACGCGAAAACCGCAATGGACGTTGCCGGCGCACAAAAAGAAGCCGCGTACGCAAGTTATACGAATTCGTTGACCCAGCTAAGCTATTGTAAAATAAGGGCACCGTTCGGAGGAACGATAACTAAGAGAATGCTTGATCCCGGCGCATATGTTACTTCATCCGGCAGTTCGCAGGGGACCGATCTTTTTACTTTGATGAACGTGAACAATCTGAAATCCATTGTTAACGTACCGGAGAAGTACGTACCGCTTCTGAACAAAATCCAGGGCATCGAAGTAGAAGCGGATGCGCTTCCCGGAAAAATCTTTTCCGTAAAACTGAAAAAAATTAGCGATGCCGTCGACCTCTCAACGAGAACAATGGCCGTAGAAATCGACATCGAAAACCCGACAAGCGTTTTAAAGCCGGGAATGTTTGCGGATATAACTTTGATACTGGAGCGAAAACCGGAAGCGCTGATACTTCCGAACCAGGTAGTATTAAACGACGACAACGGAAATTTCATTTACAAAATAAATCCCGACAGCACGGTTTCAAAGCAATACGTTCAAATCGGTATTCAGCAGGATAACAGGGACGAAATATTGTCCGGCGTGAACGACGGCGATAGAATCGTATTCGTCGGACAAAGTCTCATTAAAGATAAAATGAAAGTTAAAATATCCAAGTAAATTTATGTGGCTAACCAGACTTGCCTTAAAATATCCGATCACTACGATGATGGCTGCAATTGCCGTGTTTGTACTTGGTTTGGTATCGTTCATGCAGCTCCCTATAGATATGCTTCCGGATATTCAGATTCCGAGCGTAAGCATTATAACGTATAACACGGGTGCAAACCCGGCCGATATGGAACAATCGGTTACGGTTCCAATTGAGAGAGGTGTAAGTTCCACAAACGACGTTGATTACGTTCAGTCATCCACAAGGGAAGGCGTTTCGCAGGTGCGGGTTTATTTTAACTGGGACGCGAATGTCGACGTGGGGATGCTCGATGTCATCCAAAAGATCAACAGGATCTTAAATATTCTGCCTACAACGGCTACCCAGCCTCTCGTGCTTCGTTTTGACGTTACGAACGTTCCGGTTTGTACGGTGGCGTTGAACGGGGATATGGATCAAAAATCATTATACGACCTGGCCTATAATGTCATAGAGCCGCAGCTTGAACATTTGCCGGGCGTTGCTTTCGCACAGGTGCAGGGAGGTCAAAT
>JBJKOY010000210.1:0-13641 GCA_046706945.1 Ignavibacteriaceae bacterium | reverse complement strand
CAACTGCAGTGCGATCGCAAAAGACCTGCTGGAATCGGAAATGTTCGGCTATAAGGCCGGGGCATTTACGGGCGCCGTAAAAAACAAGAAAGGATTGTTCGAGGAAGCAAATACCGGGACATTGTTTTTGGATGAGATCGCCGAACTGGACCTCTCGCTCCAGTCTAAATTTTTACGCGTTCTTGAAACAAACGATTTTATTAAACCTGGGGATACAAAACCCACCAAAGTTGACGTCAGGTTAATAGCGGCCACAAACAGAAATCTCGAAGAAGAAATTGCGAAGGGGGGGTTCCGTTCCGATTTATTTTACCGGATAAGCGTGATGAAAATAGAACTTCCTTCTTTAAGGGAAAGGAAGGATGACCTGGAAATGCTCACCGAGTTCTTCGTACGGCAGTTCGGTAAAAAATTGAATAAAGAAATTAAGAATATATCGAAGGGATTCCTTGAGAGTATTAAAAAATACCCGTTCCCGGGCAATATAAGGGAGCTTCGCAACGTAATCGAACGTGCCGTAATCTTATCCGAAGGCGGAACGCTGACGGAAAGGAACCTGCCGAAAGAATTTTTCCCGGAAACCGACAAAGTTCAAAATATTCCGACACTGCTGGACGAAGTAGAGAAGAACCACATCCTTAAAATACTAGATGAGGTTAACGGAAATAAAACCAAAGCCGCCGAAAAATTGGGAATAGGTTTGACCACTCTTTACCGGAAGCTTCAGTCCTACGGATTGGAATAAAGAAGATATTTTTCCAGAAACGGATATATTTCCTTTAAATATCTTTTTAGAAAATCCTTCTCTCCCGGAACGGATTCCGGTGTTCCATTAATCTTAATGCCCAGAACGCAAAAAACGGTATTATTGAAAATAAGGGGGAGATATAGGGCCGATGCCCCCTGTACTATGTCGGTAGCTCTCCCCGCTTCGGTTTTACTTTTAAATGCTGTCTCGGCCGCAAGCCATTCCATTTCGTCCGGTAAAAAATTGCTGGCCGGATGAGGCTCCCTCCTAAGTTTGCTTTCGTTTTCCGGAAAATAGATCACCGTTTCAAATCCGAAATCGGTTTTTATATGGACAGCGGCCGTTTTGAATATTCCGTCCAGGTCCTTTGCGGAGGACAGATCCTTTATAATGCGGAATAAAGCTTCTGATCTTTTTTCCTTCAGTGCCATTTCGTTTTTCTGCGTATTTAACTTTGAAGTTAAAACGCCGTTGGTAACCGCTACAACGAAAAACATAAACAGCATCATACCGTCTTCCGTTTTTGCTATATGCATTGTAAAATGCGGGGGGATGAAATAATAATCCCATGCCATGGCGCTGATTACGGCCGATAAAACAATAGGGCCTTTATCGAAGTTGAATAAAGGAAGCAGGAATAGTATAAGCAGCAGTATCAGCGATACCGTTTCGTATCCTATGAAGTCCTGAAGGTTGTACAATATCAGAATAAAAATCAAAAGGACTATAGTCGCGAAGAAATATTGTTTTTCTTTTGAAAAACGCACGGATTTTATTTGATTTTTCATTTTTTAATTCATGTCTTAATTGCTTTAAAAACATAACAAAGCAAATATAATACCGGAATACAAATATAAATAATATTGATTTTTTACGTTTCAAATAAAAAATTCCGATGAAAATCGTGCTGTATATGAACCGGTACCCCGCTTTGAAAAACATCCCTCCCGTTTTGAAAAGGTCTGAACCTTAAAAAAGAACGCATAAAATTTAAACCTTCTTAATTCCGCAAGAAAAAGGCATCATGCCTCACCATTTTGAATGGCATTCGATATGCTTCTTCCTTGATCGAACTGCAACTGTGATTAATAATTTGTCGATTTTTATTAGGGAACAGGCTGTCGACGGAAGGTTTGAATTATTGAAAGAGAAGCTTATTCTTCTTAAACACGAAATGGCAAAATTTCTCAAGCGCTTGATTCGGAAATAAACGTAATGAAATAAACGCACCGGCATTTCACCGGTACAGTTCTGTTGTTAACCGGATCAACTTCCCAAATATGCTGCAGTTATTAAAAATAACGGGTAAGAATATGATTACAATCTTAATGATATTGTTGAGTGCTCTGCTGTTCTGGATAGTCTATAAATCTATTAATTTTTTTGATAGTCTCTGAAGGGTAATGAAATGGTCGTTCTGCTGGTTATAAGCATTCTTATCGGTCTGTATCTGTTTTATGTATTAATAAAACCGGAGAAATTTTAGGGTAAACATATGAACACGGATTTGTCCGGAATTATATCCGGCTTTTTAATAACAGTTATACTTGCCGTACCGCTCGGAAAGTATATGAGCAAGGTTTTTAAGGGCGAGAAAGTCTGGACGGACTTCTTTGCGCCGCTTGAAAATTTTATATTTAAAATTTCAGGCATCAATCCGGATGAGGAAATGGATTGGAAGAAAAGCATGAAAGCAATGCTCTTACTTAACCTTATTTTCTATATATGGTCGTTCGCAGTGCTTTTACTGCAGGGAGCAATCCCGGTTTTAAACCCGGCAAAGATTGCAGACATGGAACCCTCGCTTGCATTTCATTCTGCGGTGAGCTTCGTAACCAACACAAACATGCAGGCATATTCCGGAGAAACAGCCGCAACTTATTTTTCGCAGATGCTTGTGTTTACCTTTCTGCAGTTCGTTAGTGCCGGGACAGGGATAGCGGCACTTGCTTTAATATTCAAAGGTTTGATGCGGCGGCAGGCATCCGGTCTCGGTAATTTTTATAATCTTTTCTTAAAAAGCTGTACAAGAATTTTACTCCCGTTATCATTTGTTGTTTCGGTAATTTTATTATTGAACGGCGTACCGCAGACATTCAAAGGTCCTCGGCAAACAATAACTTTACAGGGCGATACGGTAAATGTAGCAGCCGGTCCCGTAGCTTCGATGATTTCAATTAAGCAGCTCGGTACAAACGGAGGCGGTTATTTCGGAACCAATTCCGCGCATCCGTTTGAGAATCCGGATTACCTTACAAACATGGTCGAGAATTTTTCAATTCTTTTCATACCCATAGCATTAGTCTTTACATTCGGCTATTATCTTAACAGGAAGAAACTGGCTTGGATATTCTTCGGAATAATGACCGCATTGTTCGTAACATTTGTTGCAATAAACGTGCATTGCGAAACTGCTGGCAATCCCCTGATCACCAGGATGGGAATTAGTCAACTTTCCGGAAATATGGAGGGGAAGGAAATAAGGTTCGGCGCGGCAGCTTCGGCCTATTGGGGAGTATCGACAACTTCGACTTCCAACGGTTCCGTTAATTCCATGCACGACAGCCAGATGCCGCTTTCCGGCGGAATTTATTTACTCGATATGATGATCAATGCTCTTTACGGCGGCGTTGGCGTCGGATTTATAAATTTCTTTGTTTATGTCATTATTGCGATTTTTATTTCGGGATTGATGGTCGGGAGGACGCCCGAATTCCTCGGTAAAAAGATAGAAGCCCGTGAAGTTAAGATCGCGGCAATAGTTTTACTTATAACGCCGTTTTTAGTTTTAGTCCCCACGGCAATTGCTGCTTATACAGTTACAAAAGATCCCGGCCTGCCCTGGCTTAACAATCCCTCATTCCACGGGTTTTCTGCAATGCTTTACCAGTTTACGTCTTTGAATGCGAATAACGGTTCAAATTTCGCGGGTTTAGGGATTAATACTTATTTCTGGAATATACTCGGGGGAATTGTAATGTTTATCGCAAGGTTTCTTCCGATCATAGGTCCGGTTGCAATCGCCGGAATGATGGCCGAAAAGAAATACATCCCGGAATCGGTAGGAACATTAAAAGCCGAAAGCTACACATTTGCGCTTATGGTGCTCGGAATAATTATCATTGTTTCCGCATTAAACTTTTTCCCGGCGTTAGCCTTAGGCCCGATCGCCGAACATCTTGCCTTGTAAAATATTTCGAAAAATTAAAAATATGAAACACAAAAAAGCATTGAAGTTATTTGATCCCGCAATCGTAAAAGATGCGGTGCGTTCATCGTTTAAAAAGCTCAATCCTGTATACATGCTGAAGAATCCGGTAATGTTCGCGGTTGAAGTCGGTACATTTATTATGCTTGTGGTCTCGGTTATAACACTCGTAAATCCGGTTTCCGGGCAGGGAAGCTTCGTTTATAATTTCGTGATAACATTCCTTCTTTTTCTTACTTTGCTTTTTGCGAATTTTGCCGAGGCGATCGCAGAAGAAAGAGGCAAAGCGCAGGCCGCCTCATTAAGGAAAGCTAGAGAAGATACGCCTGCTAAGTTGATAGAAAGCAGCGGTTCGATAAAAATTATAAGTTCATCCGAATTGAAAAAAGGCGATATTTATTTGGCCGAATCGGGAGATACACTGCCTGCAGACGGGGAAATAATAGAAGGCTTGGCAACAATAGACGAATCTGCTATTACGGGAGAATCCGCACCGGTAATAAGGGAAGCGGACACGGATCACTCAGGAGTTATCGGCGGAACGAGGGTTCTTTCCGACAAAATTAAAGTACAGGTTACTACCGATGCCGGCGAATCCTTCCTCGATAAAATGATCGGCCTGGTTGAAGGCGCCAAACGTCAGAAGACGCCGAATGAAATTGCGTTGACAGTTCTTCTTGCCGGCTTTACTTTGATATTTCTTTTCGTAACGGTTACGTTATTTCCTTTTGCGTTTTATGACAAAACGATTATAACCGTTTCAGCCCTGGTTTCTTTGTTCGTTTGTTTGATCCCCACCACCATCGGCGGACTTCTTTCCGCAATCGGAATTGCCGGAATGGACAGAGCCTTAGGCGCCGATGTAATAGCAAAGTCCGGCAAAGCCGTTGAGAATGCCGGGGACATCGATACGGTTCTGCTCGACAAAACGGGAACCATAACCATTGGAAATAGGAAAGCAACCAATATTTATCCTTTATCAGGCATCGATAAAACAGAACTTATGAAGTTCTGTTATTTAAGCTCGATTGCGGATTCGACTCCCGAAGGCAAATCAATAATCGAGCTCGTCGAGAATAATCATGTTTTTGTAAATGACGGCGGGGCTCCGGACGCAAAGTTTATAAAGTTCACCGCGGAGACCAGGATGAGCGGGGTGGACATGCCGGACGGTACGCAGGTGCGGAAAGGTGCATGGGATGCTGTTAAAAATTATGCTGCCGGTTCCGACGGTGCGCTGAACCAGGCTGAAACAATTGTGAAAGAAATAGCGGAAAACGGGGGTACGCCGCTTGCAGTTGCCGTAAATAAAAAAATATTCGGGGTTGTTCAGCTTGAAGATATTATTAAGCCCGGGATCCGGGAAAGATTCGAAAGGCTTCGAAAGATGGGTGTTAAAACGGTTATGGTCACGGGCGACAATCCGCTTACCGCTAAATATATTGCCGCCAAAGCGGGCGTCGACGACTTTATTGCCGAAGCAAAGCCCGAGGATAAGATGAATTATATCCTGAATGAACAAAAAGAAGGTAAGCTGATTGCCATGATGGGCGACGGTACAAACGACGCGCCTGCGCTTGCCCAGGCAGATGTGGCGGTTGCAATGAACTCCGGCACCCAGGCGGCAAAGGAAGCGGCAAATATGGTTGATCTGGACAGCGACCCGACAAAGCTCCTCGAAGTTATTGAAATAGGAAAACAATTATTAATTACACGCGGAAACGTTACCACTTTTTCTATAGCTAACGACGTTGCAAAATATTTCGCAATTATCCCGGCGGTTTTTTCTACGACAATTCCAGTACTGAACGCTTTAAACATAATGAAGCTCGGTTCACCGCAGTCGGCAATTTTATCCGCGGTGATTTTTAATGCGTTCATTATCCTTGCTCTGGTTCCGCTTGCTCTGAGAGGCGTGAAGTATAAACCAATCGGAGCAAGCGCATTGCTGAGACGCAACATTTTAATTTACGGCATCGGCGGAGTTATCGTTCCGTTCATAGGAATAAAACTTATCGATTTGGCTGTTTCATTGTTTTTACATTAAGGATTAGATCATGAAATCGCTTAGAAACGTCTTAGGCCTTCACTTTGCAACCTTAATAATGTTCGGGTTGTTGTTCCCGCTTCTTATTTGGGGAATAGGAAAGTTATTTCCAGAACAGGCTGACGGGTACCCGATTTATAAAAACGGAAAACTGATCGGCTTTGCAAACATCGGGCAGAAGTTCACCGAGGATAAATATTTCTGGGGAAGGCCCTCCGCAGTAGATTATAATGCAGCTTCTACCGGAGGATCTAATTTCGGTCCTACGAATCCAGCTTATTTGGACAGTGTTGAACAAAGGATAAAAGTTTTTATGCAAAGAAACCCGGGTATAAAAAGAAACCGGATCCCTTCGGATTTAGTCACTGCTTCCGGCAGCGGCATTGATCCCGATATTTCGGTTCAGGGAGCTCTTGTTCAAATACCTAGAGTTGCAAAGGCGCGCGGGATAAGTCGGGATAAGCTGAAACAATTGGTTGAAAAGCATATCGGGAAGCCTTTGCTCGGTTTGTTCGGTCCGGAGCGCGTAAACGTGCTTAAATTGAATATTGCGCTCGATGATTTTAAATAATTGCAAAATTGCAAGATTACAAGATTACAAAATTTAAAACATTTCAATAGTTTTCTAAGAGTATTTATACGCAAAATTATAAATGTATATGAAATTAAACGTATCTATATATTTTCCCGGTCGGGAAAAAAATACTCACCGCGGTTATTATTATATTTACATTATATGTGAATCCGTAATACACAATCTTGCAATCTTGTAATCTTGTAATCTTGCAATCTTGTAATATAAACTAATGGAATCTCAAATATCCATATCGGCGGAAAGATTTCTAAATCTTATCCGTTCGTCGAGGCAGGGTAAATTAAAAATTTACCTCGGTTTGGCCGCCGGAGTGGGCAAGACATACAGAATGCTGCTCGAAGCAAAGGAACTATTAAATAACAAAGCGGACGTAGTTATAGGATATGTAGAAACGCACGGAAGAAAAGATACCGAAAAGCTTCTTGCGGGAATACCGGCAATGAAGCGGAAAAGTATCTTTTATAAGGGTAAAATGCTTGAAGAAATGGATGTCGACTCACTGCTGCTTCAAAAACCCGAAGTGGTTTTGGCCGATGAACTTGCCCATACAAATGTTCCGGGCTCTAAAAACGAAAAACGCTGGCAGGATGTGAATGAATTAATTGAAGCCGGGATAAACGTCATCACCACTGTCAATATCCAGCATATAGAAAGCATAAACGAGCAGGTAGAAAAAATAACAGGCATTAAGGTAGCCGAACGTGTCCCGGACAGCGTAATTCATTCCGCGAATGAAGTTGTAAATGTGGATTTAACAATCGACGAATTGTTAAAACGTTTAAAAGAAGGTAAAATATACGATTTAACCAAAGTCCCGGTGGCTTTGGAAAATTTTTTTCAACAGGATAAGCTGCTTCAGCTTCGGGACTTGACGCTGAAGGAAGTATCCCGACAGATTGAAAGAAAAATCGTAAGAGAAATACCGCTTCCTTCCCGTGATAAAATGCGTACAATCGTTACCGCTTTAAGCACAAATTACGAATCCGGGAAAAGACTTATAAGAAGATCATCCAGACTAGCGGCGCTATATAATTCCAGGTGGTATGTGGTTTATGTCCAAACGGACAAGGAGAAAATCGAAAAAATAGACCCCAAGCTGCAAAGATACCTGTTAAATAATTTCAAGCTGGCTGCGGAATTGGGAGCAGAGGTAAAAGAAATAAGCAGCAATGAAAAGGCCAAATCAATCGTAGAATTTGCGAAGGAAAAGGAAGCGACTTTGATTGTTATCGGCAAGCCCGTGTTCTCAATGCTGCAAGGATTAAAACCCAATAACTTTTTCCGGGAATTGTCGTCATTAACTTCAAAAGAAAACATTGATATTTTATTGGTGTCGTCAAATGAAAACAATAAAAAGTAAAATAACCCTCGGCGTAATGTTCCTTTTCGTCGTGATTTTACTGCTGAGCATTCTGGGTATTTTGTTTATCAACCGGCTTGCGCGGCAGTCCAAAGGTACTATCGTCGATAATTATTCTTCGGTAGATTATACGATGAATATGATCTACGCGCTTGACAATATGTATTCGTTCGATATCAGGAATTTGAAGGAAGGAACCGTCGCGGACAGCGCGGGAATAAATAAATACATGGAGTCCAAAAATTCCTTCGAAAAAAATCTGCGGCTTGAATCCGGGAACATTACAGAAAAGGGAGAAGGTGAGCTTGCAGGCGAACTTAGAAAGTTGTATGACGAATTTTTAAATTCGGGAAATCTTTTAAAAAGCAAAAACACCGCGGAAAAAAACACAATCGAGGGTTTCAACGGAATTTACCGGTCGATAAAGCTCAAAATTTTCGATATCTACAGCGTCAATATGTCCGCAATAAATTATAAATCGAATATTATGCAGTCTTCGGCCGACAGCGCTACGTTTTATATGGTCCTTCTGGCGGCTTTCAGTATTTTGGTAGCCCTATTCTTTATATTCACCTTCCCTTCGAAGATTGTAAAACCCATTAAAGAACTGACCGAAAAGATTAAATCGATAAGCGAGAGAAATTACGATCAGAAGCTGGAAGTAACAACCAAGGATGAGCTTGGGGAGCTTTCCAATGCTTTTAATACCATGGCCGAAAAGCTGAGGGTTTACGAGGCAAAACAAATCGACAGGCTGCTGTTCGAACAGAAAAGACTTGAAGCCGTCGTAAGAAATTTTGAGGACGGAATATTCCTGATAGACGAAAACAGGAAAGTCGTTCTTGTAAACGATACCCTGCTTCAGATAACCGGTTTGAAGGAACAGGAAATTCTACATCATTATATCAGCGATGTGGCGGGCAGAAATGATCTTATAAAAGAAATATACGCGACGCTGCGGACAAAGCTTGCGAACGGCAATACGGAAATTAAGCCTATAAGAATAGCCGGGAACGGGAAAGAATCGTTTTTCAATATCGAGTCGGAAGAGATCATAACGTACTCGGAATCCGAAAAGAAGGAAACTTTCATCGGGAATCTCGTCCTGTTGAAAAATATTACGAAATTCCAGGAAAGGGACGCGGCAAAAACTAATCTTCTCGCTACGGTATCGCACGAGCTAAAGACTCCGCTTTCGTCGATTAATATAAGCCTGAAACTGCTGGAAGACCCGAGGGTGGGGGATCTGAATCAGGAACAAAAAAATATGGTGGTATCCATAAAGCAGCAGGGCATTCGTCTTGCGAAGGTAATAAACGAACTGCTGGATTACGCGCAGGCGGAAACCGGAAACATCAGGCTGACGTTTGCTGAAATAAAACCCGACGAGATAGTGGAATTGGCGGTGATAAATATGATGATGTTTATATCTGAAAAAAACATTCAGCTAGATACCAAAGCCGACGACAATCTGCCTGCGGTAAGAGCGGACATCGAAAAGACCGTTTGGGTACTGGTCAACATATTGAACAACGCTATAAGATATTCCGCCCAGGGCGGAAAGATTATAATAAATGCCCAACTTGAGGGAAGCATGGTAAGGTTCGCGGTACGCGATTTCGGTCCGGGGATTTCGGAGGAGGACTGCGCTAAAATATTCAATAAATTTGTTAAAGTCGGCCAAAGATTCTCCAAGGGTACGGGCCTCGGACTGGCTATATCGAAAGATTTTGTCCAATCTATGGGAGGCAGAATATGGGTGGAAAGTAAACCCGGCGCGGGCAGTACCTTTTCATTCACCGTTCCGGCGGTATAATAAACAGAGTAAGGGTTTTATCTTTTTGCTGTAATAATTGCAAAATTACAAGATTGCAGTATTACAAGATTGACGGAAGATAATAATTTTATAAATTCATTATATATATATTTAGATACGGCCGGCACATAACCGAGTAATCCGAAGGATCCCCGCCCCAAATCATCAATCGCCAATCATCAATCAAAAAAAATGGTGAATTTTACATAAAATATATTTATTTTCTCAATGCGGTTCCGGTAAATCCTAACTATAATTAATTCCTGTTGTAAAAATGAGGGATGCCGGAAAATAACAATTCGAATTTAGTAATATCTCATCCTTGCTGTGCGGAACTTTCCTGTCTTATTTAATTGAAAATTAATATTCTTAATTATTTCATATTGCTGACTGTACTTGCTAGTACGCGTGTTTGATATTTAAAAATTTTTCAATCCGGAAAGACAAGTTAATAAAGGAGGACCCGTTATGGAAAATATTTCGCAGGAAAAGGAGCGGTTAAGAATTTTATTCCTCGCATCCGATCCGACAAATGCATCCAAACTGCATTTGGGTAAGGAATTGCAGGAAGTAAGGAACAGACTTGCGGACAACAGGTATTTTGAAATAAAAGATCACTGGGCGGTAAAGCCGGACGATGTTATTCAGACAATTGTGGAATATAAGCCTCATATAGTTCATTTCTCGGGTCACGGGGAAGAGACCGGTGAATTGTGTTTCGAAGACGAACAGGGAAAAGTAAAACCCATCGCTCCGGATGCTTTGGCAAACCTGTTCGAACTGGTCAAGGAAAACGTAAAATGCGTTGTGGTAAATACATGCTACTCGGAGAGGCAGGCCAAAGCGATTTCCCAGTACGTACCCGTTGTTATAGGAACCATGAAAGAAATATCGGACAGCGCCGCTATCAAATTTTCTACCGGTTTTTACACGGCGCTGGATCCCGATTTGTCTCCGCAAAGCCTCGACAAAGCTTTCAAGCAGGGCCAGATTGCCATCCAGTTCGAAGGTAATTTAAATGAGAAGTTTACGCCCGTTCTTATTTTCGGCTCGCTGGAAGTAAGATTTTCTTCGCAGGTAGACACCGCGTTTGCTTCAATTATACAGCCGAAAGGCGTAACCGTTAAAACTTTGATAAGAGGTCTTTCATTAATCGGCAGGCAGATGGGACTGGACGAAGATACGGTAAACAGGATAATAGACAAAAAGATACAGAAATTGGAAAATCATAACGTCAGCATAATAGAATACGAAAGAAGCCTGAAGGAAATTTTGAGGGACGAATTCCCACTGTCCAAGGTATCCCTGGAGGCTTTATCGCAGCTTCAAAAGGGACTGAACCTGAGCGACAGGGATGTCGAATCTATTAACCAGAAAATAATGGCCGACCCGAAACTCGATAACGATTACAGCTGGTTTGACAGGGGGAGGGGGCAGTACGAGCTGATGAATTATGAAAGGGCCATCGAATATTATACGAAAGCTATTGAAAAGAACCCGGAATATTCCGCAGCATATTTTGAAAGGGGAGACTGCTACCATAAAATCCAAAGATACGATTACGCAATAGAAGATTTTAATAAGGCCGTCGAGTACAATAAGAATTGGGAAGTGGCAAGCAGTCTGAGCATTGCTTATTTCAGCAGGGGGCTCAGTTACTTCAGTATTCAGCCTCCTCAAAAGAAAAATGTCGCTTTAGCTCTGGAGGACTGGACCAAATCCATCGAGCTGAATCCGAGCGATACAAATGCCTTTTACAACAGGGGACTTGCAAATCAATATCTTAGGAATTTCGATAAAGCCATAAGCGATTTCAAAAAATCCCTGGAAATCGACAACATAAACCCGAATAAAGTTAAAGCAAGCAGGATTACGAATATAGTCAGGTGCTATCAGGAATTAGGCAACCAGGAAGAAGTGAACAGGTGGGGAAAGATCGCGTTGAAGTATCTCGAAGAAAAAGATTCCGCCCCCGTGTTGAATCACGGAGGAAACGACGGCGGGCAATATTAATGCGGTATTTCGAATTAATAAATTCCTTTAATATTTTACGGGGAAGGCTATGAAAAAATTATTACAGTTTACGACGGACGGCGGCGAAGAGTTCTTTATTGAAGTAAACGATCTTCCGGTAAACGAGCCTATGCGCGGAGGTACTGCGGATGAAAGTTCGAGAGGCATAATTCAAAACGCCGCCGGGAGCTTTGAGAAAGCCCTCAAGCCGCTGAGGGAAATATCGAACGGCATAATTAATTCCGTAAAGGAAATCGTTAACAGTCCAGACGAAATAGGAGTGGAACTCGGCCTTAAATTCAGCTCCAAAGCAGGGATAATACTAACGAGCCTGGACACCGAAGCAAATTTTAAAATTACCTTGAAATGGAAAAAATCCGGTGAGAGCGAATAAATTTTTCTGAAACCCACAAAATTTTTTTACACAATAAAAGGGAGACACCGGTGATAGAATTACCCGAAGCCGCCGTCATAGCCGGCCAAATAAACCGGAAAGTAAATGGAAGAAAGATAAAAAAAGTTATTGCGGCGCATTCGCCCCACAAATTTGCATGGTATCAGGGCAATCCGAAGGATTACCCTTCATTGCTAAAGGACAAGATAATTCAGAATGCGGCAAGCGCGGGAGGGGTGATTGAAATAAAATCGGAAAGCACCGTGATCGCGCTGAGCGACGGAGCCGGTTTAAGATATCATGACGGCGATAAATCTCTTCCTTCCAAACATCAATTATTAATCGAACTAGACGATTCTTCTTTTCTCACGGTCTCGATTCAGATGTACGGCGGTATCCTATGTTTTAAAGAGGGCGGGTGCGACAACAAATATTATTTGGTATCGAAAGAAAGACCGTCGCCGCTGACTAAAGATTTCACGGTGAAATATTTCGATAAAATTATTTCACTGCCGGACCTGCAAAACAAAAGCGTAAAATTTTTCCTCGCTACGGAGCAAAGGATCCCGGGATTGGGAAACGGCGTTTTACAGGATATCCTCTTCGACGCGAAAATACACCCGAAAAGAAAAGTTGAAGATCTGTCCGAAAAAGAAAAAGAGGGGTTATTTATCTCCGTAAAAAACGTGTTGAGGGAGATGTTCGAAAAAGGCGGAAGAGATACGGAGAAGGATTTGTTCGGAAACAGCGGAGGTTATGCTGCAAAGTTAAGCAAAAATACTGCCGGTAAATCGTGCGGCCTATGCGGTTCATTAATCGTAAAAGAAAACTATATGGGCGGAAGCATCTATTACTGCGGCAAATGCCAGAAACTTTTTTGATTATGTTTTAAATTTAAAAGCCTGTCTTATTTTTTATTAGAATGCTCTGATATTATATATAAACGACAGCAGGAAATATCTTCCCAGGATATTGGTCCTGACGTTCTCGATGTATGAGTCCGTTGTGTTCTGCTGAATATTAATGTTCTGGTTCAATAAATCGTTTACGCTCAATCTTATTTCACCGTTGTCGTTGCTTAATATTTTTTTACCCATGCTTAAATTCCACAGTAAAGTATTCTTGTTGTAAGATGCCGTCAATCCCTCGTTGGACTGGTAATTCAACTCATTTTGGAATACAAGTCCCGTCCAAAACATCCAGTAGAATTTAAAGTCGGCATTCTGACTGAAATAATTTCCGTTGTTGTTGCCCTGGGCGCTGTTATATACGATGTTTTCGCTCGCGTTGTCCGAAACGGTGAAATCGATTTTTTGGCTGATATTACTGCTGAGAACTATTCCCATTCCGTAAGTGCTTGAATTCGAAAAATTGGAAATCCCGTTTATAATCCCGGGAGTCCGGATATAATTGGCGCTTGCGTTAAAATTCATGTTGGATTTTATAAAATCGATCGGCAG